>NZ_CP102773.1:0-300000 GCF_026020075.1 Bosea sp. NBC_00550
TCGTACATATCTCCGCCGTCGAACGCGCTGGAATGCGGGACCTGCAGGAAGGCCAGAAGCTTGGATACGAGGTCGCTCGCGACAACCGGTCCGGCAAGATGGCCGCGGAACAGCTCCAGACTGCGTGATTAGGCAACCGTCGCCGTTGACCACGGATGTACTGGCACCAGCGACTATAGCCACTCGAAAGGCCGGGCATTTGCTCGGCCTTTTTTGCTTTTCAATCTAGATACGAATGGAAATCGTAATGTTCGAACTTTCAAAGCAGCGCTTAACGGCCGACAACCAATTTTCGAAGATCCAAACGCGCTCGCTCTCTCACGCAAGGATTATCTCCGAGACGGAGAAGCTGATCCAGCACCGCGAGGACAACATGCTCAAGCTGCGCGGGCTTCGTTTGGCGAAAGAAGCCAATGTCAAACAGGCTGGCCTTGCAGCACAGATCAAGACGAAGTCGCGGCGCCGTCCGGGCTTCAAATAGCCCTGGAGCCGAACTCTGTCAGTCTGGCAGTATGTGGCAGCCTTCCGTCAGGACCAGGCTCAATCCGTCCGGCTCATCGATCACGATGTCTGCTCCGTCATTTGTCGCATCCCAATGCTCATCGCTCAATCATCAGGCGGCAATCGCCTTTTGAACCGGCTCGTATGGCTTGTTGAGACTCTCGGCGACCTGTGGATTTGTGATTCGACCTCGATGCACATTCAGGCCGGCGGCGAGGTGCGGGTCTTCTTCAATCGCTTTCAGGCCACGTGCCGCCAATGCTAGGCCGAACGGCAGCGTGGCGTTGTTCAAGGCATAACTCGATGTGAGCGGTACAGCTCCGGGCATGTTGGCGACGCAATAATGAATGACCCCTTCAATTTCGAAGGTGGGTGAAGCGTGGGTCGTCGGTCGGGATGTTTCGAAACAGCCGCCTTGATCGATCGCAACATCGACGAGCACCGCTCCGCGTTTCATCCTCGAAAGTTGTTCGCGGGAAACGAGACGGGGAGCTGCTGCCCCCGGAATGAGAACGGCCCCGATCACCACGTCGGCTGCGAGCACCTCCTCTTCGATGGCCTGCTGGGTGGAGAAACGCGTTTTTACGCGACCACCGAAATGCTCGTCCAGCTGCCTAAGGCGGGGGAGGGACCGATCAAGAATGACAAGGTCAGCTCCAAGCCCAGCGGCCATCCGGGCGGCATGTGTCCCAACCACCCCACCGCCAATGATGGCAACGCGCGCGGGTGCCACACCCGGCACCCCTCCGATCAGGATCCCTCGGCCACCCGAGTGCCTCTGCAGGCAAGTCCCCGCTGCTTCGATTGAAAGTCGGCCAGCAACTTCGCTCATAGGAGCGAGCAAAGGGAGGCCACCAAAGCGATCTGTCACGGTTTCATAGGCGACCGCGGTTACGCCGGAATTCAGCAGACCGACCGTCTGCTCCGGATCCGGAGCCAGGTGCAGGTACGTGAAAAGAATTTGTCCTTCGCGAAGCTGGGTCCATTCCGACGGCTGAGGCTCTTTGACCTTTACGATCATCTCAGCCTTAGCGAAAATCTCAGCCGCGGTTGCCACGATGCGTGCGCCGGCAGCTTCGTAAGCCTGATCTGAGGCGGAGATGCCAGCACCAGCATTCGTCTCGATCAGCACCTCGTGCCCGGCAGACACATACTCTCGCGCGGCTTCCGGCGTTAGGCCGACCCTGTATTCATGAACTTTGATTTCCTTGGGAACGCCTACGCGCATTGAATCCTCCTGAGTTTGGAGCGGAGATAGTAGCGCAGGAGCTTCAGCGAATTTCGACGAATTGCGATAGAAGTATCGCCAATTTCATTGGATTCAAACGATAATTGGGGATATGGCGCTAGCATCGTGCGTAAGCTTGGCCGTGGTCGCAGGAACACAACATGGCTCTAGATAATCTGTCGCGTATCCTTTTGTCCGAACTCGTGGAAGATGGCCGTGCAAGCCATATCAAGCTCGCCGAGCGCATCGGCTTGTCCGCCACGGCAGTAGCCCGACGACAACGCGCCTTGGAGGAGGAAGGCGTGATCGTCGGCTATCACGCACGATTGAGCCAGAAGGTGCTCGGTCTAGGGGTAACCGTTATCATCAGATTGGCTCTGAACAGCCAGAGTGAAGACGCCCTTTCAGCATTCGAAAAGGCCGTCGCCAAATGCCCCTCGGTTTTGAGGTGCTTCTTAATGTCGGGGGAGGACGATTATTTGCTCACTGTCATCGCCCGAGACGTCGAGGACTTCGAGCATGTTCACAAGACGCAGTTGTCCCGATTGCCGCACGTTGCGCGAATCCAATCAAGCTTTGCGCTCCGTCAGGTCATAGAGAGGCCTGTTCTGCCTCCGCTCCAATCAGGAGAGGGGCGCCACGGCCAGACGGACCGATAGCGGGCAGATGACGTGACTGCCAACAGTTCTAAAGCGTGCTGGGCCCGATCTCCTGAAGCCTCGGTATTTGCCATCTCGTCTTCACACGTCGTCGCGCTCTGTCCCGATGTCAGCAGGCGCGTGACGCGTGCCTCGCCCGGCGTGAGATCGAAGAGAGCATTTCGGGATCGAGGTCGCCGCTTCGGCCGTCGCCGATGCCTCCTGAATGGGATCCCCTTTCGCCATTGCCGCACTAGCCGTCGTTCGAAGAGTTCAGTTCGTCGGGCATGACCGCTACATCTCCACCGATGCCCGCGGCCTGGCGCAGCGCGTTGTTGATACGATCCTGCCAGCCTGGTCCGCCACTCTGAAAATGGTCAAGCACACTGCGATCGATCCGGAGCGAAACGAGTTCTTTCGCTCCGGGAACGCTCGGCCGCGTGTCGGCGGGCGTCGGTGCTTTCGGAACGGCCGGCTTGAACAGTGCCTCGGCCTTGTCCCGGGCGCTGGTGGGCCTGCGAGTTCTGTCGCTGTTCATGGAGCCTCTTTGTCATTGGTCGCCATGTCGGCCGGTATCGCTCTATCGAGCACGCGTTTCGGTCAGGCCTTGGCCTTCACCCGCCGTGGGCTCTTGGCAATTGGAGTCTTGCCGAGAGCGGCTGCAGCCTTCCGACCAAGACCAAACGACTTGGCCAAGGCTGAGCGCGCTTCGGCATAGTTGGGTGCCACCATCGGATAATCGGAAGGCAGGCCCCATTTCACTCGGTACTGGTCAGGCGTCATGCCGTACTTGCTGCTGAGATGGCGCTTCAGCGATCTAAATGCCTTGCCGTCTTCAAGGGAGATGATCGCATCCGGGGTAACCGACTTCCTGATCGAAACCGCTGGGACAAGCGGCTGGGCAGCAGGCGCGGCAGCTTCAGCTCCCAAGCCAGTCAGTGCCGCATGAGTCTTCGCGATAAGCTCGGGCAGATCGGCGCGGGTAACATTGTTATGTGCCACGTAGGCCGCAACGACCATCGCTGACAGATCGATAAGCTGGTTGTTGTCTTCAGACATTGGTCTTTGTGATCCCAGGAGATGATCGGAATGGATGGCGACGCAGACGTTGTCCTCGCCGAGGTTGGGGGTGAGCTAGCCGCTACGCCGAGCGGCTCGCAACAATTTTCGAGGCTGCCTTTGACTATATCATACGGAGCTAAAAGGCTGCAGCCTGTCGCAGCACCGGCGAGAGGGGGGTGATAGTACGTCTGCTCATTATTATGGCCAAGGGCCAAGCGGTGCGAAGACTGACGGTCAATGAGGCGTCGAGCCGTCGGATTTTGCCACGAAGGTGAGATGCCTGTCCGATTAGGCAGTGACAAGGAGGACAATATCGGACTCATCCTCCAACTCCGCCCTCATCCCTTGTGAGAAGCTGCCGGGGTCGACCGATCGATATCGCCTATTAGCGTGCCGCTGCACCACCATCTGTGTTCATTATGGACAAGGCGATAGGCAATCGGGATCCGTGCCGTCGCGCATCGACGGCGACTAGGTCCGCCGCGATGTAAGCCAACCGCGCCCGCTCCTTCGCGGCATCCTCGACGGAAATAGTCGGTCGGCCTTAGTTTACTCCACGCGGTCTCCAAAGCGGCGTCCGCGCGGGCCAGGTCGACCGGGTCAATCAACGACGAGAACGGCATGTCTCCTCCCCCCGCGGGGCGTGCGGCCGAAAATTTAGGCAGCCGCATCGCCGGCGCAAGATTGAGGCGAGACAAAAAAAGGTTGGGCCATTGCGCTCGCGTCGCGGATGCGGTGCGGCGGTGGCCGATGCGTTCTAGGCTCCACCGATCCAGCCCAGCGGATCAGGGAGAAGAGCGATGAGTGCTTTGTCGGTTTGGACGTTTCGGTAAAGACGACGAGCGTCTGCGTGATGGACGCAGGCGGATCGATCATCAGGGACGGCAAGACTGAGAGTTCGCCGGAGGCGATCGGCGCGTTCCTGTCAGCGTGTAGTGACCGCTATTCGCGGGTCGGCCTGGAAGCCGGCCCGCTGTGCCAATGGCTCTATGCCGGTCTTATGAAGGCAGGCTTTCCGGTGATCTGCATCGAGACGCGGCACGCTCAGGCGGTTCTAAGCGCCCGGCCGAACAAGACCGACCGTAACGATGCACGCGGCATCGCGCAGATGATGCGGGTCGGGCTCTATCGCCCGGTCCACGTCAAGACGATGGCCAGCCAGAAGATTAGAGCGCTGCTGAGTGGCCGACGCTTCCTTCAGGCCAAGCTGCTCGATGTCCAGAACAGCATTCGCGGCCTGCTCCGCAACTTCGGCCTCAAGGTCGGCATGGTACGCGGGCTCGCTATGAAGCGCGCATCCTCGAGCTGATTGAGGACGCGCCCTCCTTGCAAGCGATCATCGAGCCGATGCTGGCGGTGCGCCGGGTCGTTCGTGAACAGTATGTCGGCCTGCACAAGAAGATGCTGGCTCTGGCGCGCGCCGACGACGATTGCCTCCTGCTGATGAGCGCCCCCGGCGTGGGCCCGCTCGTAGCTCTGACCTATCGTGCTGCAATCGACGAGCCGGTCCGCTTCCTGCGCTCCCGCTCCGTCGGCGCCCATTTCGGATTAGCACCGCGAACGCATCAATCCGGCGAGATCGACCGGCGCGGCAGGATCACCAAAAACGGTGACGAGACACTACGATCAGCCCTATTCGAGGCGGCGCTTGTCCTCCTGCGACCGCAGGCCAAGCCATCGGCCCTCAAGGCCTGGGGCCTGCGTGTCGCCAAGCGTCGGGGCATGGCTAAGGCGATGATCGCGGTCGCGCGCCGACTATCCGTCATTCTGCATCGGATGTGGGTCGATCGCATGCCGTTCCGCTGGACAGCGGAGCCAATCCAAGCCTGACCTCACCAACAGCGTTTCGAGATCCGCCACTGGGCGGAGCGATGTCCCGCAGGGACCGAAGGGCGGTGAGATCGAGGGCCGGTTGGAGACCGCGAGGTCACTCCGCGAAAAAGCGTGATCCACCACTCATCGGATCCAACCATGAAGCGGCCAAGGCGCTGACTTCGGAGAGAAGCCCGAGACCTGGCGGGACTACGCCGTGCGAGGAGCAACGAGGATTACAGCCATGCCCAATAAGCAAATGGCCGCGCCTGTGACGTCCCATCGATCCGGCCGCACATCCTCGACAACCCAGAGCCAAAGCAGCGAGGCAGCGATGTAAATCCCACCGTAGGCAGCATACGCGCGACCGGCTGCATCAGAATGAACGAAGGTGAGCGCGTAGGCGAACGCGATCAAAGAGCAGACCCCCGGGGCAATCCACCAAATGGACTTGCCCATACGGATCCACGCCCAAAACGCGAAGCATCCGGCAATCTCAGCGATCGCCGCTACGACAAACGCTGTAGCCGTTTGCACGCTAAACCTCCAGAATCACACGCAAGGAAAGTGTAGCCCGCTTGACAGCCAATGACCCAATAGAGAAGCCCGCCAGCCAGACGCAAGCGGGGCAGCTCAAGCCAAAGGGATCGGTCGGGCGTTTAGGCCAGGGGCTGGATGGCCGCTGACGACCTAAATCGGTCGTCAGCGGCTAGTCCCGAGTGCGAAAAGCTGCCCTTTGCGATTTCCAGCATTCTTCTGGCGCGGCGCCGCGCCGGCCCAGCTAGCGCATTTAATTCGCGATGCGCGATTGAAGCCCCGGTCGAGCATCCTCCGTGGCCTGCTAAGCCGCATCGCTTAGGCCAGCGGCTTATCTGCCGGCGGTCAGGAGCCCATGACCACCTAGTGCGGCGAGAATCCAATCCGCGTTATATTCAAGTTAGCATAACGAGCGGGCCGTAAGCTTGAGCAGAATTCTCTGAACATCTGTTCATAATCGACCGCATTGAGCCTTAAAGCTTCGGAAGCGAACAAGAGCGTGGAACTCTTTGTAACCTTTCTAAGTTGTGGGCACGTCTGGGGGATCAATTTGGAGGTCGTCTGATGAAGAAGATCATTCTTGCCGCTGCCATTGTGTTGGCTCCCATGGCGGCAGTTGCTCAGAATCCGGAAGGCGCGCGAGGTGGTGCTGCCGCCGGTGCCGCAGCTGGCGCGGTAGGGGGAGCGGTTGTAGGCGGACCAGTCGGTGCGGTCGTTGGTGGTGTCGGCGGAGCTGTCGTCGGCGGAATCGCCGGAGATAACACGCCCCGCTTCAAGACCTATGTCCGTCAGCATGAAGTTCCCTCGTACGCCTATCGCGAGGAAGTTCGCGTCGGTGCGGTGTTGCCGGAGCGTGGCGTGACCTATCGCGACGTCCCCGCGGAATTCGGCGTGAAGGGCTATAGCTATACGACGATTAATGATCGCACGGTGATCGTCGAGCCGAAAACCCGCAAGATCATTCAGGTGATCGAGTAAACCTTGGATGGCCCACCTTCTCGAAGGCGGGCCATCGGTTTCGAGGCGAGCCTCCCAAGTGCAGTTATCGGCCCGCGACCCTATCGCGGCCTTGAGGCTTACCCATTCTCATCCTTGAGAAACTCTCATTTTCCGGAGCAATCCTATGAAGAAATTTCTATTACTCGCCCCGCTGGCGTTTATCGCGATGCCGCTGGCGGCGGCCCCCGCTCTTGCTGAAACGGTGGTCATCAAGGAGCGGCGCCACGTCGATTCAGGTCTGCACCGCGGCTGGCGAAATGGGCATGGCCACGGCGTTCGAAAAGTCGTGGTGCGCCACGAAGTCGGCCATCGCGGCACGACGCGCGTCACCCAAAAGATCACCCATACCAACGCCTATGGCGACCGGGTAACGCGAAAAGTAACCCGCGATATCAATTGACTAAAGCGGGGATGGTCGACCGCCGTCCCCTCACTTTCAATGAGATCATCCAGCGGTTTTGCAGAATTTTGGGAGCAAGAAGGCGATATGCGACGTCCTCATACAGTATTGGCTGTTGTCGCGCTCCTTTCGTGCGGTTCTGCTGCATATGCGGCCGAGGACCATGAGGAGCGCTCGAATAATGTAGCGATCACAGGGGTCGAAGTCAGCACCCGCATTGCTTTGGGACGTCACTGGACTAACGGACCCCAAGCTTCGCCGGTCGAACCTGAGGACCGTGCGGCGGAGCTGTCGCGAGAGCGCAAGAATCGCAAGGTCAGGATCGTCTACCCGTTTTGAGCGCAAGTCTGCAGATTAGGCAGCACAAGCTGGGCCGCTGACGATGGCGAAGCGAAATGCCGGGCAGCTCTTGATGAAGGTCTGCCTCGGTCAGGGAGTCGAAGCTCGCTTAGACCGCATTCAGAGTGAGCTGGCGGGCTCAGCGAGAGTCAGCTTTCCAAACATGACGCTGTGCGGCGAATGACGAAAAGGCAAGGCGGGTGCCCCGCCGTGCTCTGTGGTCCGAGGTCGGTCTGCGCGATAACCGGAAGTTGGCAGTTTGACGGGAGGCGGACGCACGCGCCCTGCGTGCCGTTATCTCTGATGCTTCCAGAGGCAGCCTCTTTGGAACCACTTCGAGCAGGAACAAAAAGGTTTAGCGCAAGGAACCAGTGATTGCTCCGGGCGTAGATGCGTCCAAAATAATGATGCTGCAGCCAGTATGCGCCAATCACCCAATGGCAACGACCAGTGCCAGACGTTCGCGCCATTGCTTGGCCATGGCGCTTGCGAGGTCGTTGTAGTCGCGGGGGGCGGTCGGGAGAACCCGGCACCTTGTTTTCACCGATCAGCAGGGTCAGAGCGATAGCGAAAACTGCGTCGATAAACCCCTCGAGGCGCTTGAGTCCGCGCTCGGCGCCGTGCGTCTGCGCGTCGCTGACCATACGCCTCAACGTCTGGGCAACCGCAGGCTTCCCGAAAGCTTCCCGAGCATGTCGAATGCCTTTTAGCCAAGCGAGCATGCCCGATCAGCAGCATACATTGAATCCGTGCGCCTAACGGCCGCTAGAACGTCCTTTAGGCCAGCGTTTCCAATCTGAAACGTTGGATGGACATACCCCCTCCCCTACATCCAGCCAGAACGCCACATCCCGCTCACGCTTGCGATCCGGCCTTGGGGCGTAATCGCCGATGCCTGGCGAGCTCGGCACAGCGCGGGCCCCTCGAAACTCAGCTCTTTCGCAGGGCTGGTAGCTTTACACCCCGCCTTCCGAAGCACCAAAGCGAAGCCCCCGTCGATTGGGCCAGACCAGGAGGGTGACGAAAGCTGGCCAGCAGACCGGCGGCGAGAAGGTTTCCGCGCGAGACATGCGCCAGACTTCTTCGTGTTCGGGCTGCACCGCCGTCCAGGGCTGAAGACCATCGACATGCCGGCGCGGCGAGCTTCAAGCCGCGGGCGCGAGTGGCCTAGCGGCGACATCGTCCAATCCATCAACCCTGCGTGCCGCGGGTCCCCAACTTTGGTCCGTCGGTCATGTTGTTTCTGTTCCAGCTGAAACGGGCCTCAGTGACGGCGATCTGGAATATGAATACATCTCACCCATGACCTGGTCAGCATCGCTTGGGCACCAAAAACGGGTAGGGGTGTTGCGCATCCGCACTAGTGGTCAAACTTCTTTCACCCATAGTTAGGGGATCCCAACGAGGGGCGAGGACAAATCAATGAAAAAGTTTCTGGTGTTGACCGTATCTGTTGCGCTGATGGGCGTCGGAGGATGTGCTGCGATCGGCAAGGGCAAAGGCAAAGCCCCACCGCCGGTTTCTGCTCCGATCGTTACGAAGGGGTAGCCATCTCGATAGAAAACGGCCGATCAAATCGGCCGTTTTCTTACTCTGAATTGAGTTCCTCTGGTACTTCAAAGACACGGCTGCCGCGATAGCGCCTTTGAGCTTTCTTGCGGAAGCGGGAGTTAAGCGATGTGGTGTGGTCTGAACCATCGAGCGCCCTCTTGGGCTTTCATAGTTTGCGCTGTGGGACTTTTTTGCGGGTTTGGGCCGCGACCAACCCATGCACGAGATCGTGCTGCGCTCTCTCCCGGCCACGAGGTGGCCGCCGCGCTGAACTCAGCCGGCAAGGGACAACATCACACATCTCGACGAGAAGCTGACCAGCGAGCCGGGCAGTATTTCGTGGAGTTCCGGTCGCGCTACGCCCTCAGCTATGGCCATACCTTTCTTGTCCATGGCCGGTTGAACGCCAGAGGCGAGGTAGGTCAGGTCACGGCGGACCAGGTCGCCGGATTACACCCGGCAGGAGAAGGTCCGCAACTTTGGTCCGTCGGGCATGTTGTTCCTGTTCCATCTGAAACGGGCCCCAGCGACGGCGACCTGGAAGATGAATACATCTCGGCGCGCTTCAGGGTCGTCATGGACGAGGCTCAGTACCGTCGCGTTGCAGCGTATATTAGAGACAAGCAAGAGACCTCCCCGATGTGGCATGCCGTTCTCAATAACTGCAACAGGTGGGTCGGGGAGGTCGCGCAGTTCATGGGACTGGAGGCGCCTAGCAACACGCTGCTCTATCCGGCCGACTACATCGCCAGTCTTCGGGCTCTCAACAATGGAAAGGTCAAGGAGGTCGAATTCACCTCCGACCGCGTTCAATAACGAGAGCCTTTTTCGCTTTCACGCGCTTGCTGGGTCGTCCCCGACGGGCGGCTAGCAAACCGAGCTCACCAGCATTCAGCGCAGAACGAGAACTGGGGTTCCGACCGCAACGCGGTCGAAAAGGTCGACGATATCTTCGTTCAACATCCGAATGCACCCATAGGACGCGAATGTGCCGACGGAATCGGGCCGATTGGTGCCGTGAATTGCATATTGGCCGCCCCCAGAGAGCGTAAGCGCGCGCGCGCCCATCGGGTTTCGTGGCGATCCACCGGGAATAACGTCCGGAAGCATTGGGTTATCGCGCTTGATCTCGTCAGGCGGCGACCAGGCCGGCTCGACATGCTTGCCCTCGACCAGCACTTCGCCGAGCCATTGCTTGGAGGCCTTCCCAACGGCCACGCGATACCGGATCGCAGAGCCATTGCCTTGCACCAAATACAGGCTCCGCTCCTTCGTCCTGATAACGATCGCGCCTGGCACCGCGTCGCCCTTATAAGCCACGATTTCGCGTGCCCGAACCGCTCCCGCAATCGCAAACGACACCAATAAGATGCCCGCCCGAAGCATTACCCGAAAGATCAGCATTTCTATGACGCCCACATTATCGCAATCGCAGTAGCCCAATGGCTTCCGACTGTAAATCGGTAGCAGAAAGAGCACAACAGCTGTCTGACATGCCGAAATTTGATGACGGCTCGCGCATTCCGCGCTAATAGCCTGCCGAAATCTTATCGGGATCGCAGAATCAATGACATGATTAGCAAACGATCAATTTGGGAAGTGAAGAGAAATGTCCGAAATTGACCAAGAGATTGTCGCGCTCGTCGCTGATATCGTTTCAGCGCGTTCGTATCGTACAGCAGCCTGCCACATTCCGATCTGCCGGGGTTGAGCCTCATGAGCTCAAGTACTGTACCCAAAAATTCGGAGTGTCGGCTGAGCAGCTGAAAGCCGCCGTCGAAAAGGCCGGCGTCGTTCAGCAGCGGTGGCCCAGCTACTAGGCAAGCCCCTATAAGTCGAAAAGGGCCTCGCTCACAGAGCGCGGCCCGGTACGCGAAAGGCAATATTGTCACGTCGAGATGCTAGACGGCAGCAGCTCGGCCTCTTGCGCTTCAGCCGCGGGCGTAACCCCGATCATCATCGCCCCAGCGCCGCACCGTATTGTAGGAGACGGAAATGCCGCACTCCAGAAGCATCTCCGCCACCCGGCAAAGCTAGCGGAAAGCGGAAATACAGCCCCACGGTGGGCCGGTGGAAGCCGATGGCGCTTGTAGTCGATGGTCAGCGGGGTCACGCACGCCCACCTCCACGGCTTCCCGCAATGCCGGAGTTAACGTGACAACGCCGTTCTGGCTCTGCCGCGTTTCCAGGAAGGGCATCAATGTTGCGGTCGTTGGTGGGTTGCCCCAACCATTCAAACATTTATCTGGGTACAGATCCCTTTAGGCGAGTAGCCTCCGCTGAGGTCAAGTACCCGGTACTTTTGAAGCCAATGCTGTCCTGGAAACGACGGATGGCGGCACGCGTCGACCGACCGAATTTTCCATCAATGGGTCCTTGGTAGTAGTTCAGACGCTGTAATACTTGCTGGAGCTGTCGTCGGTCCGCTTCAGACATTCGGCTCTCAGCGGGTAGGGTTCCCATTGAGGCTGAAGGCGCTGCCGAGGAAGGTATTGTTGCTGCCTGTCCCCGCTCCGCTGTCGCGGTTGGGCTTGGCGACGTGGCAGGGAACGCCGCGGGCTGGTTGGACTGTGCGCTCACAGGTGGGGGGGAGGACGGTCTGAGCGGAGGCGCGGGCGCCGGAGGCGGAGCACTGGCCTGAGGCGCGGGCGCTAGAGGCGGAACACTAGCCTGAGGTGCAGGCGGGGGTGCGCCGGGCAGACCCGACGGAGCAACAGTCTGCGAGCTTTCGTGGAACGTCCAGTAAGCCATACCGGCGACTAAGAGTGCGACGACAGCGAGGCCCGAGGTCAAGCTCGTCTTCAGGCCCATCGGCAGGACTCCTTGCTTGGTTTCTTGCGACAACGGCCACATGAGGCCACGACCCGTTCAACCAGACCAATACCCCATTGCCTATGGAGCTGATCCGAGATTATTTGCTGAATCGCCGGAGGATAGATCGTGAGCAAATCCATCGGCTTGCTCTGCGATTGAGGCTCACCAGCCCCCGTAATAGGCGGGGTAGCGGTGATGCTTGTACCACCCGCGATGATGAGCGCGATTCCAGCCATAGTGGCGGCGGGGGCCATGGCGATACATGTTGTAATGCCCATGGCCGTGATGCCATCCATGTGGCTTGGCTTGCGCCTCGCCGCTGGTGCCACCAGCGCCAAAGATCAGTCCCTGCGGGCCACGGCTCCCATCGCAAGATGGTTTTTCATTGTCGCTGTCTCCCATGGCTGGTCCGCGAGCGGCTGTTCTGCAGCGGTCTGAACAAGAACAATCATTTTTCAGGGCGGTTCCCTTCTGGGCATTCACGGGAACCTCGGCGAGTCGGATTTCGCCCTGAGCAAAGCCGACTTACACGGCGGCTGTCGCGTTTTGCCATTGCTGCGCGGCCGCGGCTCGAAAGAGACGCAGCGTCGCTCGGGAGATGAGATGGCGCTCGAGGAAGAGATTGCGGACGGCGGCATGTACGCGGAGAACGCGCTGTGCCGACAGCGGCTCCTTGGAGGGCTGTATCTTGCGCTCTCGTCGTCGGATCACCTGGTGTGAGTTCTCAGCCCGATTGATGCTGGTCTGCCCCCTAGAAAGTTCTCTAATCGGGCTGGTCAAGTTGCCTGATTGAAGGCCGCGCGGACGACGTCGCGCTGGCTCTGGCCTCTTCATGGGTTTGACCAGATCGCGGTCGCATATCGGCCCAGGCTCTTCTGCGACAACGGCAGCTTCTAAATCTCGGCAGGCAAATCCCTGGGTCACCTTAGCCCATCGGCTTGGATCCGGTCCGGATTGAGTCTGGGTGTATAACCGAGATGAGGAGTTCGCTCAGGCCCGACCAAAGGATTTGCACGCCGAGGGTGAAGAGGATGAAGGCGGTTAAGCGGACGGCAATGTCAGTTCCGCCTTGACCGAGAACCCTGCGAATCCGGTCGGCGTACGAGAAGCAGAGCCAGATTGCGAACGCAATCACAGTAACAGCGGCAAGGCTGGCGAATATGAACAACAGCTCATCGGCCGGCTGCGAGAAAGTTGTCCTCGAGATGCCGATGCTGATCACCACCGCGATTGTGCCCGGGCCGGTGGTGAGGGGCAGCGTCAATGGATAGAACGCCAGGCTGAGCGGATCCCCGACAGGTGCGGCGTCGCGTGATGCCTCGATGGCTTTGTGGCTTCCCCTATTGAGGAGATTCCAGCCGGATACCGCGACGATGAAACCACCCGCCGCGCGCAATACAGATATTGAGATCCCGTAAAACTGCAGGATCAGCGCCCCAAGTAGAAAGGAGCACACGAGCACGAGCAGCGAGTTGATTGCGACCCGTAGAGCCAGTGTGCGCCGAATATGGGGTGTAAATCCGCTTGTGAGCCCGATAAACACAAGCGCAGTTCCCGGTGGGTTTACCACGGGAAAGATCGCCGCGAGCACCACTAAAAACGTATTGATCCAGGTTTGCATAGGTGGCGCCTCCAGCTGAGATTAACTTTGCACGCTGAGTTTTTATTTCCGATTGGGCATGCCGGAGGACACCTCTGCGGATAGATAGGTTCAACAGCAGTTTGTCTGTCGTCAACTGATTTGAGACTGTTGACGGGTCTCAAGAACGGAGGCCCTGGCTGATATGGGTTTGAGGTTATGCGCTCCGCAGGCGGCGCTGCAAGCGTCGGTTCTGAATGGTCTGGCGTTGACCAGTTTCTACGCTCCACCCAAGCTTGCACAGGAAGCCAAGCCACTGCACGCCAGCTCCGACTGGGCCAATCGAGTAACGGCACCGCCCGAAAGCGCACCTTCCTGACGTCGGCTAGGGGCCAGAAACAGAAGCGAGAGGCTACGCGGCTTCAGCCTTCTCTCTCCGCCCGACATCTCCCAGCCGGTCGATGCGTCCCGTCCGGAAACCCCCACGCCGGCAACCTGATCCTCAAGCGCCGCTGCGCCCAAGCCGAGCTCGACCCGCAATGGCGTCCCCCAGCCTGCGGCGATGCAGCAGTCGCCGCACCGCTCCGTCCAGCAGGCCGCATCCTACACGACGCCGATCGGCAATTCAGCCAAGCCGCCCACCTGGCACTTTGAAACGTTTTGTCGACGCGGTTGGCGCGAGCTCCGGCGGACTCATCTGAGATTGAAGGTACATCGCTTGGAACGCCGCACTGGCCTCCCCCGCCGAAATCGTTGAGCGTGACGTGCAGCAGCGGCCTGGGCCCGTCGTCATCGCGATCCCTTCAGAGTCGATCTCACCACGGCGGCGGACTTTAGAATTGTCAGCGAAGGCCGGAAGCCACCCAGCTCTGCTCGGCTCACGGATGCGAGCGACCGTCAGGCACCCAGATGCTTCTTGAGGCTTATCAGCCACCTCAGGCACCCTACAACGTCGCCCTGCTGTAACTCAGAGGTCGGCATAAGACCGCCGATCGGCTTCGCTGTCCCATTCGCCGAACGTGGCGAATGGATCCTCGACCACGACCTAGGCCGGCGCCTTGCGGATCACGACGGACGCCCCTTCGATGCTGTAAGCGATTTCGTCACCTTCCCGCAGCTGCAACGCGGCCCGGATGGGTTGCATAATTTTTTGCCCCTGCCTTGGAGGAGGAAGGGAGCAATGCCCCTCTCGTCGCTGAAAGATCCGCCTTGCTCGGGCACAGGCCGTTTTGAAGGCGGTATGGTACGAAGTCGAGCCAGCATTCCTGATGCGTTGGAGCAGCGGCAACGTACCCGGTTAGCCTATATCGGGGCTGCGCTGGTGGCCGCCGTGGAAGATGAGGATGATTTGAAGCGGAAGGTCCTCGATCTATACTGGCAATCGGCGCTGGGCATGGGCCCCGGAGGGAAGCGGGACAAGGCACCAAGCGTGCCGGCAGCGCCGAATCGGCAGGTGGGACAGGAAAATCAGTAGCAGCCGTTCGCCTGCGTGCGGCGACGGCGATGCCGGCCGGGCAGTTAAGGGAGCGGCCAACGCCACGCATCGTGGCGGCGCCCCGCGAGCCTGATCCAACCGATGGGATTTTTGATTGAAGAGACGCCGACCGAGGCAAACCGCTACACCGCACTCGGCCGGCACCCTCTGCGTAGAAGGCACGCTGAATAGTGCCTATCGTAAGGTAAACAAAGCGATAAGCGCTTTCGTCAGGCTTGGGCCTTTGACCGACCCCACTTCGCGGCCATTGGTGCGGAGCACGAGCAATCTTAATGTGACAACGCCTCTTGGTGCGGCCGTCACCTCGCCGCGCCACGACCTGTTCACCGCTCTCGGAGGCACAGGTCGAGGTAGATCGGGGCGTTAGAGCGCCGTGATGTTCGGCGGATCATGCCCAGCGGATCGCCCTTGTGGCAAAGCCCTGCGCTCGGTTCCGCCTCATCCACGCGACGCGCTCGTTCCACCTCAATCATCGACCTGGGGTCAATCACGACGAGCCAGGGCGCAATCGCGGTCGACGCCTCAAGCGATCAGCGCTTCCGTCGTCTTGTCAAAGATACGCACGCTGTCTGGATGGGCGCCGAATGCGACCGTGTCCCCGGGCCGCAGGATCGCCGTGGCCGGAGCCCGCGCGACGATGTGCCCGATCGGCAGATCGACCAGCACGAAAGTCTCCGAGCCCTGCGGTTCGGCAACGCGGACTTTGCCCTCAATGCTGATCGGCAAATCGTCCCGCTCATCAGTGACCAGGGTGAGCTCCTGTGGCCTGATGCCAAGAACGATCGCCCGCCCGGCGTCGGGTCGCCTCGGCAGGCCAGTCAGGCGCAGCGAGGGGCCATTGGGACCGGCGTTCAGCCCGAAATCCGTTACCGTCGCATCAATCATGTTCATTTCCGGCGTGCCGATGAAGCGCGCGGTGAAGATATCGACGGGGCGGTTGTAGAGTTCCATCGGTGCGCCGACCTGCAGGATGCGACCGTCCCGCATGACAACAATGCGGTCGGCGAGCGACATCGCCTCGACCTGATCATGGGTGACGAAAACGATGGTGCTGCGCAGGCGCTGGTGTAGCTGCTTGATCTCCAGCCGCATTTGCCCGCGAAGCTGCGCGTCAAGATTGGAGAGCGGCTCGTCGAACAGGAAGGCCACAGGGTCGCGCACCATCGCTCGGCCTATGGCAACACGCTGGCGCTGGCCACCGGAGAGCGCCGCCGGCCGCCGTTCTAGATAGGTTTCGAGGCCTAGCATCTTCGCCGTCTCGCCGATTCGCGCCTGTTTCTCGGCTTTGGAGAGTGTCGAGGTGTAGAGGCCGAAGCCGATGTTCTGGGCGACCGTTAGATGCGGGTAGATCGCGTAGTTCTGAAACACCATCGCAATGTTGCGGTGCTTGGGCTCGTGGTTGTTGACCACCTCACCGCCAATGCGCAGCGTGCCGCCGGAGATCGCCTCCAGCCCTGCGATCATGCGCAGAGTGGTAGATTTACCGCAGCCCGAGGGTCCGACGAGGACGACGAATTCGCCATCTTCGATCGTCAGATCGATGCCGTGGACGGTGGCGACGTTGCCGTAGCGCTTGGAGATATTGTCAAGCTCGATCCTTGCCATCACCCGCCTCGTGCAATGTTGAGAATGCGGCGGTCGAGTTCCGCGACGGCGTCAGCCTCGTGCTGCCGGTTTGCCTCCGCGCGCGCCTCGAAGCCTGCCAGCGCCGCTTCGTAGCCCGCCAGCGCAGCGTCCATGGCTGCGGGGGCCGGGCCGCCGAAGCGGTCGCGGACGCTGACGAAATGCTCGGGCGAGACCATGCGCGCAAACTCTGTCGCACCCCCCGCGGGCTTGCGTCCGACATGATGCTCGAAGGCTTTCAGGAAGACCGGATAGCCGTCGCTGGGGAGGTCGCCCGCCATTGCCACTACGCCGCGCGCGACATCGGCGGCGATCTCGTGGCCGAGCCGGAAGGAGAGGCCCTCGCTGCGCACCAGCCAGTCGGCGAGTTCGGTGATGGTGGCACAGGAGCGACTGAGGTTAACTGCGACGCGCTCGGGGTCGATCCGGCCGGCGCTGATCGTGGCGGCGAGCAGGTCGAGCACCCGGTGGCCGACATCGAAGACCTGGTAGCCCATCTCATGGGTGTCGGCCTCGCTGTCGGTCATGTCGGTGAAGGGCGTGTTGTGCATCACGTCGATGACGGCGCGCGAACGGCCGACAGCCTGGCTGGAGAGATGCCGTAGGTGCTCGAAGGGCACCGGGTTGCGCTTCTGCGGCATGATCGAGGAGATTTGCACGAAGGCGTTGGGCAGATAGAGCTGTCCGACCTCGAAGCTCGACCAAAACTGGAAGTCCTGCACCGCTCGGCCGAGATGCAGGAAGATCAGCGAAATCGCGCTGTAGACCGATGTCAGGTAGTCCGTCGCGGCGATGCAGGAATAGGAGTTCTGCAGCGGCGCTGAGAAGCCGAGCAGGGCCGCGACGCGATGCCGGTCGATCGGAAAACCCGAGGTGGTGATCGCGGCCGCGCCCATCGGGCAGAGATCTACGATGGCGCGGGCCGCCTCCAGCCGCTCCATGTCGCGGATCAGTACCTCGATGATGGCGGAGAGATAATGGCCATGGGTCGTGGGCTGGGCTGGCTGGCCGTGGGTATAGGCCACAATCAGTACGTCGCGGTCGCGCTTGGCGACAGCGATCAGCGCCGCGAGCAGGCCGCGACAGGCGGCGAGCAGCCCGTCGATGCGGGGCTTGAAGCCGAGCTTCAGGAAGGTGTGGTCGATGTCGTTGCGCGAGCGCGCCGTGTGCAGGCGGCCGCCGATATCCGTGCCGGCACGGGCCTTGAGCTCCCGCTCCATGTAGAAGAAATAGTCCTCGACATCGCCGCCATAGGCCAGCGTGGCGGGATCGATCTCGTGCGCCATAGCCAGCAAGGCACTGGCGATCACCGCACCTTGGGCCGCATCGAGGATACCGGTCTCGACCAGCATGACCAGATGGGCCCGGTCAATCGCGCTCAACGCCCCGGCATGGTGAAGCCTGGCGCCGTCGAAGAGCGGCTTGAGCACGGTTGCCCGATAAACCGGATCGGGGAACTCCGTGTGGTCGTTGGCCTGCAGAATGCCCATGTCGAAACCTTGAAGTCCTCTAGCCCTTGACGCCCGCGAGCATGACGCCGCGCACGATGTAGCGTTGGAAGAACAGGAAAATCATCAGCGTCGGGATCGTCGCGAGCGAGGCCCCCGTCATGATCAGTTCCCACTGGATGGATTGCTCGACGGCGAAGCTCGATAAGCCCACCGGGAGCGTGTAGAGCGCGGAATCGGTGGTCACGATCAGCGGCCAGAAGAAAGCGGTCCAGTTGCCGAGAAAGGTGAAGATCGCCAGCGCCGAGAGCGCCGGGGTCACCAGCGGCAGGGCAACCTTCCACCAGATCGCGAATTCGTTCAGCCCGTCGATCCGCGCAGCCTCGAGGAAGTCATCCGGCACGGTCTCGAAGAACTGCTTCATCAGGAAGACGCCGAAGGCGGTGATCAGGCCGGGGAACATGATGCCCCAATAGGTGTCGACCCAGCCGAGCTTGCTCGCCATAAGATACCAGGGGATGACCAGCATCTCGGTCGGAATCATCAGCGTCGAGAGGATTGCCAGGAACACCACCTGCCGACCGGGAAAGCGGAACTTCGCCAGCGTGTAGGCGACAAGGCTGTCGAAGAACAGGCAGGAAAGAGTGACGATGGTGGCGATGCTGACGGAGTTCAGGAACCAGCGGCTGAAGCGACCGTCCGTGAGCACTTTGATGTAGTTGGCAAAGCTCGGTTCGGTCGGGATCAGTTTCAAATCGTAGACCTGTCCCGCCGATTTCAGCGAGGTGGAGAACATGAAAAGCAGCGGGGTCATCATCACGACGCCGCCAAGGAATAGCAGCGTCCAGGCGAGGATGCGGCCGGGGCGGATCGCGGAATAGTGCCGTGCCGGCTGGAAAGTTGGGTCAGCCATGTCAGCGGCTCCTCAGGATCCAGAGCTGCGCCATCGAAATGGTGAACAGGATGGTGAACAGCACGACGGTCTGCGCCGCCGCATAGCCCATCTGGTAGGACGAGAACGCGCTCTGGTAGATCATCAGCACCAGCGGCTTGGTCGAGTTCAGCGGCCCGCCGGGATCGTTGCTGGTCATGTTGTAGACCTGATCGAAGATGCGCAGGAATCCGATCGAGGAGAAGACGACGAGGAAGACCGTGGTCGGCTTCAGCAGGGGAATCGTGATGCGCCGCAGGATCGCGCCCTCGCCGAGCCCGTCGATGCGCGCCGCCTCATAATAGCTCGTCGGGATGGCGCGCAGGCCAGCCATGAAGATGATGATCTGGAAGCCGAGATGCGCCCAGATCGCGGTGGCCATGATAGCCGGCAGGGCCTGCTCGATCGAGCGCAGGAAGGGCTGCGTCGGCAGGCCGACGGAAGCCAGCATGCTGTTGATCACGCCGATCGGGACCGGCTGGTAGAACCAGCGCCAAACCCAGGCCATTGCGGCCGCCGTGGTCAGATAGGGCAGGAAGTAGAGCGCGCGGATCGTGCCGTGCAGGAAGGTCACGCGGTCGAGATAATAAGCGATGGCGAAGGACAGCGCTATCGCGATCGGCGTGCCGAAGATCAGATAGGCGAAGGTGTTGCGGAAGACCTGCCAGAACACCGGATCGGCGAAGAGCCGGCGGTAATTGTCGAGGCCGACGAACTTTGCCTCATTCAGCAGGTCCCAGTCGGTCACCGAAATGTAGAAGGCCTCGATCGTCGGATAGAAGCGCACGACCGTGAAGAAGATCACCGGCAGGGCAAGGAACGCCCAGGCCCAGATGATCTGCTTGGTCGAGATTGGCAGCCGCCCCCAGGCGCCCCCCGGGCCAGCGCCCGGAGGTCGATATGTCGCTGCGGTCATGATGGCCGCCTCTTACTTGGCCTTGAACTTGTCGAGGATCGCCTGCTCGCGATCGGCAGCAACCTTCAGCGCCTCCTTGATCGGCGTGTCCTTCAGCAGGACCCCGTTGATCATGTCGATCGAGACCTGGCGCTGCTGCGCTTCGTCGACCATCGGCGGCGTCGAGGCATAGGAGAGTGCGCGGATGAAAGGGCCGTAGATCGGGTCGTTGACATTGGCATCGGTCATTGCGACAGCGCGGCGCGCCGGCAGTTCGCCGACCTTCTCGAGCCAGACCTTCATCGCCTTCTCCGAGGAGATGAACTGCATGAACTTCTCGGCCGCCGCCTTCTTCTCGCCGGTAGCCGATGCCGCGATGGCATTGGCGAAATAGCTGCCGAAATTGGCCTTCTTGCCGTCAACGGTCGGCAGTTCGGCGACGCCCCATTTGAAGGACTGGATCGTCTTGTAGGAGGCGACGCGGAAGGTGCCGTCGACGACCATGCCGGCCAGGCCCGCACGGAAGGCAGCCTGCCCCTCGTCCATGAAGCTCTCCTGGCCGACGCGATGGACCTTCTGGAGGCTGGTGTAGAACTCCAGCGACTTGGCGCCGGCCTCGGTGTTGTAGGCGACCTTGCTGCCATCCTCGGAATATGACTCGCCGCCATACTGGCGCACGAGTATCTCGCGCCACCAGTTGTGGTCCTGCCGGGCGATGTCGAGCGCGATGCCGACCTGCTGGTAGTTGCCGCCGGCATCGCGCTTGGCGATCGCCTTGGCGGCAGCGACGAATTCGTCCAGCGTCTTCGGCGGCTTCTCGGGGTCGAGACCAGCCTTCTGGAACAGGTCCTTGTTGTAGAACAGCGCCATGGCCCGAACGGCAGTCGGCAGGCCGTAATACTCGCCATTGCGCTTCATTGCCGAAACGATCGGAAAGAAGTCCTTCTCGATCTCGGCATCCTGGAATGCCCCCTTCGAGAGCGGTTGGACGAGCTTGCCGGCGATGAAGGTGTCGAGCCAGCCATAGAAGAGCTGCATCACCTCGGGGCTGCGCCCTGCCGCCTTGGCCGCGATCAGACGGGTCTGGTAGTCGGCATAGGGGAAGGTGACCTGCTTGACAGTAATGCCGGGGTTCTCCGCCTCGAACTGCTTGATCACCTCGGTCATCGCCTGGACGCGGGTGTCGAAAACGTATTGCCAATACTGGATCTCGACGGCCTGGGCGCGCCCGAGCCCTGCTGCGAGAACGCCAAGGGCCAGCGCTGCGGCCACGATCGGCCTGCGCATCGAACGACACGTGATCGTCATCAAGCTCATCAGTGTCTCCTCCAGGTGGTCGCTGTTTTCCAGCATTATTATGCAAGCGCTTGCATGCTATTCCGCAGCTGGTAATTGTCAACCGGTGGCATGGAGGGTAAATCTCGTGACATTCGGGAGGCGCAACGGGCCAAATGACACATCGCTCGATCGCGCAGGACGAACCAGCCCGCGAGGGCGCACCGCGCAAGAGCAAGCGCTTGCACAAGGTCGCCCCTGATCTAAAGACCCTGGCCATTGCGCTCGGCCTGTCGCAATCAACAATCAGCCGTGCCCTAAGCGCCCATCCCGGCATCCCCGAGACGACGCGGCATCGTGTCGTCGCCGCCGCCGATGCGATGGGCTATAGTCCCAACGCAAGGGCGCGCAGCTTGGCGACGGGGCGTACCGAAGCGATCGGCCTCGTCTTCCCGCTAGAGCGGCTGCAACTGCCCGAAACCAATTTCGTCGATGTGCTGGCGGGCATCTCGACTGCGGTGACCCGGCGCAATTACAGCCTGCTGCTGACTCCCTTCGAGGATGACGAGGCGGCCGTGCTGCGCAAGCTGGCCTCCTCGAAGACACTTGACGGCGTCATCATAACGCGGCCGCTGGTCGACGATCCGCGCATCGCCTTGCTGAATGGCCTCGGCCTGCCCTTCGTGGTGCATGGACGCAGCGAGGTGAGCGAACCCTATTCCTTCGTCGATACCGACAACGACACGGCGTTCGAGCGCCTGACCAATCTGCTCATCGACTACGGCCACCGCAACATCGTGGTGGTAAATGGGCTCGAAAAGTTCCGCTACGCGACGGCACGTGCACGAAGCTTCCTTCGCGCCTTCGCCACGCGCGGCTTGACGCCGCGGCCCGATGCCATCGAGTTCGTCTCCATGACCGAGGTGACCGGCTATGAAACCGCGACGCGCCGCCTCGACGGCCCCGAACCGCCGACCGCCTTCATCTGCGGCTCGGTCTTTCAGGCGCGCGGAGTCTATCGGGCGATCGCCGAGCGTGGACTTTGCGTCGGCTCCGACATCTCCGTCGTCTGTCACGATGATGGCGTCCGCGGGATCAGCGCCGACCAGTTCGTTCCGCCCCTCACGGCAACCGCTACCTCTATTCGCCTAGCGGGCGAGGACCTCGCCATGATGCTGATCGATCAGATTGAAGCGGGGACGTCGGCCCCTCTCCGCAAGATCCTACCTTTCGATCTGACGCTTCGCGGATCGGTCGGCCTGGCAGCCACCTCAGAAGGCTCGCGCGGGCCCTGCGCGTCGGGTGATTGAAGCTGCTATTGCGTCTGCAGTAGTAATTGCAAATCTCGCTTCTGTTCATCACGCATGATCTGTCGCGGCAAAGCGGTTTCGGATAGGATCATCGTTTATGCTTAAGGGGAGGATCGTGGAGATGGGCGCAAGTCCTCGCATCGCCTGCCAATGCCTACACGAGGCAGCTGATCTATTCGATCCCACATCTACGAGTGGGTCGGCTGGACGAGAAAATTTCTGCGGATCGGGCAAATGACCGTTCTGGTGGTCATGTTGCGAGAAGTCAGCACCGCTGAGACTGATCGTATCGGATGCAGGTTCAACGCCATTGGCACGACGCCGCGCCGCATTTCAGGATAGAGGGCCGAGAACGTCCACGGTCCACCCGAAAACCGATCATTCCGACGGCTGAGCGCCGCACAGCGCCAAACCCGCACACCCGAGCAGCGCCGGAAGCGGACTGTCATGGTACAGGGCGATCGTCGCGGAGAGAGCACTGCCAGGGGTCCAACTCCGGCCGCTCACCCGCACAGATACAGCCGTGCCGGACCCGTTAACCAGGCTCTATCGGCCAAACGACGAGTCGCAGGTTATGCGCGCTGCATCAGCATTTCGCGTAAGCCCAACAGCGTCTCGCACACGGCTTCCAGCTCGTGGACATCAAAGCCATCCCGCAGCTCCGGGATGTGACCAGCAATCCGGCCGCCCAGAATCCCGGTGAAGGTCGCTGTACCATCTGAGGAGACGACAAGGCCATTGCTCGCCTCGAAGGACGTATTCCAGGCGATGGCCTCCTCGCGCAGCAATCCCGGCGGCAGGGCGAGCTCCAGCCTGCCTCCGACCAGCTTGACTGGATAGCCTCCCGGTAGGCCGTCAGGTCCGGGCACATGGCCCTGCCAGCGCCGACCGCCTGCCATTGCCAACAGCATCGGGACACCGCTCGCGCCGGAAATCTCGATCACCGGCTCAGGCGTGAGCTGGATATCGGCAAAGCGAGCGTAGACATCGGCCACTTCCTCGCCGCCCAGCCAGACGCGCGGGGCGCGACCACCGCGTTCCTCGGGACGGCGACGCCAGGCGGCGAGGTTTTGGTAATGCGCAAGAACCTTGACCTCGGCACCGGCAGGCGTCGCGGCCGAGCCAGCGAAGACGTTGGACAGGATCGCGACATTGCCCATGCCGCAGGAGACGTCATGACCCATCGCGCGAATCATGCCGTTGACCACGTCGGGGAAGCAGCAATTGACCAGCGTCACCGGCTTGCCGGCCCGCGTGATGGCGGCGGCGACGCGGGCGCTGATCAGCGCCTGGAAGACGGCGGTCGCGCTCAGGCCCCCCTCGGCGACTAGGCCCGTCCATGCATTGCCGCTTTGGGCGATGACCTGCGAGGTCTGGATCGAGGCCGCCTGCACGACGATGCGTGGGTCTGTCGCCGTGAGCAAGACGTCGGAAGCATCCGGCGCCAGCAGGTCGATCTCGTGGGTGGCGAAGCGCGCCGTGGCTCCGAAGAGCGCAGCGCGGGCATTGGCGGCAGTGCGCAGCCAGTTCAGGCGTTCGAAGTTGCGCCCGGCGATGATCACCTCGATCGGCTCGCGGGCGGCTGCAGCGATGTCGAAGGCGATGCGCGCGGCGAAGCCGCCGGTGCCGGAAATTAGGATGTCGCAGCCGGCCATATTAGCGCCCCGTCGCGGTTGCCCTGTCCCAGCAATCGTCGAGCCGGGGCGAGAGCTTGTGTTTCATGATGCGCTGGCTCGCCGTGCGCTCGAACTCGTCGACGAGGGCGATGTAGCGTGGGTTCTGGTAGGGCGCGAGGCGCCGGCCGAGCCAGCCGGACAGGGCCTGCGGGTCGATGACCGCGCCATGGCGCGGCTTGACGAACAGCTTGATGTCCTGCTCGCCGATATCGGCGGAGACGCCGATCATCGCGCAATCCTCGACCGCTTCATGCTCGGCCGCGACATGCTCGACCTCCCAGGCCGAGACGTTCTCCCCGCGGCAGCGCACGCTGTCGGTCATGCGGCCGTGGAAATATAGGTTGCCGTCGGTATCGAAGGAGCCGAGATCGCCGGTATGGAGGGCGCCGTTGTGCAGCGCTTTCACGGTCGCCTCGGGATTGTCCAGATAGCCGGGGAAGATTGCGCCTTGGATGCTGGTCTTGACCACGATCTCGCCGCGCTCGCCCGCCGCGACGGGCCTGCCCTCACCGTCGAGCAGCCTGATGGTGAACCAGGGCATCGGCTGCCCGACGGAGCCAAACACGCCGCTGGTGTTGCATGTCGTCAGGCTGGAGGCTTCGGTCATGCCGTAGCATTCGCGGATCTCGACCCCGAAGCGGTCGCGGAACTGCGGCCAGATATCGGCCGGACAGCCGCCGCCCCAGGCGATGCGCACGCCATGCTCGCGATCGAGCACGGAAGCCGGCTGCTTCAGAAGGATCTGCAGGATGCCGCCGAGATAATGGATATGGGTCGCGCCCTCCTCGCGGACCTGCGTCCAGAAGCGGCTGGCGCTGAAGCGCTCGACCATGGCGAGCGATACGTCGCGGATCATCGGCAGCGGCAGGAGCTGGGCGCCGCCGATATGATAGAGCGGCTCCCAGACGAAGAAGACCTCGCCGGGCTTGGCATCCGACAGATAGAGCACACTCTCGGCCGCCAGCCGCAGCATGCGGTGCGAGACGATGACGCCCTTCGGCCGCCCTGTCGTGCCGGAGGTGTACATAATGGCGAAGACGGCATCCGCGGCTGGGGCCGGTCCGTCGAAACGGGCGGTTACCACGAGCACCGCATCGAGATCTCCGCCCGGCGCATGCAACAGCATCGGCAGGGTCGTGTCGGGCCCCATCGCCTCGGCGATCTGGGGTGCGAGTTCGATGTCGGCGACGACGAGGCGCGGGCTGGAATGGGTCAGGAGATAGTTCAACCCCTCGCCGCGCTGGTGAGCATTGACCGGCACCCAGGCGACGCCGGCCCGTGCGAGCCCGAAAACTACGGCGATACTGGCGAGGGAATTTCGCATCATCACCGCGACGCGGTCGCCCGTGACGATGCCGCGCGACCGTAGATGCGCGGCGAAGGCGGCCGAGCGCCGCTCCAACTCGCCATAGCTCAGCGGCTCGCCGCTGAAGCGGGCATAGACGCGATCCGGCTCGGCAGCGGCGCGCGCGGTCAGAAGGCCTACGAAGCCGTCTTTGTCTGGGGAGGTCATGGTTGCGCTTCAGTCGTCGATGTCAGGAAGAAGAGGAGGAGCGGAAGCGTTCGGCCAGCAGCAGCATCACCGTCACCACCACGAAGACGACCACCGAAACCGCGGCCAGCGTCGGGTTGAGTTGCAGGATCATGTCGTCCCACATCTGCTTCGGCAGGGTCGTCTTGACGCCACCCGAGACGAAGATCGCGATTGTCAGCTCGTCGAAAGAGGTGATGAAGGCGAAGAGGAAGGCCGCGACGAGGCCGCCCTTAACAAGCGGGATCGTCACGCCCGTCAGGGTGCGGACGCGGTTGGCGCCGAGCGTCGCCGCCGCCTGATCGAGCCGCTGATCATAGGTCTTGAGAACGGCGGCGATGGTGACGAGCGTGAATGGGATCGCCAGCACGGTATGACCGATGATCAGTCCGAGATCGGTCGCGATCAGGCCCATCCGCGCGAAGAGGTAGAACAGGCCCACCGCGATGACGATGCGCGGAACGATCATCGGCGCCAGGAAGAAGGCGAAGATTAGCCCGCCCCAGCGCGTGCGGCTATGGGCCAGCGCCAGCGCCGCGAAGCCGCCGATCGCGGTCGCAGCCAGCGCCGTAACGAAGGCGACGCCAAAGGAGCGCAGCGTTGCCTGCAGCCAGAGCGGGGATTCAAAATAGGTGCGGAACCAGCTGAGCCCGTAGCCTGGCGGCGGGAATTCGAGGAATTGCGAGGAGGTGAATGCGAGCGGGATCACTATCAGCGTCGGCAGCACCAGAAACCCGATGACGAGCCAGCAGAAGCCCGGCAGCATACCCTCGCATATGCGGTTGCCTAGGAATTTCTGTGCAACAGCTGCGACGCGCCCCGCAATATCGGCGGCAATGCCGAGGATGGCGAGGCCGAGATCGCGGATGCGTCCGCCTCCGACCTGAGCCGAGCCGCCGGCGATCGTCGAGATGCCGAAGAGCCGGTCGTAGATCCAGCAGGAAACCAGCGCCGCCGCCAGCATCATGGCCGCAAGCGCCCCCGCGAAGGACCAGTTCAGCAGCTCCTGCACCTGGGTGATGATGAGCTGGGCGAGCATGGTCTCCTGCCGCCCGCCGAGGAAGGCCGGCACAATGAAGAAGCCGAGCGAGGAGATGAAGACCAATAGCCCCGCCGCCGCGACGCCTGGCAGAGAGAGCTTGAAATAAACCAGCCAGAACGCTCGCGCCGGGGCGGCGCCGAGGGTCTGCGCCGCCTGCACGAGGCGACGGTCGATTCCGGTCATCACCGGCAGCATGGTCATCACCGCGAGCGGCACCATCGCATGGACCATGCCGACCATCACGCCGAACATGTTGTGTAGCAGCGGCAGGGGTTGGTCGACGAGGCCGGATCCCGTCGCAAGCGAATTGATGATGCCGCTGCGGCCGAGCACGATCATCCAGGCGAAGGTCTTGACGAGATAGCTCGTCCAGAACGGCACCATGACGAAGAGCAGCATGCGGCCGCGGAACATGTCGGGCAGGCGCGCCAGCCAATAAGCCAGCGGGTAGCCCATCAAGAGCGACCAGACCGCCGTCCAGCCGGCGATGCGGAAGGTAATGCCGAGCACGCGCAGATAGACGTCGGTCGCGGCGATGCGCTGGTAGGCGCCGGCCGAGAAGCCTCCGCTCTCCGGATCGACGACGCTGAGGCCGAGGAGCTGTGCAACCGGCCAGGCGAAGAAGACCGCGAGGAACATGAGGCCGGGCACCGCCAGCCAGAGCGGACCGAACCTGAGTTTGCTCCGGCGCGCCGGAGCGGTGCCTGCCGCGACCGCGCTCATGCAACCAGCACCGCCTTGTCGCGGGCCCAGCCGGCGACGATGGCCTGGTCGATGGCGGGCACCGGATCCTCCGGGCCGAGCCGCAGCACGAGCGGGCTGCCGTCACCGAGCGAGGCGATTACGCGCGTTTCCGAGCCGGCATAGACGATTTCGCTCACCCGGCCGCAGACGGCATTGCCGTCGCGTTCGCCGAGATGGAGGTTCTCCGGCCGGATGACGAGCGCCGCGTCGTTGCTCTGGCAATTCGCGCCGCTCGGCAGGGCGAAACGGCCATGGGGTGTGTCGAGCGCACCTTTGCCGTCCCAGCTGCCGCGGAAGATGTTGGAGAGGCCAATGAAATCGGCGGCGAAGGCCGTGCGCGGGCGCTCGTAGATCTCGCGCGGCGTGCCGAGCTGCTCGATCTTCGCGTGGTTCATCAGGCAGATGCGGTCCGACATCGCGAGCGCCTCCTCCTGATCGTGGGTGACGTAGACGATGGTCGCACCGCTCTCCCGGTGCAGCCGCTTGATCTCGATCTGCATGTGCTCACGCAGCTTCTTGTCGAGGGCACCGAGAGGCTCGTCCATTAGGATGATCGAGGGCTGGTAGACGAAGCAGCGTGCCAGCGCGACGCGCTGCTGCTGGCCGCCGGACAATTCGCGCGGGAAGCGCCCGGCGAGATGGCCGAGATGGACCATATCGAGCGTGGAGGCGACCCGGCCGGCGATCTCGGCAGCCGGGCGCCCACGCATCTTGAGCGGAAAAGCGATGTTCTCCGCCACCGTCAGGTGCGGGAAGAGCGCGTAATGCTGGAAGACGAGACCGATATCGCGCTGGTGAACCGGCATGTTCGACTGGTCGCGTCCGTCGATCACCACCCTGCCCTCGCTGGCCTCGACCAGACCGCAGATCAGCTGAAGCAGCGTCGTCTTGCCGGAGCCCGAAGGCCCCAGCAAGGTGAGGAACTCGCCCTCTGCGACGCTGAGCGAACTCGGTTCGAGCGCCGTGGTCGCGCCATAGCGCTTGCAAAGCGCTTCGATGACGAGCTTGCCCTCGACGACGAGTTGGGCCGATTTCGGCTGGTTTGCGGTCATTCCGGCACCCGTCCTCATCGCCGTCAGGTCAGGAGCCAGGAATTGAAGCGCTCGGTGACCTTGGCACGATTCTCGCTCCACCAGCTTTCATTGGCGATCGCCATCTGCTTCAGGTTTTCCGGTGAGGTCGGCAGGAGTTTGGCGCGCTCGGGCGAGATCGTCTGGTAGGCGTCAAGGTTCGTCGGGCCATATGCCAACGCCTCGGTATAGACCGCCTGCTGCTTAGCGTCGGAGCAGAAGCGGACGAACTGACGTGCCACCTCAGCTTTTGGGCCACCCTTCGGCAAACCCCAGCCCTCGATCGAGTAGAGCCCTTGGTTCCAGATGATCCTGGCCGGTGCACCGCCATCGATCGCAGCTTGCAGGCGGGCGTTCCAACCGGTGGTCATGTCGACTTCGCCGCTTTGCAGAAGCTGCGTCGACTGGGCGCCACCCGTCCACCAGACTGCGATATGTGGCTTGATCTTGTCGAGAACCTTGAAGGCGCGCTCGATATCGAGCGGATAGAGCTTGTCGAGCGGCACCCCGTCTGCGAGCAGAGCCTGCTCGATGCTGTCTATTGGGTTCTTGCGCATCGAGCGCCGACCGGGGAACTTCTCGACATTGAAGAAATCCGTCCAGCTCGCGGGCGCGTTCTTCACCTTGTCGGTCCGGTAGGCGAAGATCGTCGAATAGACGTCCGTGCCCATGAATTCGGGCGAGATCGCCTCGGGCATCAGCTTGGGCACATCGGCATGCGCGAAGCCAATCGGATCGAGCAGGCCCTGCGCCTTGAGGATGTCGCGGGCCGAGAGCGTCAGCGTGCAGACGTCCCAGGTATAGGACTTGGTCTCGACCATAGCCTTGAACTGGGCGGTAGGCTCGGCCTCGCGGGCAACGTTGACGACCTTGTTGCCGGTCGCTTTTTCGAAGGGGTCATAGAAGGCTTTGCGGAAGGCGGGGCCAAATGGACCGCCGGGATCGGCGACCGTGATCTGGGTCGCGGCGCGTGCCGTGCCCGCCAGGTAGGGCGTTGCGATCGCGCCGGCAGCGAGTTGCAGCAAGGTGCGCCGCGTCGGATTCGTGGTCAGGTTCGACATCGTCTACTCCCCTTTCAAGCGGTTTTCCGCATTTCCCCGTGGGTGATCGGATGGTAAGATGGTGTGATTAGGCCGTCTTCCGCGCCGCGCGCTTGGCGAGGAAGGCCTCCATCATCCGCGCCGGCTCGCCGGTGGCATAGGCGGCGCGCTGGTTGCGGATACCGGCGGCGAGGCACTCGCGGAAGCTCTCCTCGGTGACCTCGCGGAAGCGCGCCTTGTTGAGGCGCATGGCGACCGGCGGCTTGCTGGCGAGTTCCTCGGCAAGCGCGAGCGAGGCCTGCATGACCTGCTCCTTCGGCACGATCCGGTTGATCAGGCCGATGCGGAAGCACTCGTCGGCATCCATCATCCGGCCGGTCAGGGTCAGGTCAATGGTGCGGGCGATCCCGATCATCTCCTTCATGATCCAGGGACCAGTGACCGAGGCGATGCCTGAGTTGATCTCGGGTTGGCCCATTGTGACGTCGGCATGGCCGACGCGCAGGTCGCAGAGCAACGCGACCTGGAAGGCGGAGCCCGCCGCAACGCCGTTCAGCGCCGCGATCAGCGGCTTCGAAAGCGAGCGCATGCGGTCATAGAGCCGCTCCCATTCACCCATCCAAAGTTCGGCGCGGTCCGAATCGAAGGTCTTGGTCTCGTTGAGGTCTTGGCCAGCGCCGAAGGCACGATCGCCCGCACCCGTCAGGATGATTGCGCGGACGGCCTCGTTCGCCTCCATCTCATCGAAGCAGGCGACCAGCCGTTCGCGCATCGGCGCGTTCCAGGCGTTGAGAATCTCGGGGCGGTTGAGGGTGATGATGCCGACAGCGCCTCGCACCTCGACCAGAACAGAGTCCTTCATAGCGCTCTCCGATGAGTTACTATTACAATGCAATAACTTCTATTGCTTATTCTGCGCCAAAGGCCCAGCTTGTCAAGATCGTTAGCCGCAGCCATTGATCGCGCCGAGGAGAGCAGGCCCTGATGACGATGCCCGACGCGAGACAGAGCAAGCGCACGGCGGCGCCGGCCGACCGAGCCGGCCGCAAGGAAGACGCCCTGATGGTCAATTCGGTGGAGAAGGCGTTCCGCGTGCTCTCGGCCTTCGGCCGCCAGCACCAGACGCTGAACCTGTCGCAGGTCGCCTCGGAAACCGGGATGGATGTCAGCGCGGCCCAGCGCTTCACCCATACGCTCGCCAAGCTCGGCTATCTCCGCAAGGACGCGCAGACCAAACGCTTCGAGCTGACTGCGAAGACGCTAGATCTCGGCTATCATTTCGTTCGCAGCAGCCGCCTCCTCGACCGGGCGATGCCCTATCTCATGCATCTCAGCAAGGAGACCGAGGAGACAGTGAACCTCACCGTGCGCGAGGAGACCGAGATCATCTTCGTCTCGCGTTTCCTCAGCCGGCACGTTCTCAACACCGACGTCATCATCGGCACGCGGATGCCGGCCTATGCCACGGCGCCGGGCATCGCGATGCTTTCGCGCCTGCCGGAGGACGAGGCGATGGCGATCATCGAAGGCTCCGACCGGCGCGCGCATACGCCCTCGACGACATGGCAGCGTGAGGCGTTGCGCGAGAAGCTGCGCCAGTCGGCTGCCCAGGGCTACGCCACCGCCTTCGAGGAGGTCTATATCGGCGATGCCTCGATCGCCGCACCGGTCGTCGACCACCAGGGCCGGCCGGAAGCGGCCGTCAACATCGCGACCTCCACCTCACGCTACAGCCATGAGGAGGTTGTCTCGCGCTTTTCCTCCCTGGTGATCGCCGCCGCCCACGCCATCTCGCGCGTCTGAAAAAAAGAGGCGGATGCCCTTGACAGGGGGCGGCTCGACTTATCAGAATCCGAAAACTTATATCGCATTGCAATAAATAGAGATCGCATGGAACGCTCGCAGGCGCAGTTCCGCCGTGTGGCTCGCCGCAGTGGCCCGCCGATAACCCTCAGCTTCGATGGCAAATCGATCCATGCGACCGGAGGCGACAGCGTCCTTGCCGCGCTTCTGGAGAACGGCGCCCACGCTCGCCGGCTGGAATTCGGAGCCGAGCCGCGCGCCGGCTTCTGCCTGATGGGCGCCTGCCAGGATTGCTGGGTCTGGAGTGCGGCCGGTGGCCGGATTAGGGCATGCACCACGCCCGTCAGCGAAGGCTTGGAGCTCTTCGCCGAACCGCAGGGCATGGCCCACTCCAATGACTGAGATCGTCATCGTCGGAGCCGGACCAGCCGGGATCAGCGCCGCCGAACTGCTCGTCGCGAACGGGCTGAAGCCCATCCTGATCGACGAAGGGGCCCGCGCCGGCGGACAGGGCTATCGCCGTCCGGCCGACGACCTCGCGCTCGACATGACCAGGCTGATGGGCTCGGAGGCCGGCCGCTATGCGGCTCTGCATAAGCGGTTCGGCGCCTTGCACTCCCAGATCGACTATCGGCCCCAGACTCTGGTCTGGGCGATTGACGGCAAGCACCTGCACCTGCTGCGCGACGGCCGCGCCGAGACGCTCGATTGCGACAGGCTGCTCATCGCAAGCGGCGCGATGGACCGGATTGCGCCCCTGCCGGGCTGGACCAAGCCCGGCGTGTTCACGCTCGGCGGGGCGCAGGCCGCACTCAAGGACCAGGGCTGCCTAATCGGCAGCCGCGTCGCCTTTCTCGGCTCATCGCCCCTACTTGCGCTGGCGGCGAAGCAATACCGCGCGATGGGCGCCGAGATCGCGGTGATCGCCGATACGACCGCATTCTCCGCCAAGCTCGCGGCGATGCCCGCCCTCCTCGGGGCGCCGCGCACATTGCTGCGCGGGCTCTTGTACATGGCGGCGGCTTTGCGCGCGGGCATTCCGACGCTGCACGGCGTGACGCCGGTAGCCGTGGAGGGGGACGGCCGTGTCGAGGCGCTCGTCCTGCGCGATGACAGTGGGCGCGAGCCGCGCTTCGCTTGTGATGCGATCGCGCTGGGCTATGGCCTGAAGCCCGAGACGCAGCTTGCCGATCTCGCCGGGGCGGAATTTGCCTATGATCCGGATTTCCGGCTGTTCCTGCCGAAGATCGACGGTTTCGGCCGCGCGCGCCCCGGCCTTTACCTTGCTGGCGACGGTGTGCGGATCGGCGGGGCCGATGCCGCCGAGGCGAGCGGGGCACTCGCAGCCCATGCCATCCTCGCCGATCTCGGGCGAACACAGGATATCGCGGCGATCCGACTTCTGGCGCGGCGGGTCGCGCGGCTGCGCGATTTCCAGCGTGGGCTGGCGCGCGCCTTCGCCTGGCCGAGGGAGCAGATCGCCGCCCTGCCCGATCCGGTCACGCTCTGCCGCTGCGAGAACGTCACGGTCGGTGAGGTGCGCTCCGCGATGGCGAAGGCGCTTGGTCCGGTCGAGGTCAACCGCGTCAAGGCGATAACACGCTGCGGCATGGGGCGCTGCCAGGGCCGCGTCTGCGGGCCGGCCTTGCAGGAGATCGTCGCGGCCGGAACCGAACAGGGGGGCGAAGCCGCCGGTCGCCTGCGGGGCCAGGCTCCGGTCAAGCCGATCGCGCTCGCCGCCGCGGGAGAACCTACATGAGCACGCAAACGACCGATGTCACGATCGTCGGCGGCGGGCTGATCGGCGCCTGGACCGCCTTCTTCCTTGCCCGGCGCGGCCAGCGCGTGACGCTGATCGAGAAGGGCGCCGTCGGAGAGCAATCGAGCGGCGTCAATTTTGGGAATCTGCGCCTCCAGGGGCGTTTTCCCGGCCAGTATCCGCTATCGCTGCGCTCTCAGGCGCTATGGGAGGATTTCGACGCGCTGATCGGCGAGGATTGCGAATTCGAGCAGACCGGCCACCTCTACCTCGCCTATGACGAGGAGGAGCACGCAAAGCTCGAAGGCTATGCCAAGGTATCGGAATCCTACGGCCTCGCGATCGAGCGGGTCGGCCCAGCTGAGTTGCGCCGGCGCTGGCCCTGGCTGAGCGAACGCGCCGTCGCAGCCACCTTCTCCGCCCGCGACGCCACCGCAAATCCAAGGCTGGCGACGCCGACCGTGGCAAGAGCTGCTGCGAGACAAGGCGCCATCATTCGGGAGAACACGCGTGTCGTGGCCGTTGACCGCGAGGGCAACGGCTTTGCGCTGATGCTGGCCGACGGCAGCCGGATAAGCTGCGGCGCGCTGGTCAACTGTGCTGGCGCCTGGGCGCCTGAGATCGCGGAGCGCTTCGGTGAGACCGCGCCGGTCTTTGCAGCCGGGCCGCCGCAATTCGTAACCGAGCCTTTTCCCTATCGGATCGAACCCTCGGTGCAGGCGATCGACGGCTCGGTGATCTTCCGCCAGATCCCGCGCGGCAACATCATCCTCGCCGGCTATCCGCGCACCGCGGCCGATCCGCAGGCGAACCACGCGCCGGTGCCCCCAGTGAAAACGCTGGCGGCAATGCGCGGGCTTGCCCGCGTCGCGCCGATGCTGGCGCAATGCCATGTCATCCGAGTTTGGTCCGGCATCGAGGCCTATCTGCCCGACATGATCCCGGTGATCGGCTCGAGCGGAACGACGCCCGGGCTGTTCCACGCTTTCGGCTTCTGCGGCCACGGTTTCCAGATCGGCCCCGGCGTCGGACTTTGCCTAAGCGAGATGATTCTCGACGGCGAAACGCCCACGCCGCTTGACCCGTTCTCTATCATGCGCTTCCGCAAGGCCCCGACCGTCAGCGAGAAATTCCGCAAGGAATTCGATTGACCGACGCAATTCTGTTTACCTCACCGTTCCTTGGCGATGCACTCCAAGTGCGCCATTTGCGGACATTAGGTGCTTGCCGGGAAGCGGACGCTTCCGCCACCTCTATTTTACGACGAGCGGGCACTTGCTCTCGGATAGCGGCCAGACCGTCTTTCTCCGGCGCGACCTGGCGCTATCGATCGACAGACTCGACGTCTGGAAGGAGGAGTTTCCAGCCTTCGATGGGCATGTGATCGAGGCAAAATATGCAAGGCTCGCCGGCCGCGAGCTCGACCCGAGCCAGGCGGACGCCTGGAACGGGATCAGGGGGATGGTGGCTCGCCTCGAGGCGGCCGAAGCGGTCGTGCTGTCGACGCCGATGTAGAACCTGAGCATTTCATATCGCCTGAAACATTGGATCGATCTCATCACACAGCCGGGTCTCAGTTTTGTCTTCGACCCTGCAACTGGCTACACGCCGCTCATTCGGCAGAGGCCGCTCGCGATCATCCTTTCCAGCGCCGGGGACTTTTCCAGTGGCCAAAGCTACGGCAGGCCGGACCTCGCCAGCAGCTATTGAAAGCCGCCCTCAGGTTTATTGGTCTCGATGGTGCGGAGATCATCTCGGTCGCGCCAAGTGCCGCGCCGCCGGAACGCGTTTCGGACGCACGAAAAGTCGCCGCCGAACGCCTGGCTTGTCTGGCCGAGACGTTTCTGAGGAACGCACCATGACGCCGGCTCTCGGATGGACCCTACTGGTGCTTTCAGGGATCACTGACGTTGCCTGGGCCGTGGCAACCAAGCGGTCGAACGGCTTCACGGATATCGCGTGGAGCGCGATCTCGCTCGTCCTGCTGGCGCGCTATTCATCGGCATGTTGGCGAAAGCGCTGGTGGTTCTTCCGCTTGGCACAGCATATGCCGTATGGACCGGCATAGGTGCCCTAGGATCGCTGGTCGTGGGCATTCTTTTTCTCGGAGAGCCAGCAACAACATTGCGGCTGGTTTTCGTGGGCGTCACGGCGGTCGGGATTGCCGGACTGGAGCTTTCCGGTTGATAGGCATCATTGCCGCAACGCCGGCCAAGTTCACCTTCTCGCTCGCCGAGGGCGAGTTTCACATCGCACCTGCTCCGGATGTCCTTGATGCCCGAAACCTCAGTGTTGATCCTGTTCGTTTTCGCGTCCCTGGCGCTCATCATGACGCCGGGGCCGGACATGGCGCTGACTCTGACGCGCGGCGTGACGCAAGGGTTTCGAGCCGCAGCGCTGAGTGTTGCGGGTAGTTGGGCTTCGGGACTGGTCCAGATACCGATTGTCGTGCTGGGCTTGGCCGCCGTTTTCCAGCAGTCCCCTCTGCTCTTCGCCGCAGTCAAGTTCGCGGGAGCGATTTATCTTGGGTACCTCGGCGGCCGCGCGCTTTGGCGTTGCTATCGACCGCCGAATCCCACAGCGCTGCAGAGGGCATCCTCCCCGAAGGCCATCTTTTGGCAGGGCTTCTTCACCAACCTGCTCAACCCCAAGGTCTTCCTCTTCATCACGGCCTTTCTACCCCAGTTCGCTGATCCCGTGACCGGCCCGATCTGGCTCCAGCTTCTGATCCTCGCCTCGATCTCGAAAACGCTCGGCTTCATCGTTAGCTTGGCGCTTGCTGGGGGGGCGTCGAAGATCAGAGGCTGGCTAGCTAAAAACGGGTGGTTTCAGCGCGTGCAGGAGGGCGTACTCGGGTTTGTGATGCTCTCGATCGCAATGACTCTGATTTTCGGCCGAGACGGTCCGCGGCCGGTAACGGTCGGGTGAAGAAACGCGCCATAAGCTGACGTCGCCGCTTGTCCCGAGAGCGGACGCCCGTGGTTCTGACGCGAGATGTCGACTCTAGAGCCCATGGCCTAACGGAGCTTGGCGATACCGATGCCGTCGAGCTTTGCGCGATCCTTTACGGACTCTTCGCTACGGGTCATTGCTTTCGCAATCGCCTTCAGCGCCATGCCCTTTCCGGCGAGCAATTTCAGCTTCTGAAGCTCTTCGGAGGTCCAGGGTTGGCGGTGCCGTTCAAATCGCTCAGTCACAATTCACTCTTTCAGCGTGCAGAGAACTTGAGAACCGATCAATAGCAGCAATGCCCCGAATTTGACCGTTTTGCACCAGGGTCAACTACCAGCTTGCGCCGCCAGAAGCCGACCTTGACTGACCACCCGCAAGCGGACATCCGCAGGCCAGATGCCGCGATCACAACTTCGTCCTGGAGGCCGCCGAAGGTGCGCGCCCGTAGTTCCCGTCGCGCTGGAGCCCCCGCAGAACGCGAACTCGACTACCTCCCCGAAGACCTGATTGAACCTCATCAATGTCGTGCCAGGCTAGGCCGGCCGTGATATCTAGGGTTGCGGTAGCAGTCCGTCGTTGGCCTCTCGGGAGAGTACCATGGACGACACGCCTCACGCCGCTTCGAGCCTTGCGCCGCCGGCGGTACCGCAGGAGCTTCCCCCACATGTCACCCTGATCCAGATGGCGACGGCCGCTTGGGTTTCGCGGCTGGTCTACGCAGCGGCGAGGCTGGACCTGGCCGACCACTTGGCCACCGGCCCTCGCAGTGCCGAGGACCTGGCCGGCCCGCTCGGGCTCCATTCGCCCTCTCTGCATCGCTTTCTGCGCTGCCTCGCCAGCCTAGGCGTGTTCGCCGAGCTGGACGGCCAGCGCTTTGCCCTGACGGAGCTGGGGCAGGCGCTGAAGACGGGCGCGCCCGGTTCGGCGCGGGCCACCATCCTCACCATCGGCAGCCCCTGGTTCGCGGGGGCTTTCGACGAAATCGTCTATTCGCTGCAGACCGGCAAGACCGCATTCGAGAAGGCGCAGGGCGCGCCGGTCTTCGACTATCTCGGCCGGCATCCGGACGAGGCCTCGATGTTTAGCGAGACGATGATCGGCTTCCATGGCCGCGAGCCGCCCGCTGTCGCAGAGGCTTATGATTTTGCGGCCTTCGGCACCGTCGTCGACGTAGGAGGCGCCAGCGGTAACCTGCTGGCGGCGATCCTGGCGCGGTACCAGGGGCCGCGCGGCATCCTGTTCGACCGACCCCATGTGGTGGCCGACGCGCCGGCCCTGCTGGCGGAATGGCGCGTGCGGGAGCGCGTGGCGATCGAGGCAGGCGACTTCTTCGAGAAGGTTCCCGCTGGCGGCGACGCTTATGTGCTGTCCCACGTCATTCACGACTGGAGCGAGGAGCAGTGCCTCACCATCCTCGGCCATGTCCGCAAGGCAATGCAGCCCGACGGGCGGCTGCTGCTGGTGGAGATGGTACTGCCCGACGGCGACGCGCCCCATCCCGGCAAGGTGCTCGATATGGTGATGCTGGTGCTGCCCGGCGGCCAGGAGCGAACGGAGGAGGAATATCGCCAGCTCCTCGCCAAGGCCGGCTTCCGCCTGACGCGGGTGATCCCCACCAGTTCCGATGTGAGCGTCGTCGAAGCGATGCAGGCGGCGTAACCGGGAATGCGCTTGATTAGTGAGCGCCTTTGAGCCAGTGCTTCCGTCCAGCTGATCCGGAAGATCGTGCGCTTGGTGAAACAGCCTATCATTACGGCCCGGAGAAATGATTTTTCGAGTATATCTTCTCGCTGCGCCTCATCGGCCGCCGCGTCAACCTCCACCCGGTCTGGATGATGTTTGCGCTGTTCGCCTTTGGATGGTTGTTCGGGTTCGTGGGCGTTCTGTTGGCGATACCTCTCGCTGCATCGCTAGGTGTGATCCTGCGGTTCGCCAGGCGGCAGTCGCTGGCAGGTATAGGGGTCCGCCGGCACCGAGAGGTCCGGTGTGAGTGTTATTCAGCACTTGAAGCGTAACCTCTCCCCATGAGCCGGTGGATGGTTTGGCCGAGGTAGCTGTTGCCACTACACGCAATTGGCCTTTCCCGGCGGCCGCATTGGGGGGCAGCTTCGCCGAATGGAATTACGGAAAGCGGACCTTCCAAAGCTCAGCCCGGGGCCAAAACCGCCCGTCCTTATACAGCGTAGAAGTGCGCCAAAGCGGAACTTGGCATAGCTCCCAGAGCCGAACGTTCGCATGCCGACGTGCAGCGTCGCGAGCTCGCAGCTCCGGCCGCCTCTCCCCTACGATCCTGAAGCAGCAGGCGGCTTGAAATCGATCCTCCGAGATCCGATCGAGCTCTGCGCATGCAGTTGCTCTTTCTTGTCTATGCCAAGGTACAGGTCCGTCTGGCGATCTATCGAGAGCAGACGTCGGAGGGGCCAGTAGAGATCCAAGCGCTCAACGAGAACAATTCCCCTCACTCCTGTGCTGTCATCCCGCTCCGAGATCACGCGAGTGCTCGATGATGAGCGCACTTTCGGCGAGAGGTGATTGATGAAAGCGCTCTTGACTTGCGAGCTGATGCTCCCTCGAGGCCGCGCCGCTGCCGCAACGGTCGTCATCATGGTGGCGCTCAACGGCATCTTCCTGACCGCGAACGGCCTTTTCATGCTTATCGCGCCGCTGGCTTGGTACGAGATGGTCCCGGGCGTGACTGATACCGGCTTCTTCAACCAGCACTTCATTCGCGACATCGGGATGATCCAGATGTTCCTCGGCGTGGCGTTCGGTCTCGGGCTGTTCGCGCCGGAGCGTCGCGTTGGACTATGGGCAGCCGCGACGTCCTGGCTTTGCACGCACGCGCTCTTCCATTTTTGGGAGGTTGCCGTCGGAATCTGCTCGCCTGCTGTCATTCCGCGGGACTTTCCGGCGGTGACGCTGCCGGCGCTTCTCGGACTGGCGCTGACGCTCTGGGCAATGCGGAATTCCTTGCCGATAAGTCGGAGCCTCTCCCTGGCCGCCACTGCCCAGCCGCCTGCCTGCGCCTCCTCCTGTCTTCGACGCCGACGTCTGGATTGATCGGCGAATTCGTCGGCCAAGCCACTCCAGGCGCGAGCTTGCGCTGGCTGCTCTGACCCTACCGACAAACCCGGAGAACGCATATGAAACCGAGTGTCTTCGCTCTGGCGGCAGCCGCCGCACTGCTCACCACGCCCATGCGACCAGCGCAAGCAGCACCTCGCACCAAGCCGATCGTCATTCTGGTGCACGGTGCCTTCGCCGAATCCGCGAGCTGGAATGCGGTGATCGCCCGGCTCAACAAGGCAGGCTACGAAACGATCGCGGCTGCCAATCCACTACGCAGCGTGAAGGGGGACGCGGCCGAAGTCGCGACGCTCATACGATCCATTTCTGGCCCGGTCGTTCTCGTCGGCCATTCCTATGGCGGGCCGGTGATCACAGAAGCTGCGAATGGGCAGGCGAATGTGAAGGCGCTCGTTTATGTGGCCGCGTTCGCGCCCGAGACGGGGGAATCCAGCCTGTCACTTTCGGGCAAGTTTCCGGGAAGCACTTTGGGAAGTGCGATCCAGGCGGTCGCGACGCTGGATGGCGGGCGCGATCTCTATATCAAACCGGAGAAATTCCGGATGCAGTTTGCAGCCGACGTTCCGAAGGGACAGGCTGCGTTGATGGCTGCCACGCAACGCCCCGTTGCCGAAGCAGCCCTGGCCGAGCCGTCGGGCGTGCCTTCTTGGAAGTCGCTGCCGTCATACATGATCTACGGGACCGGTGATCGGAACATTCCGCCGGCTGCTATGGATTTCATGGCGCAGCGCGCGCGGATGGTGAGGACCGTCGCCATCAACGGCGCGTCGCACGCCTTGATGATTTCGCACCCCGCAGAGGTCGTATCCATGATCGAGATGGCTGCGTCGTCACGATAGCCGAACAACGACCACGGCGATCAAATTGCGCGCGCGCGACCGAATTATGCGATAATCGCTTACCTGATTACGTATAGAACATATATTCGTTGCTTAAATCGACGATTGACAATGGCATATTAAGATGAATGAAATACGAGAGCTTTTCGTATAAATCAAATCAACCTATTATACGGAATAGGTAAACCTGTACTTAGGCCCGATATCTCGCATTACACCATCATTATAACCTCCTCAAGTCGTGATTTTAACGGCATCAATTAGGAGAGAACCATGAGCCAAGACGTCGCTTCACGCTCCGGACGACCGGGGACCGAGGAGCTGGTCCCCTCGCGCTATGCGGTGCGGGTCGGGGAAATTGATGTTCTGGTGGTCAGCGACGGGGTGCTGCCGCTCCCGACCAAGATGCTGGGGCATAACGTCGCCGAGACCGAGCGGGCCAGTTGGCTGAACGACATGTTCCTGCCATCCGACGCTTTCGACTGGGCGCTGAACGTGGTCCTGGTGCGCAGCGGCGAGCAGGTCATACTTATCGACGCCGGGTTGGGTCTTGATCCGGAACTAAACCTGCCGCGGGCCGGACAACTGGTTAAGCGCCTGGAGGCCGCCGGCATCGATCTCGGCTCCGTCACCGACGTGGTGCTAACCCACATGCACATGGACCATGTCGGCGGTCTCCTCGTCGAGGGAGTGAAGGACCGACTGCGCCCGGACCTGCGGATCCATGTGGCGGCTGCCGAGGTGAAGTTTTGGGAGGCACCCGACTTCACGCACGTCAACATGCCGGCGGGTTTCCCGGATGCCCTTCGTGCGGCCGCCAAGCGGTTCGCGCAAGAGTATCGCAGTCACCTGCGGCTGTTCGACGAGGAACGCGATGTCGCGCCAGGTGTCATCGTCCGCCGCACGGGCGGCCACACGCCCGGACACAGCGTGGTCCGTCTGTCCTCCGGCGGCGACCGACTGACGTTCGCCGGTGACGCCGTTTTCGCTGTCGGGTTCGAACATCCTGACTGGTATAACGGCTTCGAGCATGACCCCGAGGAAGCAGCCCGCGTTCGCCAGCGTCTTCTGACGGAGCTGGCGGGGACCGGCGAACAGCTCGTGGCCACCCACCTCCCGTTTCCGTCCGTCGGTCGGGTCGCGGTCGAGGGCAACGCCTTCCGCTGGGTGCCGGTCTTCTGGGACTATTGAATACCAGTCTGGCTCTCGGCCGAGCCTGGCTGCGCAGTTTCCAAAGCCATGTGGCTCGGCCCACAACCCGACCTCGTCGAGGTCGACACCCTAAGATTGATCGAACCGCGCGCCGAATCGGCGGCCGCGCAGGAGGCATCTCATGAAAATCGTCATTATCGGGGGCACTGGCCTGATCGGATCGAAGACCGCGGAGCGCCTGCACAAGCAGGGGCATGAGGTCATTGCGGCCGCCCCGAATACCGGAGTCAATACGATCACTGGGGAAGGCCTAGCCGAGGTGCTCAAGAACGCCGAGGTGGTGATCGACCTCGCGAACTCGCCCTCCTTCGAGGACAAAGCCGTACTCGAATTCTTCCAGACGTCCGGCAAGAACCTCATGGCGGCGGAGAGGGAAGCCGGCGTCAAGCACCACGTCGCGCTCTCGATCGTCGGCACGGACCGTCTGCCTGACAGCGGTTATCTCCGCGCCAAGGTCGCTCAGGAAGAGATCATCAAGAAATCCGGCATTCCCTATACGATCCTGCGGTCTACGCAGTTCATGGAATTCCTCGGCGGCATTGCCCAGGCCGGCACGTCCGGCGACACCGCCCGCTTGTCGACGGGCAATCTTCAGCCGATCGCGTCCGACGACGTCGCCGATTTCGTTGCTGAGGCGGCGCGGGCGGCGCCGGCCAACGGCATCATCGAAATCTCGGGCCCGGAACGCGCGCGCCTTTGCGATTTCGTCGCCCGCTACCTCAAGGCGATCGGAGATACCCGCACCGTCGTCGCCGATCCGGATGCTCGGTATTTCGGGACCAAGCTGGAGGCTGGCTCGCTCGTCTCCGACAACAATCCCCGCATCGGCCGGATCGACTTCGATCGCTGGTTCGCGACAGCTCCCCCGAAATAATGGCGCGTGGATGAGCCGATTTCGAAGCGGCTCATCCACCTTTATCGTGAAAGGACGATAGACATGATCAAGTCATTGGCGTGCCTCTTTGCGCTGACATCTCTTCTGTCGATTTCGGCATTCGCACATGACACGCCCGGAGGTGGCGAAGGTGCCAAGGTTACGTTGGTCTACGACCACGAGCTGCCTAACGTACCAGGCAAGAGCATGAGGGGCGTTCTCGTTGAATACGCTCCGGGCGGATTCTCGGATGGTCACACACACCCGGCTTCCGCTTTCATCTATGCAACCGTGCTCGAAGGGGCGATCCGCAGCCAGGTCAATGATGGCCCCGTCACGGTCTAAAAGGCCAGCGAGAGCTTCTCGGAATACCCAGGCGACCGTCACGGTGTCAGCGCAAACGCGAGCAAGACCCACCCGGCAAAACGGCTTGCCGTGTTCGTCGTCGATACCGCCCAGCAGGAACTGACCTTCCCGCTCAAGAAGTAGATTGCGACGCCGGACAGCCATCCGGCGCATCATCCCTCAGCATGACCTACCGCCAACGGAACTTCTTTCCATGCCCGGCGAAGACCACTTCCTGCCTTTGGTGCTGATCAACATCCTCGGAACCGCCGGAATCGTCGTGTGGCACGTTCAGGGCTGCGAACGTCCGACGGGTCGCCTGATCGTCCAGATCCTGTTCTTCATCGGCATGAGCATCGTGCTCTATACGGGCGGTATCGCTCCGCACCAAGCCGATGACGTCTATGCGGAGGGGCTGGCAGCGGTGCTTTCCAAGTCCGCCAGAATTCTCTGGTGGACCCATCTCGCCTGGACGATCATCGGCTTCATCCACATCTACGTCAGGCTTAATCGGAAGCCGCAGGAAGCGCACCTGATCCTGGATATGGCCGTCGCCGGCATCTATCTCGGTGTGGCGCTGTCGGTCCTGGGGTTCGTCTTCGGCCTGCCGATCGCCACCCTGGTTACGACCTCGGGCGTCGTCGCCTTGATCCTCGGCCTCGCATTGCAGAATACGCTAGGCGATGTCTTTTCCGGCATCGCGCTGACACTCGGCAAGGCCTATGCGATCGGCGACTGGGTCCAGTTGAGTGACGGCACTGCGGGCCGCGTCATGGAAACCAATTGGCGCTCGACCAACCTGCTGACCGGATTAAACAACATCGTCGTGCTGCCGAACAGCATGCTGGCAAAGCAAAGCCTGACCAGCTTGAGCCGCCCCGACGAGTCGCACCTCATAACACTAGGCGTGCGCTTCGCCGCGGGGCAAAGGCCGCGCATCGTCGAGGACGCGATGCGGACAGTGCTGGAAACCAGTACTCGCATCGTCAAGGATCCCCCGCCAGCCGTTGCCCTGAAGGCCATCGATGCGGCGGCCATCGAGGTGGAATTGCAGTTCCGTGTCGCGAGCCTCGCAACGGGGACATACGCCAAGAACGAGATCATCGACCTCATCCATGACCAATGCGGCGCGAGCGGTCTTTCGCTGGCGGGGCCTGCCTAGGAGTCTCCATTCTGGTGCCAAGGTGGATTGCGGCGCTCGTCCGCACGCCGTAGCGCGCAGCAACGGAACACTGGACGATCTCATTGCAAGTCATGGATTTCCATAAGTGCGGCCGAGGCGTCCTGGCGCTAGTTTCCACTGAGTTTGCCAGCCGGATGTTCGAAGACTGGTGCTAGATGATGCTGTGACGGTTTCCAGGTAATCCGTCTCCGGAAGGGCACCCGACCATGATTGCAGCGCTCCATCGAACGCCAACGATCCTTGTGTCCCTGACTCTGGCTGTTGGCATCCTGGCATACTGGCTGGCCGGGGCCACCATAGGAATATTGGCGCCGCTCGGTGCGTTCTTCCTCTATGCGCGCGGTTATCTGCTTCGATCACTCTGGGGCGGGCTGCTCGCCGCCTTTGCCGGTGCGACGGTCACCGCCGTTTTATATCCTGGCGCCTTACGGGAAGCCGCGCTTTCGCTCGGTGCATCGGTCGCGGTGGCCGCGTGCATCGGCGCGCTCATTGTGCGCGATCCGTCCAGACGAGGCGCCCGGGACGCGGCCGTGCAACGACAAGCGCCGGGGCATCCCAGTGGTCTTGGTGCCATTCCAGATGACGTGGCCGAGGGTGCGATCCACCCGGATGACAGGGCTGCGATCGCACAGGCGGCGGCCTATGCGTTTTGGACGGGCGTGCCGCAGGTGACGAGCTATCGGTTGCGCCAGCCGGACGGCAGATATCGCTGGACCGAGCTCCGTGCCGAGCCGGGCTATGGCGTCAGCGTCGATGTCGACGCCATGGTTTCGAGACCGGATGATCGCTGGACTGTGGCGGAATCGCTTGGCGAGACCGTGCAGGCGGTGCAGGCCGCCAAGGTGATCGAGAGCTTACACGGCAAGGCCTGGGCTTTCGATGCCACTGGGAAGTTCACTTATGTGACCCGTGCTGCCCAGATTGCCATCGACATGGCTCTGGAGGATCTCAATCGCCGTCTCGGCGAGCGGGAATTCATCGATGGCGGTGAGGTCGGCTGGATGCGCGGTGTTCATCCGGACGATGTCGACGCCGCCGCCGCGACCCTGCGCCGTTGCCTGAAGACGGGCGAGCCGTGGAACATCGAATATCGCATGCTGCGCGCGACGGGCCACTATGTCTGGCACCGCATTTCAGCGCGGCCGACACGGGATGGCAAGGAGCGCATCACCGGGTGGTTCGGCACCTCGATCGATATCGACGTTTACAAGAAAACCGAGGCTGCGCTGCGAGAGCGAGAAAAGCATCTCGAACAGCTCATCGACACGGTGCCTGCCATGATCTGGAGCATGTCATCGGAGGGGCGACCCATCTATCTCAACAGGCGGATCATGGAGGTCACCGGCGCCACGCTAGATACCGTCAAGGCGTCGGATGGGTCTCTTTCTCTGAAGAAGATGATTCATCCGAATTTCTGGGAGTTGGCAGAGCAAACCTTCACGAGATCGGTCGTGACGGGCGCGCCGTACAACATCAAGTACCTCCAGCATCGGGCTGGCGGCACCTATCGATGGACGCAAACGCGCGCAGAACCTCTGCGCGACGAAGCCGGTAAGATTATTCGATGGTACGGTGTATCCGTCGATATCCACGATCTGATCACCACCCAGACCGAACTCAATCTCCGAAAGCAGGAATTGACGCGGCTGATCGATCTGGTTCCGAGCTTCCTCTGGCGACTGACCCCGACCGGGGCGCCGAATTTCTTCAACCGTCGCTTCATCGACTTCCTGGGCATTGACGAAGGCGACCTTAAGCAATCGCAGACGGAGCAATACGCAGCCGCCCTGAAGGCTGCGATCCATCCGGACGACGCCAGTCGCGTCTGGGCAGAAATCAAGGACTGTCTGAGCAGCGGTCGGCCCTACGCGATGCGCTATCGCTTGCGACGCCACGATGGTGTGTATCGCTGGATGGACGGGCGCGCGGAACCGCTCCTGGACGACGATGGCAGCATCATCCAGTGGTATGGCCTGTCCCATGACATCGACGACCAACTCCGCGTGGAGGATGCTCTCAGGGAAAGCGAGCGATCGCTGCGTCAGTTGGTGGAGACACTGCCTGCCCTCATCTACTGCGCCGCGCCGAATGGCGAACCGATCTATCGAAGCGAGAAGCTCGGGGAATTTCTTGGCTTCGGACTCGGTGACAAGGACGCAGAGGGCCGGACCCGCCTTGTCGGCACGCTCGAAGCGATCATCCATCCCGATGACCTCCCCGATGTCAAAGAGAAATATGGGCGTTCGCTGGCGACCGGCACGTCCTATGCGATGAAGCACCGCCTCCGGCGGGCGGATGGCGAGTTTCGCTGGGTCGAGACGCGGACCGCGGCGATGCGAAATGCTGAGGGGGAGATCGTTCAATGGAACGGCATCTGCTTCGAGATCGAAGATCAGGTGCGCGCGCAGGAAGCGCTGACATTGACGCAGGAGCGCCTGGCACGCGCAGCGCAGGCTGCGAGCCTGGCAGAGCTCTCCGCCTCGATCGCACATGAGGTCAACCAACCGCTCGCGGCCGTGGTCGCCAATTCGCACGCATGCCAGCGCTGGCTGACCTCGGACCCGCCCAATCTGGAGCGGGCGCAGAAAACCATCGAACGTATCATCCGGGATGCGAATTCAGCCGCCGATGTCGTCGGCCGGGTCCGTGCCTTGTTCAGGCAGACGGACCAAGCGCGAAACCTCTGCCCGCTCGACGCTATTCTTCATGAGGCTCGGGATCTGATGATGGAAGAAGCGGCCCGGCGTCGCATGCGTATCGACGTCGAGGTCGAGGCTGGTCTTCCGTCGCTGGAGCTGGATCGCATCCAGATCCAGCAGGTCCTGGTCAACCTGATCCGCAACGGCCTCGAAGCGATGGAGCCTGCTCGGCGCGGGGTTCTGCGCGTCCGAACATTGCGCGCCGTCGATTTCGTCAGGACCGAAGTCCGGGACACCGGCATGGGTCTTGGTGCGCCCGATAAGGTCTTCGAAGCCTTCTTCTCAACGAAACCCAATGGGATGGGCATGGGGTTGGCGATATCGCGAACAATCATCGAGACCCATGGTGGGCGACTGTGGGCAGAGAACAACGAGGACGGCGGGGCGGCATTCATCTTCACCCTGCCTGTCGAAGCGAAAGCCAATCATGACCGTTGACGACGCCATCGTGTTCATCGTCGACGACGACGATGCACTCCGGGAGGCCCTGGGTGAGTTGCTGGCGGCGAACGGTGTCCGATCAGTCCCATTCAGCTCCGCAGGCGACTATATCGGCTCGAACAAGCCCGATCACCCGGCCTGCCTGATTCTCGATGTCGAGCTGCCCGATATCAACGGGCTGGAGCTGCAGCGCCAGATCGCGCAGGGAGACCATCCGCCGATCGTCTTCATCACGGGGCATGGCGACATCCCATCATCGGTGCGAGCCATCAAACATGGTGCCGTCGATTTCCTGACTAAGCCGTTCAGCGATACGGCGCTGCTCTCGGCCATCCGCTCGGCGATAGCGCAGGATCGGGAAACAAGGGCCAAACGCGCCGAGTTCACGCTGCTGAAGCAACGCTATCACGAGCTCTCTCCGCGAGAGAGAGAAGTCCTTCCGCTGGTCGTGAGCGGACTGTTGAACAAGCAGGCTGCGGCTGAGCTTGGTATCAGCGAAGTCACCCTTCAGATCCATAGAAGAAACGTGATGCAAAAAATGGCGGCGACATCGCTCGCCGACCTGGTGCGAATTGCGGAGAGGTTGGAAATCCCGATCCAGCATTCGCGCCGGATGGGAGGACTCCAAGCGTGACCAAGCATAAATCTGTCGTGGCCGTCGTCGATGACGATCCGAGATTGCTCGAATCGCTTGAGGAATTGCTTGAGTCAGCTGGTTATGCGGTTCGTAGCTTCTCGTCGGCGGCAGCGCTGATCCAGGCCGGCCTCTCCGGACTGGATCTCCTCATCACCGATGTCGGCATGCCGGGGCTCGACGGCTTCGAACTGCGCGACCTCGTCAATAGGGCACGTCCGGAACTGCCGGTCTTTCTCATCACCGGGCGCCACGAGATCGCCGAGCAGATCAGGGCACGGGCCGTAGAGAGTTTCTTCTGCAAGCCGTTCGATGGCCAAGCCTTACTCGCCGCGATCGCAACGGCATTAACTCAACAGGGACGTGGAAGGTGAACATGATCATTGACAGCTCACTCTCACGGAAATCGGCGCTCTCCTCCAGGCGAGGTGCAGCAGAAGAACAGCAGCCTCTCGTCATCATAGTCGATGACGACGCCTCGGTCCGAGATGCACTGTCCGAGCTGATGGAGTCAGCCAGCTTCGCAGCGGTTTCGTTCAGCTCGACACAGGCACTGCTCGAGACCAGCATGCTCAACCGGCCGGGATGTCTCATTCTCGACGTGCGTATGCCCGGCTTCAGCGGGCTCGACCTCCAGCGTCATCTGACGATGAACGGAAATCCCAAGCCGATCATTTTCCTCACAGCACATGGCGACATCCCGATGACCGTCCAGGCCATGAAAGCAGGCGCGGTGGATTTCCTGACAAAGCCGGTTCGCGACCAGACGCTTCTGGACGCCGTCAATGCGGCGATCGGGGTGGATGCGGCGAGAAGGGCGGAAGCTGCGAAGATCAAGGGATGTGTCGAGCGCTTGCAAACTCTGACGCCACGGGAGCGCGAAGTCATGTGCGAGGTCGCACGGGGGCGCCTCAACAAGCAGATCGCCTTCGACCTCGGCATCAGCGAGGTCACAGTCAAGCTGCACCGGGGCAATCTGATGCGGAAGATGGAAGTTGCCTCACTCGGCGAACTTATCAGGGCGTGGGAGGCTCTACCGGTCGGCATGCGTATGGCGAACGCTGCCTAGCCCTGGCGAGGCTGGAGCACCGGCTCCGGCGCTCCAGAATTCATGGTCATGGCGTGATGCCTCGCCAACGCACCGGAACGGCTGGGCGAACGAAACGGAATGGCGACCTCTTCTGAGATCAGGTCAGCGTGACGCCCCCATCGACGGCCAGGTTGATGCCGGTGATGAATTCCCCGTCGGGGGAGCAGAGAAAGAGAGCCGCCTGTGCCAGCTCTTCCGGCTTGCCCATCCTGCCGAACGGGATCATCCGGGCGGCCTGCTCTTCGACCTGCACCTGCGTTTCCGGAGCGACGCCGAGTTTTCCAATAATCGGCGTATCGGTCGGGCCGGGACTGAGTACGTTCACACGAATGCGCCTGTCCTTAAGTTCCAGTGCCCAATTGCGCGCGAACGCTTCGATTGCCGCCTTGCTGCCAGCGTAGACCGCGTGACCATCCAGCACCTTGCGGCTTGCGATCGAGCTCGTCAGGAGGATCGCGCCGCCATCGCGCAATAGCGGAGCGATCTTCTGAACGCCGAAGAACGTGCCGCGCGCATTGGTGAGGAATTGTGTGTCGTAGTCGGTGGCCGTCACGTTGAAGCTCGGCTGAATGTGGATGCTGCCCGCATTAGCCACATAGATGTCGGCCTGTCCGAAACGAGCGGAGACCAGCGCGGCGACACGTTCGTGCGTGGCGAGGTCGGCAACGTCACCTGCGAGGCCGGTCGCCTGAGGCCCGAGGCTGGCGACGGCTTCGGTCACGGCGTCTCCTCGACGACCGACGATCAGCACCTTCGCACCTGCGGTTATGAACAGGCGCGCTGTCGCGAAGCCGATCCCGCTGTTGCCGCCGGTGATCACGGCGACCTTGTTCGACAATTTTCCCATTTGGACCTCCATTGGTGATCCAGAGTTGGGCCGCTCCTGATTGAAATCAAAATATACCGAAGTCGATATGAACTATACGTTTGAATATAATGAATTGTATTCGAGCGTATTGATCATCGTTTTCACGAAAATTAAAAATCAATACACCTCGAAGAACTGGCGATTATATGAATATCGCCGCGAATTCGAGTCCAAGATGTCGGGGTCTGACGCCGAATTAGGCGCCCTGAGCACTTTGGTCCGCAACCATTATCTGCGCCCTGGAGGCGCCAATGCTCGACAAAGCACTACCCAGTTCGACCGACCTCAATCGGCGGGATCTCTTGTGCGGCGGCGCCGGCATGGCGGCGATTGGCACGCTTCCACTCCAGTCCTTGGCGCAGCCCGCCACCGTTGCCCCTCACAACAGTAAAAGGAGCCGACGCATGAATTATGTCACGACGCGGGATGGCGTTGAGATTTTCTACAAGGATTGGGGCCCGAAATCGGCCCAGCCGCTGGTCTTTCACCATGGCTGGCCACTCAGCTCGGACGACTGGGACGCCCAGATGCTGTTCTTTCTGGCGCAAGGCTTCCGGGTCGTCGCTCACGACCGGCGCGGACACGGCCGTTCGAGCCAGGTCAGCGAGGGACATGACATGGACCACTACGCGGCCGACGCCGCGGCCGTCGTCGACCATCTCGACCTACGCAATGCGGTGCATATTGGACACTCCACCGGAGGCGGCGAGGCAACGCGCTATGTCGCGCGCCATGGCAGGAGCCGTACTTCTAAGCTCGTTCTCATCGGCGCAGTCCCCCCGATCATGGTCAAGACCGAGCGGAACCCCCGCGGCCTGCCGATCGAAGTCTTCGATGGCCTTCGGAAGAGTCTCGCTGCCAATCGCAGCAAGTTCTACACCGATCTCGCAGCGGGGCCGTTCTACGGATTCAATCGCGCCGGGGTCGAGACGGATGCCAGCGTCGTCCAGAACTGGTGGCGCCAGGGCATGATGGGAGCCGCCAAGGCTCACTACGAGGGCATCAAGGCCTTCTCCGAGACCGATTTCACCGAGGATCTCAAGGTCATCGAGGCTCCGGCTCTCGTCATGCATGGCGATGATGATCAGATCGTCCCGATCGGCGACAGCGCCCCGCTTTCGGCCAAGCTCCTGAAGCGGGCGACCCTGACGATCTACAACAAGTTCCCGCACGGCATGGCGACCACCCATGCGGATACGATCAACAAGGACATCCTCGCCTTCGTCCGAGGGTGACGCTCACGGACGAGGCGGCTGGCGAAGCCGCCTCGTCATGCTTGCAGCCCCCCGATCGGCCTCGGCGGCTCGGACGCTGGTTGGTGAGTCACCGCATACGGAAGCTGTGGCCCGCGAACCGACCGTTCGCTGCCAACTCCTGGAATCCGTCGATCGAGGACCTCGAAAGCCATGTCAGAGATCCAAAAAGACCGTCAAATTCTAGCCGGCGTTGCTGTGCCGGATACCGAACTGGTGGCCAGCGCTCTCGCTTATGCCCGCCGAGCCTGCGAGCCCTACCTGTACAACCACGTTGTGCGCTCCTGGCTTTTCGCGGCTCGCCTAGGGCAGATTCGGAATATCCATCATGACGAGGAAGTCGTCGCTGTCGGGACGCTCCTGCACGATGTCACGCTGAACGAGTGCTTCAACGGGCCGCGCCGGTTCGAGGTCGAGGGCGCCGATCTCGCGCGAAGCTTTGCCCGAGAGAGCGGTGTCGACGAGCGTCGTGCTCAGCTGATTTGGGACAGCGTAGCCCTCAACTCAACACCGTCGATCGGCCTCTACAAGGAGGCTGAGGTTGCACTCTGCACGGCAGGCATCTGCCTCGATGTCGTCGGACTACAATACGACGCGCTCCCGCCGGACGAGGTCCAGCAGATCCTCCTCGCCTATCCGAGACTCGGGATGAAGCGGCTGATGACGCAGTGTTTCTGCCACATCGCCAGAACCCGCCCTGAAACCACCTACGACAATTTCGTGCGTGATTTCGGCGAGCGGCTCGTCTCGGGTTACCGCGCGCCGTCATCGGTCGATTTTGTCGAGCGCGCGCCGTTCGACGAGTGACATGCTCCCGGGCTGGGAACGAGGATATCAAGGAGACGGCGCATGAAGATTGTTGTGGTAGGCGGGACCGGCATGATCGGGTCCAAGCTCGTCGATGCCTTGGCCGGCAGCAGTCTCGAAATCGAGATCGCCTCGCCCTCGCGCGGCGTCGATACGGTCACCGGAGCGGGCCTAGCCGAAGCACTGTCCGGCGCGCAGGTAGTCGTGGACGTCTCCAACTCTCCAACCTTCGATCAGGACGTCGCGCTTGCCTTCTTCCAGGCCTCCGGACGGAACCTGCTCGCTGCCGAGGAGGCCGCGGGCGTCGAGCATCACGTCGCTCTCTCTGCCGTCGGGACCGATCGGCTGCCCGACAGAGGGTATTTCCGAGCCAAGATGATGCAGGAGGTGATCGTGAGAAGCGCAAACTTGCCCCATACGATTGTGAGGTCGACGCCCTTCTTTGAATACATCAACGGAATTGTCGAGACCGCCGCGGAAGGAGACGCGCTTCGCATTTCGCCGGCCCTGATACAGCCCATCGCAGGCGACGATGTCGCGCTGGAGCTGCGCGATGTCGTCCTCGGGCGGGCGCAGAACCGCGAGCTGGAAATCGTGGGGCCGGATCATTTCCGTCTCGACGACCTCGCCCGGCAGATACTGGCCGCGAACGAGGATCCGCGCCCTGTCATTGCCGATCGCCAAGCGCTCTATTTCGGCGCGGTGCTGCGTGATGACAGTCTCATTCCAAGTGGTCATCCACGCTGTGCACGGACGCGGTTCGAGGACTGGCTTCGGCTTTACGTGGCCCAGTCGCTCGCCCCAGCCAATTGAGGCCTGCGGCAGCACCGGCCCGCCGCTCAATCTCGATCTAAACCGCTAGGAAGCGGACGTTCCGAACGTGAGCAATGGGCCAATATCGTCGAGCCGCTCATCCGGGCGAGTTGCGCCAGGAGCGGAAGCTGGGTATTCGACACGAGCGGACATCCTGCGCTGGTCGTACGGGGCTCCCTCAGTCCCCCGTCACTGTTTGCTGTCGAAGAAATTCTCGCAGGCTGTGCCGACGCGCTCGACGGAAGCGTCGTCCAGGTCGAGATGGGTCACCCAGCGCAATGTGCCGTAACGTCCGCTGACGGCGATGCCGCGGTCGCGGAGGAAGGCGGCGAAAGCGCTGGTATCAAGCGCTTTTGGTGTCATGAACACCATGTTTGTGCGCGCTGGCCCCGCGCCGAGCGCAGGAAAACGGGCCAGCACCTTCGCGAGATCAGCAGCGCGTCGGTGGTCCTCGCCGAGCCGCGCTACGTTGTGCTCCAGAGCATGGATTGCGGCCGCGGCGATCACGCCGGTCTGGCGCATGCCGCCGCCCAGCATTTTCCTGATGCGGCGGGCCTTCTCGATGAAATCCTTCGGGCCCACGAGGATGGAGCCGATCGGCGCTCCCAGTCCCTTCGACAGGCACAGGGATACCGTGTCGAACTGCCCGGCGATCCACGCCGCGTCCCGGTTGCTTGCCGCGGCGGCGTTCATCAGCCGGGCTCCGTCGAGATGGGTCGCAAGGCCACGGGAACGGGCGAGCTGGGTTGCTGCCTCCAGATAGGCATCGGGCAGGACCAGCCCGTTGAAGGTGTTCTCCAGCGCCAGCAGCCGCGTGACAGCGAAGTGGAAATCTTTCGGCTTTATCGCGTTGGCGATGGCGTCGAGAGCGATCGTCCCATCGGGCTCATTGGGGAGGGGTTGCGGCTGGATCGAGCCCAGCACAGCCGCTCCACCGCCTTCCAGCCGATAGGTATGAGCCATCTGGCCGACGAGATACTCGTCACCACGACCGCAATGGGCCATCAACCCGGCGAGATTTGCCTGGGTGCCCGTGGGGAAGAAGAGGGCGGCTTCCTTGTCCAACCGCTCCGCGGTCTTGGCTTCCAGGCGCTTGGTCGTCGGGCAATCGTCATAGACCGCGTCGCCCACGTCGGCAGCCGCCATGGCGGCGCGCATGCTTTCACCGGGGCGCGTCACCGTGTCCGAGCGGAAGTCATCTACTATCATCGATCCGATCCTCGCAGGCTGTGCGTTCACCCTATCGGGAGATCAACTGGCCCATCATGCAAAAGTGGGGCGGCGAAGATCGGAGGATGCATCCCGGAATTCTACTTCCGGTACGGTCGCTATTGTCTGCTTCCCGGAAGGAAGAACGGCGCCTACATTCCTTGTTCGCGGCCGACGCCTTAGCAAAAACAAGGGCTTGCGCCCTTAAACGCGTTCAGGATTCGAGCTTCGCCGGAGCCATTCCGCCTGTCACTGGGAAATCCTTAAGCATGCCTTTGGGCAGTGCGCGATGATGCCGACGCCGCTGACGTCTCCGAGCTGCCCGAAGGGGGCTTTATATTTGGCACGCGTCCTTAACACGGGCTTCGGACTTAACGGCCCGTCAGACCTTCGGGGCCGGCAGACATGTGGAATTTTCGAGGGAGACGCCGTCCTCCATCGCGCGAAGCTCGACATAGCGAAGCCGAGTGCTGGCCGTGTTTGGCAAGCCAGTCTCTGCCAGCCACACGAGAAACTCGGCTGGACGGATGGTGACTATCTCAACCGCTCGCCCCAGAGCGAGCAGTTCGCTCATCACTAATAGGGCGCGTTCAAGCCAAACTTCATAGTCGCTCGGCATCAGATCGCGGTCTTGTGCCAGCGCCCAAAGCTGCGCAAAATCCTCGGGCTCGTACCACGGCATGGCCATCGTGTACGCCTCGACCGTCGGGTTCACTGAGTGCCGACCGTCCGCGCCCGGCGCGGAAACTGGGGATACCCACCGACCAAATTGGAGGCGGTTAGCTTGCCTCGCAGTACGGGCTCAAGGGTCTCTCGTCGGAGCAGTTGGTCGGAGTGGGGTCGCTGGAGTTGGCTTTTGCGATCTCCCACGCACAGGGCGACGACCTTCTGATCGGGACGCTGGAACGTCCCGCAGCTCCCGTGGCATCGGCCCCCGCTGCTGAGAATGGTGCCCTGTCCAAGCTGCAGGCAGCGAGCGTGCCCATTGCGGGCCGGCAGGCGGTAAGCCCAGTCCCCGGCCGGCATTGCGGTGACAGCGCCGCTCACGCCGATCGACGCGGCAATTCGCGCGCCGACCACAGGATCGTTTCCGGCGTAGCGGTCGAGAAACAGCGTCAGCCCGGCGCCGCGCAGGACGCCAACCACTTCATATGTGTCCGAATGAAGGGCGATGCGAGGTAACCACGACGTCGTCGTAGAGGCGGCAGGGGCGCCGTGGTCATGCCCCTCATCGGCAACGAGAGGTTCCGCCAAAAGCAGCAAAGCCATCGCAAATGGCGCGATCAGGCGGCGCAGAAGGCCGCAAAAGAACGAAAACATGAAACGAACCCATCAACACGACATGGACGTCCCTGCGGCTCGGCGGAAAGCCGGCCGTCGGTCAGGCGATGTCGGAGGTTCGTGGCGGCCTTGCAGGCAAGCTTGGCATGTGCGCCAAGGCGAGGGTCTCCGGCAGCAAGAAAAGCCGGAACCGGTGTGGGATCCGTGTGGGAAGTGACGTCGCGATCGGTTCGATCACCGCGACAGTGCACATCGTACCGCAGCAAATTCGACCCAAAGCCCCGCTAGGCTGCGAGCTATTCGAGGGACTGGACATACTGATGCGGGTCATCCCGCAGACGATTGCCTCATCGACGGAAAACGAGGCGACTGCTGGGAACTGCCGTACAGCGTCCGTCGAGGTCATCGTGCCTTGAACCGGCGGCTTGGATGTCACGCCGTGCCCGGGGTGCGCAGCGGCGGGCATTGCCCAGGCGAACGCAAGCAAAGCGCCCAGCACGGCCGCCTGCAGCACCTGGGTCAATGCGTCGAACATCCTCACTTTATTCAGCCGTTTCGTTGATGATAACGGACGATGGGCCTTTCCGTATGGGAAGGTCAAGGCACTCAGAGGGATCAGATTGCTTAGCGACGGACGCTTACGCTACAAAGTCCGGCGGCACCCATGGGCACCAGAGATAATAGCAGCCCTCGCAAAGCGCGACGACGGTCACAGGCCCGGCACACTAAAATTCGACCAGGCCTTTTGTGCAGCGCGAATACAAGATGGTTGGTAAGTGGACCTTCAGCCGCCATCTGGCTGCGGGACAAAAGCCGGGATCGAGGGAAGTTGTGACGATCCGAGCGTTGACCGCTTCCCCCGGAAAAGGATGATTCCCGACCTCTCCGCCATCTCTAATCAAAGCGCTGGCGGGATGCGTCAGGAGCGCACTCTAGTTCATCGCCCGGAGCCGGACCTCCGGAATGCATCGACGCGAGTTCGGTGGGCAATTCGGTCATCTCTACTGCCGCTATTGAGCTTCCGAAACCGGCTCGCAAAGGAGGAAGCGCACGAGAGCGTTCCGGTCCGGCTGTTCTGGATGTCGAGATTTGGCAGCCCAAACCGCGGCTCTAGCGGCTCAGTTTATGGCCGGCGCGTGCGCGTCTCCTTCAGAAACCGCTGGATCGCCTTGTTCGCCATCTCCCGTGGATCGTCTGTTCCGAGCGCAACAGACGCGACGACGAATTTCATGCGCTGGCTCTGGCGCTCCTGATCTCCAGCCGGCACGCCGTGCTCAACATAGCTCCAAGCTGCTGCCCAGGCCGACTCGGCCCGCGCCATAGCGCCCGGATCTTCAAGAATGGCGAAAGGGTTCGCTTCGTTCGTTCGCATCGATCACTGGCCCCCTATTCAACATGCGGGCCATATAGAAACCGCCCGCTGCACTGTCCGGGCTCCTCTACGCGCGGCTCGCGAAATGGTTCCGCTTCTAAAATTGGCTGAGAAACGGGAGCCACCGGAACCTGAAGCTTCCTGGTCGATTGAATCGCCGCAAGGAGGCCCAAAATGGCAGACGACAAGAAAAATTGCGGCCCGCAAGACCGATCACTCATCAATCTGTGCGAGGACTATGAGGCGCGTTATTGGACCGACAAGTTCGGCGTGTCCCACGCACAGCTTGAAGAAGCGGTTCGTGGAGCTGGCGCTTCTGTTAATGCTGTTGAGGCCGCGCTGCGTCGCAAGACGCTTAGTGGCGGAGCGAAGCATTGAGCGCGACGCACGACACACGCATGGATCCCCTAGATCCGACCACCGATGGACCCGATTTGGCGCTGCGCATGAATGCAGCTTTTCCAGGTCGCGATTGGGTTGCAATGCTGATGGAGCGTTCAGGGTATCCGCGAGATTATGTCGAGTGGCATCTTCAGGAGGAGATGGTCCCTCCGCAAGCACTGGTATCCGCTGCGAGCGAATTGTTATCAGAGGCCGGAACCTTAATGGCGCAGTGAGCGATACACTGGCGCTGGAACGCTGGCATCGTGCCCCTAGCCAGCAGCCTAAAGGTTTTTTTCCACGCGAAGGCCCCGAGTAGGCGGCCGATGACGCCAGAACAGAAGGCAGGTTTGGCCCGCCTGAGCTCCGCTGGCCCGACTGGCGAGAGGGGCTTTCACGGGCCGCCGCGTTGGACCATATGCATCAACCGTAGGTGACGCGACCGGGCAAACCATGTCTTGCCCCGAGCGGCGATCGGTCCGCGGGGAGATCGAGGCTGAGACTACGAAAGGCCTCTTCGCGTCCTGGGCCGAGAAGAATAACATTCTGGGGCCCGGCGCGGTCGCCTTTTCAAGCGGCCGACCGGAAGCGACCTGCCACTCCTCTGATATCAATGAGGTCCCAAAGCTAGCTCGGATCATGGAGGCTAGGGAGGTGGCCAAGTTGTTTTTTGTGTTGAAGCCGTGCAACACCTTCTGTCCCTTGTCGATGTCAGGCTTGACACGCAGCAGTCCAAAAAGACCTATTCAGCTGGAAGGGTGGCCAGCTTTATTCGCCGCATTGCGCTTGGAGCGAGCCGTCGGATCGGCTTGGAAAAATCGAATCCCGCCGTGGCACAGTGGTGGTGAGATAGGCGGAGGTTGGGTTGTCGAAGACCCGAGTCGAGGCGGCAGCGCTAGTTCCCCAATTCGCCTACGGGCCCGACGCCCCTGACCCACGCGATTGGCTCGCAGCCATCATCGATGGTTCGGACGACGCAATTGTCAGCAAGAATCTCAGTGGGATTATTCAAAGTTGGAATGGCGGCGCAACGCGCCTGTTTGGCTACAAACCCGAGGAAATCATCGGTCAATCTGTGACTGTGTTGATACCGCCGGACCGCTTGGACGAAGAACCGATCATTCTGGCTCAGATCCACGCAGGCAAGCGCGTCGATCATTTTGAGACAAAGCGTCGCCGCAAGGATGGCTCTCTGGTCGACATTTCGCTGACCATCTCACCCATTCGCAATGAGCACGGGGACATCGTAGGCGCGTCAAAAATCGCCCGGGACATCACGGAGAGGCTGTTGGCGCAGCAGCAGCAGCAGTTGCTGATGGGTGAAATGCAACACCGGGTGAAGAACCTGTTTGCACTCGCCAACGCAATTGTCTCGCTCAGTGCTCGGTCGAACGCGGAAAAAAGTGAAGTCATTGCCAGCGTGCAAGACCGCCTTTCCTCGCTCGCACGAGCACACGAACTTATACTGGGTGATCGATCAAGTGGGTCCGACGGGTCGCACGTCACTCTCATCACACTCATTCGAGCGATTCTTGAACCCTACTACGACGACGACCGAATCCGCATTTCTGGTGACGATTGCCAGGTTGGCGGCAAAGCGGCCACGAATCTGGCGCTCCTGCTTCATGAGATGGCAACGAACGCTGCCAAATATGGCGCTCTGTCCGTCGAGAGGGGCCGGCTCCACGTCGAGATTTCGGCAGATGATGCGCAGGTGCGACTTTGCTGGAGAGAAAATGGCGGCCCAGTGCCCCTACTCGCAAGGCCGCCGGGCTTCGGTAGCCGGCTCGAACGCGGTCTAGCGAGTGCTCTAAACGCATCCATTGAGCGCGATTGGCAGCCGACAGGATTGGTCGCGTCAGTCGCGGTGTCAAAAGCGATGCTCGCCATCTGACAAAACGTGGCCTCGGGCCCAGTATCATCTCCCGCCGTGGACCTAACTTTGCTGGGATCAAGGGCCGTGCCTTAAGAATGGGTGTTGCGTGGTTATGGCTAAAGCACGTCCGACTACTGGTCGGTCTTCGCAATTGGGCTGTGGTAACTGAACTGGCGGCACCGCGGTCTCTCAGACGCGGCAAGATAAACTCGACCGTCGCCAACGCCTGATCTCAGTCTTCCGAATTAAGAAAGCGCCTGAAAAGCTCTAATTTCTCCGCCATGTCTTTATCGACAATGGGCTTAACGATCGTACCAAGGGATATGCGTCTGTATTCCGCCGCAACTTGGGCCTGACCAGTGACAAAAATCGACGGGATACCTTTGTTTATTAACCATTCCGCGGCGTCAGGTCCCGTCCGGCCGTCGGCAAGGTCGATGTCGACAAGCGCGCAGTCCATCACGAGTTCGCTAAAAGAGGATTTAAGTTCGGCAAAGCCGCTCAGAGATCCGACGAAGATATGGCCAAGATCTTCGATTATAGCTTCTACATGAAAGACAATAAGGGGGTTATCCTCCAGATAGAAAATCCGAAGAGGCGCATTTTCGATCATAGTCCCTCATGGTTTCTGCGTCAGGCGTGACAGTTGCCCGCGTACAGCGAAGCGAAACCCTTCGCTATCGAACACGAATTCAGGACGCTCCCCGAACACGCTCGTCAACGCCGCGCGCATATAGCGAGTTCCGTAGCCGACCCGGGCCGGCTCGACGACAGGTGGGCCGCCGCTTTCGATCCAGGTGATTGTCAGGAGCGGGTCGGAATCGTAGGAGCTGCCATGTTAGGGTAATCTGGCCCTCGGGTCTCGACAAAGCCCCATATTTGATCGCGTTTGTGGCAAGCTCATGCATACAAAGAGCCAAAGTGGTCCCCACGCTTCGAGGCACCAAAATGTCAGGGCCGCCGGTTTTGATGTTTGAGCGGCCCATGACGCGGTAAGCCGCGACCGTCGCGTCGATAATGTCATTCAACTGGGCTTCTTCGCCGCCGGCATTGAAAACAACGGAATGCACGTTCGAAAGCGCTGTCAGGCGGCCAGAAAAATCCTCCGCCAATCCATCAACCGAATCGGCCCCACGACGCGTCATCTGGAAGATCGAAATCACGCTGGCGAGGATATTCTTGACACGGTGATTAAGTTCGAGCCGCAGCTCTGTTTCCCGCTCGAGATAGTCCCGAACCTCACGTTGGCGAAACCGGGCCGACGGGCCGATCGGGGCTGCCGGTACATCCGCGGCTAATTCCTGATCGGCGGTAGAAGAAGGGAGTCGACACATGTCGGTGACTGCCGACTCCCTTCAATGGTCATCTTGGCAGAGAACCATCGCCGCCGTCGCTTGGTAACAAGCGGCGGTAGCCATGCCATAACGAGGTAGCCGCAGCCGAGTTCCGCCGCTGCGAACTCTCATGCAACGAGGGAGATCGAAATCGCTCGATTGCTCGTAACGTTAGATCGTGCTCATCTTCAGCGACAGCGACCAAGCTTGCGACGATATAGGCTAGCTTCGTCCGCACCTGCTCGTCATCGGCATCGGGGACGGTCGATCGTATTTCGGACCAGGCAGCATCAAGCGCGGCTTGCGCGAGGGCGAGGTCGACGGGGTCGCTCAACGATGAGAATGGCATAGCTCCTTCCTCCGCCATGGATACGGGCGAGAATCTATGCCTCTCGACAGCGGAGGCAATATTTTTTGACATAAGAAAATCCCCGCCTGCGCACGCAAGCGGGGTAGTTCGTACAATTCAAAGGGAGACGTTTGGCTAACCGAGACGCGCGGCCAAGGTTCCGCCGGCCGAAACGAAAAAAGCCCGGCTGTCCGTCTCTCTGCCTTTCGGTGATCGCCGGACTGCCGTTCCCTAGATGACGAAGACGATGACGATCGTTTGACCCTTGTCATCGAGGAGGCCGTAGGTGCCGAGCGAGGCGGATTGGACGAGCGTGCGGATGAGGCTGCGAAGCTGCTCATTCATGGGTTACGCTCCCGCGGCTGTCTGAACGGGGATTTCCCCGCAGCGAGCACGGCCTTGTAGGCCTTGACCGCGGCAGTCAGCGCGGTCGCGAGGTTGCTCGGCGGACTGTCGCAGAGGGATTCGACCGCGGCCGAGGCCTGGGCGGCGAGCGCGCGGTCGTTCTCCGGGGCGAACAGCGCGGCGCCATAGCGACGGCGTGAAGGGCACCGCCGTAGCGCCCGAGCTCTTCGCTCGCCTTCACGACCTCGGCGTCATACTTTGTCTCGCCGATGAACTGGCCGGTGCCGGTCGCGATCTGCTTCCGGCCGTCCGATGAGGTCTGGGAAAGCTGGTGGTCGGACTGGCAGCTGGTGAGCGCGAACGCGCCCAAGGCGGCGAGCGCCAGGACGAGACGGTCATGATGATAATCCGGATGAGGTAGCGGCAGGCCCGGCCGCGGCGGGTTTCATCCTTCAAATGAAGGGTGTCGGACGCTCATTGCGCGCCGAAAAGTAAGCGCGCGGCATCTTGGGGCTGACAAAATGAAGGGAACGATGCGACTGTCGCTCACCATTCAGCGGGCACGGATGAAACATGCGCTGGCCAAAGCAAAAAAGCTTCGCGAGGCCCGATTTCCGAAGCCAAGGCTCGTTACGGGCGAGGGGCACCTTGCTCCCTCGCGGATGGCAGAGGAGGCTCAAGCGGTGAGCTTGATCGGGCCGGCCTCGGTCGAGCGCGCCTTTGGCAAGCGCACATCGTAAGTGATGTCGCGGCCGAGATTGCGTCGCACTCCTCGCGCGTGATCGTCAGACCTCAATACGGAATTGGGACGCCCACGGCGGCCGTATGGCCGATGCCGATCGTCCAGAGGTCGACGCTGTCGAGAAGGGCTTCAGCTTGCGAGCCTCGCGGCCGATTAGCGCTTCCAGACCAATCGCCGACATCGACTGCCGAGGAGGAGCCGGGATCACAGCGAGGTCGAGCTTGGAACCTGCAGTGCGTTTATCGTCTCCGGGCCAGTAATGCCATCGGGATAAAGCCCGGTTACACGCTGGAAGGCGATGATAGCTTTTTTAGTCTTCGGCCCCGGCTTGCCGTCAACGACAAGCGAACAGCCCAGCGCCCCCAACGCTGCTTGCACGTCGCGAGTGTTCATGGTGGTATACCCTGGATAGCTGCTTAGGCAGCTGGTTGCGTTGGAGACGTCAGATGCTATTCAACAGCAATGCCAAAGGCGTTCTGCTTCGCACGGCAGTCGTGGTCGCGCTTGGAACCTTGGCCGTGTTGCCGGCGCTACTACTCCGATAGGGGGCATACGGGCCGTAGCGGCCGGGCCTCGCGTGGGATACGCGCGTCCGATGGCATCTCTGCATGCGCTGTGCGAGCGAGGCCTCGACGGGGCGAGTAGCGATTATCATCGCGGGAGAAACGGGACCGGTCCAGCTTCCCGGAGAAAATCCTTGTGGTTTTGACACTCGCCGGCGCCGCCGCATGTGGCCTTTATACTCTTCGCAAGTTGGTCGTTTGACTGATCGTACCGACGCTGATGGCTATGATACAAGGCGCACCAGAGACATCGTACCAAACGACGGACGAGAAGCGTCGGGATAAGGAAATGGTCGGCTCCGAGCGAGGCGTCCGCATTACCTCCCTCGCTCTGACCATCGATATTCTCACCACCCAAACAGCCTGGCTTGCCGCTATAGGCTATGGCCTTTGGTGGCTCATCGACTGAAGAAAGAACCCGTCGGCGCGATCAGGCCCGCTGGGTAGCGGTCGTGTCCATGTAATGCGCCGGAGGCGCGAGACAGCCTGTCGCACTAACGACGACGGACCAATTCGATGGCCGTTTGGCGCGCGATACTAAGAACGGGACGACAACCAGTAGGATTGCGATGGCGCGATAAAAACATCCCGCGCTCCGCTAACCCCGAGAAGCATGACTGGCTCATGTGGAAATGGCGCGTGTTCACGATGCTCGCGGCTTAGAGCATGCTCGCCTGCGCCGCAGCTTATTGGGCTGTCGCTCGGTTATGGCGGCTGGGCTTCGGCTGCGCGCATCGGAGCTGGTCCGACGAGCGCGGCCTTGCGTTGATTGCTCACCGGGGCCACTGCTTCGACAGTCCCCATTTTGCCAATTATCCCTAAGATGTGCTGCCTACGGTTGGAGCCAAAAGGCGCGAAGTCCGAAGAGCAGTGACGTGACCAAGAGGCGAGCAGGATTTGCAAGGTATTGGCTACGCTGTCCCGATCAGCGGCCGTATTTGACGCCGGATCGTCGTGAGGCTCTTTCCAAATGCTTTGAAGCTTATGAGCTGGCATGCTCCGCGGCATTGCTCTGGGAAAAATCGGTGGCGCGAGATGCCCCGAAAATTGCCGAAGAATACCGCCGTTTGATTAGTGAGCTCGAAGACGAAATCACAACTGCGCTTAGGGCTCGTCCTAAACCTTAACTGCTCGCGCAGCCACGAAGCCCGATGTCCGGAATGAGGAGAGATTCGTAAAGCCGGCGAGCCAGACGACAAAGCATCGCAGACCAATAGATCGGATCGAATTGCATTAGCGGTCACGATTTTATTACTGGCGGCGGCAGCGATTGTCGGTTTGGCACTGATCGCCGAACTGGACTTTACCGGTTAGGCTCTTCCCTCTACCAGACACATAACCTCGCCGCCGGCCGACCGGTGAGGTCCCCAGACGATGCAGTTGTGCTGATGAGCGAGCCAGACGAACTGCAGAGGCAAGCCCAGCCGGATAGTCCGATCGGGGATCAGCCCTGCATCCTCGATCGTCTTGTAGGTCACTGGAATGGGCTCGCCCCGGCGTGCGGATCTAAACGCAGCGAGGAGCGCTTCCATCGCTCTCGAAGGAGGCTGAGCAAACTGAGCCATAACTCGATTTTGGCAGCTTTACGTTAAGAATGCGCTCCGCTGATCTGGAAGATGCGCGAGACCGTTCGTCAAAGCGCCACACGACCGGGCATTCGCGCTGTCGCCCTCGGCTGCGTTGCGTAGATCGATGCTGCCCCAGAACCCGGCACGCGAACCGCTCCGACACGCCGAACTTCATCATGGCGTGGTCGATGCAGCGACGGCGCCGGGCGGGGCTTAGTATCAGATTGAGCGAGAACGTGCTGTATAAGAGCGCGTATCGCCCATGGCGGCTTAGCTATTAGGCGCCTCAAATCGTTACGCCATTACGGCATGCGATCTATTTGTGCATGGATATATTTCCGTAAACAATTATCGACCAGCATCTATTCATGTTTTTATTACAGCAAATAGCAATCTCGACACCGTACCTAATAGCCCTAAACTGCCTATTGTACGGCGCCTATCGCATTGGCGGTAGCCCGCACATTCAAAGATCGGCGTGATGGCGATACGGCTGCACGGAGCGGATCACCTATAGGCACACCCGGCGCAGAACTCGTCGTCATCAAAGACGCCGGACATTTGGTGCCCCTAGAAGCACCTGACCAGCTCGCCTGCATTGTCGGGTCATGGCCTGATAGAATGATCTGACGTCGACTACCCACGACTCATCCCGGCGTGCGCTCGCACTACGGCGCTCCGTCAGCCGTGCGCCAACGGACTAAGCTGTTCTCGCGAGGGCGCGCGTCGGGGATCATGATTTGGGGACGGCCGTGCCGTCTGAGGATCGGGGGGTTCACCTCACTCAGACGGCAGCTTCGCGTGTCAGCGCATACGAGTTAGCACGTGCTGCGTCGCGAACGCATCGAGCGCGGCCATGATCGGGTGAGTCGTCGATGAAGTAGGCGTAGACCCCTGACATCCGCGACCAAGGACGATCGTGCCAACTTAACCGTAATTGGAGATGTTGAGCCAGTTGCATTGCCCGGCCCCGCAAACACGTTACTATTCCGTTAAGGACTTCATCGAGTTGCCTCGCGGATCAAGCCCAGCCGCGCGTCTGCAATCCAGAGACGGGCTTTGACACAGGTGAAGTCATGAATACGCCGCTCGCACTCCCTGTGGCCGCCCTCATGGGATTCGCCAGTCTCGTCTTCACCACCAGTGACGCCGAAGCCCAGCGCCGTGGTGTCGGTGCAGGTGGTGGTTACCGAGGTGGTGCCGTGGGTGTTGGTTCTCGCGCTGGATACCGTGGCGCTGCTGTTGGCGGTGGCTATCGAGGTGGATATGGCGGAGCGTACCGTGCCGGATACCGTGGGGCCTACCGGGGGGCGGCATACCGTGGCGGTTACTACGGCAATCGTTACTACGGTGGCCGGGCGCTCCCAGCAGGCGTCGGTCTTGCAGCAGGTGCTGCATATTACGGCAACGGTTATGGCTACGGGTCCGGCTATGGCTACGCCGCGCCCGCCGCCTACGGTTCTGGCTATGCCGCTCCCGCTGCCTACGGCTACAATGTCAATGGCGCCTATAGCGACGGTCCCTATGCCACCAACACTTATTCCGGCTGTGCATGTTCCGATCGGGGAAGCGCGAGCCTCTATCCGCAGCCCGTCTACTACGGCACGCCGGCCTCAACTTACTATGGCGGGAGCGGCTATTATGGCGGCGGCTTCTATGGCCGACCTGTCGTTCGTGCGGGCATTCGCCGCGCCGCATACTACAATGACCGACCAGTTGTTGGTCACTACGGTAGGGGCTGGTAGATCACCAGCACGTGTGGGGCGTCAGCGCACGGGTCGCGGTCCTTAAAGCCACCGTCCGAGCAAATGAGCGTAGGCTCGGCGATGGAACGCTGGTGATATGCTCCCAGCATGCGAGCGCGGTAGGAGGTTCGACCGCGATGTCGAGCCTCTGGTAGCTTGCCATCAATCGCGTCGGAGAGGATGTCGCAACGCTGCAACTCGACCGTGATTGCGGCCTAGATCAGGAGCGCATCGACCTCCAGTAGCTTCTCGGCCAGCTTGACGAGGGCGTCTTGCAGCAGCCCGCAATGGCCTTCCTCCATCGTCTCTTGGAGCGCGAACGAGACGCCAGCCCGCAGTCGCTGAGGCTCGGTCTTTCCCATTCCGAGTTTCGCTGCGATTGAGTCCGCCGTGCGAAAGCCGATGCCCCGAATGTCGCGGGCAAGCCGATAAGGGTCATCGGTCATCACAGCGATGGCGTCATAAGCGTAGGTCTTGAAGATGCGGATTGCCCGTGCCGTGCCGACGCCGTGGGCGTGCAGAAAGATCATGATCTCCCGGACGGCCTTCTGTTCGGCCCATCCCGACACAATGCGTTCGGCACGCTTCGGACCGATCCCGCCGACTTCTATCAGCCGGTCGGGCTCGGCCTCTTGATGTCCAAGGTCGCGTCCCCGAACAGCGCCACGATGCGTTTCGCCATCGCTGGGCCGATGCCCCGCATTTGCCGGGAGGCGAGATATTTCTCGATGCCCTCAGCCCCCCGTCGGCGGCGTGGCCTTCAAGACCTGCGCCTTGAAATTGCAGGCCATGGGTATGGTCGGTGATCCAGATGCCCGAAGTCGTCACGAACACGCCCGCACCGATCGTCGCGGCGTGACCGACCACCGTGACGAGATCACGCCTGCCGAGCCTTCACTCGGATTACGGCAATGCCGGTGTCCGCATTGTGGAAGGTCACCCGCTCCACGGTCCCGGCGAGGGTCTGTAGCGGCGTTGAGGCGGGTGCGCGTTGGTTACGCAGGTTGGAGCCGTTCCGGGTTTTCGCAGACATGGTTCGCGTTGATGCCACGTTCCGCCCCGGCTCTGGGCACTGCCGTCAGCGCAGCGGCACGCGTAGCCAGGGCCGGGGCGGAACCCACGAGTGGGATCAGGCCTTCCAAACGGGCCGGAATCGCACGGGCGTGTTGGCAGTTTCCGCTCGCCTATGCGTCGTTTCCAGTGATACTGTTTCGAAGCTCGATGGGTTTGCCGATGGTGCGAAGCGTCTCAAATCCTTCGCCGGTGCCAAGAATCGTCACGTTGCCATAGTCGAGCATGCGCCCCAAGATTGATTGATCGATCTGGACGCTCTCGACCTTGTCCATGTTCATCTCATTGGTCTCCCGCTGGATGAGACCCTTCTTGTAGATGACCCGTCGGTTGGTGACTGCGATCTCGGTGACCCACGAGTGGAGCCACTGCTGGATCAGGAGGACCGCGGCAACGAGCGCAAGGGCATATCCTGCATAACGCCAGAGGTTGGGCATAAACTCCGACCTGCTGAGCCAGAAAGCGACCCCCGCTAGGAGCGCAACCCCAGCACCGGGCCAGTACACTATCCAATGAATGGACGAGATGTGCCGGACCTGCTCACTGGGCTGCAAGACGCGCTGAATGTAGCTCATCGCAATAGCTCTCCTTCATTAGCATCGACAACCGCACCCATTATCAATCACGGTTCGGACCATTAGGGCAGTGGAGAAGATTCTCCTATCAAGCCGCTGCCGCACCGGTGATTCTCGCCACTCGCCTTGCACGGCCTTTTCGTGTGTTCGGCGTGCAAGTTTTGACCCCGTAAGGGCGCAAAAGCAGTCTTGGGATCAGCGCCGAACACGGCGGCAGTCCGCGGCTTCCACTTCGCGAGGTCGTGGTTTGATGCCGTAGCGCTTGCCGAGATCCCTGGACGTTCCGCCAGCGTATCCGAACCGCTCGTAGTACTTCGTGGGGTGCATGGCAAACATTGAAGACCCTTCTCGCGGCACGGGTGCGGGCGTGCACTCGATGGAGACAATCTCACCGTCACCGATCGTGAAATTGCCTCCATAGCTCGGACGAACCTGAATGGGTCCAGGCCCCTGCGGGGGGCCGGGGATCGCCCCCGCCAGGCCGCAGCGCATCGGGGTGATATTCTCGCGGGAGCGGGATGTTTTTCAACAGATCTCTTCAGGCTCGGCGAAAGACGCATCGCAGCGAAATCTATCCAGGACGCGCGTCGAGAAAAGGAATTACCTTTAATCTCACCGAGTGACTGAAATGCCACCCTCAACGATTTAAGCTGGTTGATTAGCCGGCGTTGCCAATTATTCAGCTTCGCATCTGAAATTTCATGTGCAACGGTTAGACGGACGAAATCACCCTAGGAGAGTATTATGCGTCTAGGCCTCGTTTCCACTGCTGTGCTGGCAACCTGCCTGGCAACCTCGGCCTTCGCGGCCGATCTTCCCAGCCGCCAAGCCCCGCCTCCCGCTCCCGTCTACGTGCCCCTGTTCACCTGGGCTGGTCTTTATGTCGGTCTCAACGCCGGCGTGGGCTGGGCTGACTCGGGCGAGATCGTCGTTAACGGACCGACGGCCGCCTCTTCCGGCATCCTGAGCGGTGTTGGCGGTGGCGACGGCAGGTTCGTCGGCGGCGCCCAGATCGGCTATAACTGGCAGTCCGGCGCGATCGTCTACGGCCTCGAAACTGACATCCAGTATGTCGATGCAGGCGGTAGCGTGGCCTGGGGCCGCTATTCCTGGTGGGATGGCCGCGGCGGCGGTGACGGCGCCTATTTCGGCACTGTGCGTGCTCGCATCGGTTATGCCTTCGACAGAACCCTGGTCTACGTCACCGGCGGTCTGGCCTATGGCGGCCTGAACACCAACCCGCTGACCGGCAACACGACGAGCAACGCCGGCTGGACCGTCGGCGGCGGTGTCGAATACGCCTTCACCAACAACTGGACGGCCAAGATCGAAGGCCTCTACGTCGATACCGGCGAGGGCCGGCGCGCCCGATCCTTCGACAATGCGGCGGGCGGCGTGCTCCCGGCCGGAACCTATACCGCAGTCAGCAATGGCGGCGGCGGTGCCGGGCTCGTGCGCGTCGGCGTGAACTACAAGTTCTGAGCGGCACGTTGCAGCAAACAGCCCGGCCGATGCGCCGGGCTGTTTGCTATTCATTCGCCTACCGAATCGAAGGCCGAACTTCGACGCCAGGCGCTGGGCCCCAGGTCGTGACAGGATGAAACTCGAAAGCTGCCGACAGCAGTTCAAACGTTTGTGCTCACCTAATAAATCAAGTCATCATCCCAGGGCGTTTGCCCATGGCAAGCTCGCCGGCTTTCTCTGAAATCGCACCGACGCGGTCGGCGACCGCAAGTCCAACCTGACGCTGAGCCAGAAGCGGGCCGATGCGGTTGCGACGCGGTGGTCACCACACTCGGCATCGCCCCCGCCGGGATTGTCTCAGTCGGCCTCGGCGAAGGGCAGTTGCAGAACCGGGAGAACCCGGACCCCGCGGCCAACCGGCGCGTCCAGATCGTGAATGTGGGTCGGTTCGGATAGGCTGGCCAAATCGTGATGGATCGGCTTGATTGGATGGACTTGAGCGTGAGGACGGCATGCGACACGGAATGATTGCCCTATCCGCAATGGCGCTGGCGCTGGCTCCAGCCAGCACCATTCTCCCGGGCCTCGGCGCTGCATTCGCCCAACCGGCTGCTCCAGCGCCGCGGGCTGCACAGGTCGAGCCAGCCCAGGCCGCGGACACGGTCTTCACCCGTGCCGAGATCGAGCCGCTGGTGAAGCCGATTGCACTCTACCCCGACCCGCTGCTGGCGCAGTTGCTGCCGGCCTCGGCCTATCCGCTCGACATCGTGCAGGCGGCGCGCTGGTTGGATCGAAACAAGGCGGCTGTCGAGAAGGCCGATTTCACAGCAGCCGACGCCATGACCTGGGATGCCAGCGTGAAGGCGCTGATCCGCTTTCCCGACCTGGTCAAGCAGATGAACGAGAACCTTGACTGGACGAGCGATCTCGGCGACGCCTTTGTCTACCAGCCGACGGATGTCGCGGCCGTCATCCAGGATCTACGGGCCATGGCGGCAAAGGGCGGTGCCCTGAAATCGACGCCACAGCAGACCGTGGTCCAGAAGACCGAGGGCTCCAGCACGGTCATCTATATCGAGCCGGCGGAACCGGAGGTTATCTATGTGCCAAGTTATGATCCCGGGGCCGTCTACCAGCCGGTCGCTTCCGCCGTCCCGGGCGCGCTCCTGACCTTCGGGACCGCCATCGCCGTGGGCGCGGTGATGTACAACAACCCCTGGAACTGGGGCACCGGGGCGGTCTATCCTCCGCGCTGGCCTGGCTATCCAGGCTACCGGCCCGGCTATCCCGGCGCACCCGGGCGCGGAAACATCAATATTGGCAACGAGATCAATATCGGCGGCGGCAATATTATCGGAAGCGGGAACAACATCGGCAACGGCAACAGCATCGGCAACACCAAGCCGTGGCGGCCCGACCCTGACCGGTATCGGCCTGGGCAGGGCTCCAAGCCCGGCCTCGCCCGCCCTGGCGGCCCAGACCGGCCAGGTGGCCCAGGCGGTGTCGGTGGTCCGGGCGGCCCAGGCGGCATAGGCGGCCCCGGGCCGGCTGGCGGCGTCGGTGGTCCGGGAGGGCCCGGCGGCATTGGTGGCGTCGGCGGGCCAGGCGGCCCGGGCGGGGTTGGCGGTGTCGGTGGTCCGGGAGGTCCAGGCAGTATCGGCAGCGTCGGCGGAGCAGGCGGTCCAGGTGGTGTCGGCGGCCCCGGACCGGCTGGCGGCGTCGGTGGAGTGCTGGGCGGTGCGGCAGCAGGCGCGATCGGCGGTGCGGCGGCTGGCATGATCGGCCAGCGACCGTCCCAGCAACCCGCACGCCCCGATGTGCGACCCGGACAAGATCGCCCCCAGGGCGGGACCGGGCAGGGCCGACCACAGGCCGACACAGGCAGGCCCGCGACGCGACCGTCGGGACCAGAACGGCCCTCGGCACGGCCGCCGACGGCACAGGCGCGACCAGCGGCGCCGCAGGGGGGTGCAAGGCCCCGCCCAACAGCCCCGAGCGCTTTTGACGGCATTGATGCAGGGCGTGGCGCGGCGGCCTATGGCAATCGCGGAGCGGCCAGCCGCGGCCAGATCGGCATGCCGGCAGGCCGCGGCGGCGGCGGCGGGCAGATCGGCGGCGGGGGTCGCGGCGGCGGCGGGCATATCGGCGGCGGAGGCCGTGGCGGCGGCGGCGGCGGCGGTCGCGGCGGACGGCGCTGATTGGGGGACATGATCATGGCACATCACGCTTGGATTTCAGTCCGGGTCTCGCTCGCTGTCCTGATGATGGCGGGCCCCGCCGCAGCCCAGCAGAGCTTCCCGTCACCCGATGCGGCGTCCAGTGCGCTGATCGAGGCGGCGCGGGCGCGCGAGCCCGCGCCCGGCGTCCTCGATCGCATTTTCGGGCTGGGGGCCCGCGACGTGCTGAGCACCGGCGACGCCACTCTGGACCGCGAGAGACTCGAGCGCTTCAACGAGGCCGCGGCGGAAGCCGTCACGCTGACGCCGCGCGGCGACGCGACGCGGATCCTGACGATCGGCAAACGCAAGTTCGAGTTCCCGATTCCGATCGTCCGGCGCGGCGAGGCCTGGATGTTCGATATCGCAGCCGGGCGAGACGAGATCCTCAACCGCACGATTGGCGCGAATGAACTGCGCGCCATCGAGGCCTGCCAAGCCTATATCGGCGCCCAGCGCGAGTATTTCCGCATGGACCATGATGGCGATCAGGTGCACGAATATGCCCAGAACCTCATCTCGACACCTGGCACGCAGGACGGGTTGTACTGGCCAAGAACCGGACAGGCCGATGTCAGCCCGCTCGAGGGTGCCTTGAGCGAGGCGCTGCTTAATCAGGAGAACCGGGCGTATGGCGGTTACCTTTTTCGCATCCTGAAGGCACAAGGACCCTGGGCGCCCGGCGGCGCGCATTCCTACGTCATCAACGGCAAGATGATCTCTGGCTTCGGCCTCGCGGCCTGGCCGGCCGCGTGGGGCAAGACCGGCGTCATGACCTTCATCTGCGGGCATAATGGCGTCGTCCTGCAGAAGAATCTCGGCTCGAAGACCAGCGCCTTGGCGGACCGCCTCCTCCGCTACGACCCCGACAGTAGCTGGGCGCCAGTCGAATAGAAGGGGCGCCCCTGCTCCGGCGCCTCTCGGTGTGCCAGAGGAGGGCGAAATCGCCCTTTCACGGCCGCAGACCGTTCCCGAGAAGACCGTTGCCGGCCGGGGAACAAGGGAAACAGGATGACGAGGAATCACCTCTATGAGGGGGCGACGACACCTACTGACGCAAAACTTGCTCTTTTAGACGTCGACAGCGTGGGGCTGAAGCTCTCGAGGGTGTCGGGCTTCAAGAAGGCCCGGGTCGCCGTTGCCCGCAAAATCGCCGTCATCCTCCCCGCGAGGCGGGAACGAATACCTGCTGGAGTTCCGCAGCCGCATGACCGGTCGACTGACTTTACGGATCCGTCCCCCCCGGGACGTATGGCGCGGATCAGGCCGTCCCCGAAATTGCAGTGCCTTCGACGGCAACTGCGGGGGCCACTTCGGACGACCCATCTGACGCAAGCGATCTATAGATTGACCACGGAGAGAACCCTGAACCGGCGTGTGCGCGGCCTTCATCAACCGACTTGACCGGCGCGAGCCAGGGCAGCTTTCATCGGCGTGAATGCGCTAAGAGCAGGCTATCATCTATCGCTACGCGAAAGGTGATGTGGCCGATGCAATGGGAAAAGATCAATTTCCGCGCGGCTTGCGGAGCACTGCTCGCCAGATAAAACTCAGAATCCACTTCCCCGTCAGCATCGCCTCGCCGAGGGCCATTCGGAAAAGGTGGCTCGGCGCATCGACGTAAAAAGTACCGCCCGAGGCCATGATGGGCAGACTTGCCGCGAGAATTACAAGCGCTGCGCTGCCTCGGTAAGACGACCTTTCTGCAGATGAGAAGGTCGGGCCGCGACCCTCTTGGTCTTGGCTGTTCGGCAAAGCCCCTGCGGGATTCCGTTCGTCCATGGCAGACTGTAGGAGACTGCCGTCCGCAAAACACAACCGCGCAAAGTGGGTAGCTCCGACGAGCAGCAGACCCCACCTTTCAACTTCGGCATCGGAAGCCTGACGGGGCTCGGCATTCGAACGGGGGCACATTTAGCGGCGCGGCCCACGTCAATTGGGCCCAGGGTTTCAATCCAAGGGTCAGGCGCACGACTGTTAACGTGAACTGCCCGCTTCCTTCTGGCCGCGGGCTTTTTTTGTCTCAGATCAATGCGCGGGTGATGCAACTGCCTATATTTTCGGGCGCACCCCACAGCGGAGGAAGGAGCCATGCCATTCTCGTCGCTGAACGACCCCGTCGACCTTGCTCGGGCGCAGGCAGTTTTGAAGGCCGTATGGGACGAAGTCAGGTCGAGCACTCCTGATGCGTTTGAGCAGCGGCAACGGACGCGGTTAGCCTATATCGTGGCTGCGCTTGTGGCCGTCGCGGAAGACGAGGAAGACTTGAGGCGAAAAGTCCTCGTTCTGTACAGGCAATCGGCCGTATGAACCCGGAAGAGAAGTGGAACTATGCACCAGGCGAGCCGGCAGTGTCCGATCGGCGCGTAGGACAGGGAAATCAGTAGCGGCCGTCCGTTCACCTGCGCACGACGACGGACATCGGCTCGGAGCTCCAAAGGGGCCGGGCCTCTTGCTTCCGCCGCTAGCAAAGATGCATCGCCGGTCATGGCCAGATTTTGCTTTTTCCAGTTAGGAACTGAGATGAGGCGCCCACGTTGATGGCCCGTCGCACCAAGGTGCGTAAATCGGAGGAACCATCATGAAACACACGATTCTTGGAATGGTCGCGGCCTCTGCGCTTATCGCCAGCTCGGCCGCCTTTGCCCAGACCAGCACTCAGATCACGATCGGTCAACCCGAGCAGACCCGGATCAAAGAGTACGTGGTCAAGGAGAATGTGAAGCCCGTCATGGTCAAGGAGAAGGTCACGGTCGGCGCGACCCTTCCGGCCGATGTCGAGCTTCGTGCGGCCCCTACCGATTGGGGACCGGACGTCAGCAAATATCGCTACGTTTACACCGACAACCATGTCGTGCTGGTCGAGCCGTCGAGCCGGCGCATCGTTCATATCGTCGAGTGATCGAGATCTTCCGGAGCCGGGTTTCAAACCCGGCTTCAGTCTATCCCCGCCATCGCTGGGACCGCATTTTGCCTGCACCTCAGCAGCGGCGGGGTGTTGTCAGGTTTCCAGATATAATGATTTCCGGAATTCAAATCAGTCTTTCGGAATAACTTCATAGGAGGCACTAATGAACGGCGTGATTTATATTGTCGGTCTTATTGTTGTAGTACTCGTTGTCCTGTCGTTCCTCGGTCTTCGATAGGAATCGCCATGTCCATATCTGGAACTGACGTTGTCGTTGCCCCTGTGAGCGTCAACAAGGAGAACCGCTCCTATGTGCAGTGGGGGCCGATCCTCGGTGGCGCGGTCATCGCCACCGCCATCTCGACCATCATGACGGTCTTCGGCTCGGCGATCGGGCTGTCGATGGTCTCCGCCGATTTCGAGAGGAGTTCCAGCGCCACCGCACTGGCGATTGCGGGCGGCTTGTGGGCGCTTTTGGTCATGGCCTCAGCCACGATGGCCGGCGGGTATCTCGCAGGCCGCATGCGCCACCCCAGCTTCGATGCCAATGGCGAGGAGTGTAAGGTGCGCGATGCCACCCATGGCCTGCTCGTCTGGGCAACCGGCGCGCTTCTGATCTCCGTGGTCGCAACCTCCTCGCTCTTCGGCGCAGCGAAGACGGCGGCCAGGGGCGTCGGCAACGCCAGCTCAGGCGTGGCATCGCCGGTTTCGCAGAATGTCGACCCGCTCGCCATGGCGCTCGACAACGTCATGCGTTCGAACGGCCAGCAGCCGCCGACGGCGCAGGAACGCGACGAAGCCAGCCGAATACTCGTCAACGCACTCGCGAACGGCAAGATCGAGCAGGGCGACCGGGGTTATCTGGTATCGCGACTGGCTGCGCGCGCCGGCATCGGCGAGCAGGATGCGCAGAAGCGCATCGACGATACCTATGCGAGGCTCTCGCAGGCCAAGGAAACCGCCAAGCAGGCAGCGGAGCGTGCGCGCAGGATTGCTGTTTTGACCGCGTTCCTCACAGCGGCTGCGCTGCTGCTGGGGGCGGCGGCCGCTTCCGGGGCCGCGACGCTCGGGGGCGAGCATCGCGACGACAGCCTTCGGATCGACCCCGCTGTCTGACTGACGCGCAGGAGCGCTCGCCTCTCAAACATACCGCTCCCGTCTGCTTGCACGGGAGCGGCCAAAACACGCGTTCTTATAGCCGGTGGTTGGCGCGCCAAATTTCGACATGGAGAACAAGCTGAATCAGTTAAGCGCTCCTCTGCCGTGCCTTCCAAGGCGCCAGTTAGCTCTTGGATAGGCTCCAACCCGGCGTCATAGTCAGCCCGCGATTTGATCCTTGCTTCCATGGGCAGTAATCCCGGCGGACGCTATTTAGTTTCGACTTGCTTCCACGCTTTCCGCTACTCTCAAGACGCTCCTCCGACCATTGCGCTCGATCCCGTGGCCATAGCTCTCTGATCCGCTCTTTGGCGGCCGGCGCTTCGCGGCTGAGCTTGACGGAAGCACTCAACCGCTTGGCCAATAATTCAGCCGCTTTGAGCGTTTCGAACAGATCGGGCGACTGTCCGTAAGTGGCGCCCGGCACATCCCGCGCAAGAACAGCTCTTGGCGCGACTTGTTCCTTTCGGTGCTGATTTGAACGATTTCGTAGATCCGCGGGGGACCCTCGCTGGCTCTCCTTAGCTGGTGGCGCCCTTTTTGTTTCGAGACTGTCTCCGCCCGCTGGCTTTTTGCCGCGGGCTTTCTCGTTTGGATCAAATCTTGCAACCGGGGCCGGGATTGCCTCAGGTTCGGTCGCGGCGGAGGAAGCAGCCATACCCTTCTCATCGATGAACGACCCCGTTGATCTGGCTCGGGCGCAGGCGGCTTTGGAGACGGCGTGGAACGAAATCAGGCCTACAGTTGCCGCTGAGGATGCTGCGAAGGAGCGGGCGAAGCTGGCCTATATCGTGGCGGGCCTGGTTGCCGTTGTGGAAGACAGGAAGAATCTGCGGAAACGCGTCGTTGAGCGATACCAACAAACATCACTCGCTTAGAGATCGGTTTGGCGCTCTCCAGAAGGCGCTTGGCGGGCGAGGCGGCAAGCGCTCGGCAGCGAGCGCGATGCTCTATGCCTTCGACCTGCTTTATCTCAACGGCCACGACCTCCGTTCACTCAGCCTCGATGAGCGCCGGGCGATGTGGGAGGATGGTCTCGTCTCCCAGCCGCACGGCTCGATCCGGCTCAGCCAGGAGATCAACACGGAGGGCGCTCCGTTTCTCAAGCTCGCCTGCGAGCTGGGCCTTGAGGCATCATGGCCAAACGCCGATCGGCCCCTTATCGATCAGGACGGGGCGGCGAATGGCTCAAGATCAAGTGCGTCCAGTCTCCATCATCGGATACGAACCTCGACCGCGGCACTCGGCGGGATTGGCCGGCTGCTGCTGGCCGCTCGCAAAGCCGGCAAGCTGGTCTATGTCGGCAGCGTCGGCACCGGCTTCAGCCACACCAGCGCGACGGCAGTGCGCAAGCAGATGGACGAACTCGTTATCCTGAAGCCGGCGATCAGCCGGAGTGGGCGTCGCCAGGCCTATCGCTGGTTAAAGCCGGCGCTGGTGGCGGAAGTCGAGTTCCGTGCGTGGACCGACGACCTCAAGCTTGGACACGCGTCGTTCAAGGGCCTGCGCGAGGATGCCGATGTCGCTGAGGTCTTCGAGCTGACCTAAATCCTGATGCGGCCTGCCCACGTCCTCAGCCTGGCTCGGCCTATTTTTGCGGAGGTACCGGTCCTTCAGCCAGCGTGTCTTCGCCAAAACCGCACGATGGCGCGTCGTCGATTTCGCATCTGCCGATCACGAGCTGGGCGCCGTCAGGGCCGCGCACGGAGTAATGCTGCTCACCATTACAGTTCGGCAAAAGCTGGATCATCTCGAAAGGGCCAGGGCGGAGCGCACCGGCAAAGTTGCGCTGGAGATCGACAAAATCCCCCAGTTGATACTCCGCCCCGATCACGATTTTTCGCGCTGTGGCCTCAGACTTAGTCGGACGCACTCCGGCCCGACGCCGTTTCAGGGAGGGCCATCGCCACGCATCGTGGCGAGCGAATCCTTTTAGACCTTCACGGCGTCGGCGATTGCCGCCATCTCGTTCCCTTGCCGCCGTTGGTGAAGCCCATGAGTTCCTGCGCGCGATCGAGGGCGGCGCGCAGTTCCTCTTCGTTGCGGATCATCAATCGGCTCATGGGTGCTTAAGGGGCTCAGTAGCGCTTCGTTCCCAGCCCCTGCACCCGGTATAACCGTCGCGCCGATGGTGACGCCTTATCTACATTTTGTAGACGGCGACGTTTGCCCGGCCTAACCTCGATTTGCCGAGACTCGGCAGGAACGCCACCGCTGCACAGCCTCCCAGCCAAGCCTCAGCGGTGGCGTTTTGCTGTGTGCCTCCCGCCGCATGGGAGCCACCGCCAAGCGCCTTTAGAACATGATCGGCATCATTGAGCCGACCGCGCAATTGCAGCGCAATCCGCGCGCTGCATTGGTGTTAGAGCGCGTTGCGTCCGCTGCTTGTTGCTTTGCGCCAAAAAGTTGCTTGCCCCTGCTCCGGGGGGATTTATCGACGCGCGCTGCCTCGCCCCATAGCCTGTGCCGTGCTCAGGTTATGATTGCGAAGCGGGCCGGGGGCGGTTGGCAACCTTGTTATTCCTTGTCAGACGCGATGCAGTCTTCTCTCGCACCGCTCCGCCCCGCTGCCTGCTCCGCACACTCCCTTACCCATGGAGTGCTCCGTTGCCCCGACCGCTCCCTTCACACGAGAGGGGTCACAGGACCGATCCCGGCTCTTTCGGCCAGTCCTTATGCGCCTGCGCCACGATCTCATCCGCGATACTCCGCGCAAGTGGTTGATTTATATGGCGCTCCCTAGGGGAAGGGGCGTCTGACCACAAAACTACCGAAAATTACGGCACTCGCGACAGCTCATCATGGGCGATGTATGACACTTTGCCTGCCAATTCGTCACGTTCTTTTTCAGACCCCCGGTTCGGCCGCCCCCGCATCCTTGGGATGCAAACTCTGCATCTGTCGAGATGCAAAGCCTGCATCCTTAGCTACGCTCGCCGGGCCACCGTGATTCGCCGGATATCCTTCACGACCTGCTCTGCCGGCGCTTTCTCCGGCCCGGAGTTCGCTGGCGCGGTACTTCGGTTCTGTCTCATCTGCGCTCCTGAATGGCTGCGATGATCCAGAAATCCTCCCCTCCTGAAAACCCATAAATGGTCTCAAGGGCGCTACGGCAGACAGGCGCCCGGCTTCGCCAATTTTGGCGATATTGTCGAGGTCGTCGCCTGCAACCTGAAGAACCGCTGCGACGTGAAGCGCGAGGACGGGGAGACGGCCTACGTCGCACTCACTTGCGGCGCTCCAAAGCTCGAATTGATCACACGCCCTGCCAAGGAGAACAAGGGCCATGGCTGAGAAGTAGAGCCCAGTTAGCATAAAGCACTCTCTCGGCTTTCGATGGAGTCTACGCTATTGTTCGAGACCGCTGACCGCCGCCGCTCGGCTGGTGATGAAAGGTTAGGGATGAGCAACGTCGTTCGCGAGACCTTCGCTTATTACATCGCAGAGAGCGAGAACGGCTTGTGCAAGGTGCCTTGGTTGCCGATGACATGGCACAGAGCTACGCCGCCCTCGAAGCCCGCGCCCTAGCCGCCGAAGCCGCGCTCGCTGCGGAGAGGGTACGATGCGCAAAATGCCTTGATGAGTGAGCCGCGTTTTATCGGGCTAGGGCCGACTAAGCGACCGACCCAGCATTGGCCGACGAGCGGATTTACGGTGCAGAGGCTTGCGAGAATGCAGCCGCAGCCATCCGCTCTCAGGACACCCCATGATCCGCGCCAACGGCTTCATCATCGCTCTTGCGTTTGTGGCTCTGATGTTCGTAGCGGTCTATGGGTAGCTGACAGGGGCTTGGCGATGGGACCAGGAGGCACAGCCGTCTCTTGCAGGGTGAACGCTTGCGCTGCTAGGTTCCGTTGCGTCATTCGCTCGAAGATTGATCATGACTGCGCGAGAAGCATTGGAACTGCGTCTGGCCAAAGGCGAGATGACTGAAGCCGATTTTGATCGGCTGGCCGCTCGTCTTTCTCCTGAACCCGTCCCATAGCTTCAGCGCCGCCTACAGTTCCGGAGAAACCGGCGGCCAAATCCGGCCTTTTCGGCTGGGCCACGATGGGCGGGATCGCGCTCATCGGCATTATAGCTTTCGCGCGATTTGGCGGGGGCGCGACCTCAACAACGCTCGAAGAGAGCAAGCAGCTAAATTCGAGCAAGCCGTCAGTCGTCTATACAGTCCCACATCGCGGTGGAGTGATGCAGGTCGAAATCAAAACTTCTGGGCCTCTTGATTTTGCGCTTCTGCCGACTGAAGCAGATTCGGCATCCCCCACGGGCCGCACAAATACATCGCGCCTTTCTACGGGTTGGCCAGCATGGGAAGTCGATGAAAGCAAACGTCGCGGCAGGCAAATACTTTTTCGAAGTGAACGCTGATCGCCATTCGAAGCCTGTTAATTTTTCGATCAGGGTAGCTCAGTAACCTCGCGCTTCTTCTTCACCCCGCGCCCCCGATATCGAGCTCGGATGGTCACGCTGAAACCCGCGACGCCTGCCTCCCGACCTTCCGCAACGGCGCTACCTGACCTACATTGGCGAAGAAGGTTGGGCGGCCCACGTCGAGCACATGAGATTGCTGGGAACTCGGAGCGGAACGAAACGCTACTGAGTCCGTTAAGCGCCCATGAGCCGGTTGGTGATCCGCAACGAAGACGAACTGAGCGCTGCGTTGGAGCGCGCCCGGGATCTGGTGGGTTCACGAACGGCAGCGACGAAGGCAGCGCCCGATCGCCGGTAGCCATGGAATTCAAAAGCGGCCGTTCGCCAGCAGGCGACGACGGTTGTAGGCCTGGCACTCCGCAATGAGCCGGCCCTTTTTTGTTTCAGGAGCCCGTTGTGGGCGCTTCGGAACGATTCGGGCTCCATCGTGGGGGGCTGTCAAATGCCCGGTGCGCCTACTCGGAAATCGTCAGAAGCCGGCCGGCCGCGATGCCTATTCAGCCTGTTTTGCTTCCCGCCCCGATGCCTTCTGCTCAACGCACTTGAGGCGCGTGGCCGCCGTCTTGGGAAGCCCCTCAGCCTGTAGTCACAATAGGAATTCCTCTGGTCGAACGATCTGAAGGGCTCGGCCTCGGGCAAGCCATGCATTCATGACATTGAGCGCAGCCTCGTGCCACACCTCGTAGTCGCCCGGCATATCGTCATGGTCGTGAGCAAGCTCCCATAGGCGGTGAAGATCTTCGGGCTCGTACCAAGGCAAGGCGACGGTGTAGGCCTCAACGGTCGGCTTCATTTCTTTCGTCGCGCTCGTACGGGGCACGCCAAAACGTTCCACAGTCGGGGACGAGATTCTGTCTCCGCGAGCCCTCTGGAGTCAACCGACTGGCGGGATGTTAGGGAACGGAGCTCCTCTTTGGCTTCGGAGCTGAAGACCACGTGGCTCCGAACCCTCAATGCCATGCGTTGAGCCCCTTCAACGACGTCGTCGATATCAGGCGACTGGCTATAAAGAGGGCCCGTCCCATCGCGGAAGGCCAATCTGGGCCAATACGCCAAACTGTTAGGGTCCGAACAATCTGCCGGATTACCTCCAGAGGGCGAAAGAATAGCACTCCCTACTTTAGTTCAGACCCCGTAAAAGGAGGTTTAGACCACTGCAGCGGAACGAAACATTCCGCCCGTCTTTTACAACTCTGTTAGTTGCGGAGGTTGTATAATGTGTGACTGTCGGGCTGTCAGAGGCGCGCCTGCGGCGGATATCGTCCAAGACCCGCTCGCGCGGCGGCGGGAAGCCGAGCGCGATCAATTTGTGGACCCGATGCCGGAACGCGTTGAGCCTTGTTTGGCGCTGCTCCAAAGCAAACCTCCAGCCGGCAACGACTGGGCTTTTGAGGTGAAGTGGGACGGCTACCGGCTCGCCGTCCATATCGGGCCTGGCAAGAAGGTGCAGATCATCACCCGAGGCGGCCACGACTGGACCAATCGCTTTCCGACTATCGCAAACGATGCGCTTGAGTTCGGCCTGGACAGCGCCATCCTCGATGGCGAGGCGGTCATGCTCGACGAGCGCGGCGCTTCCGACTTTGGCGCCCTGCAGAAGGCCCTTGGCGGGCGGGGCGGCAAGCGATCGGCTGCGAGCGCGATGCTCTACGCGTTCGACCTGCTCTATCTCAACGGCCGTGATTTGCGCGCGCTCCGCCTCGATGAGCGCCGGGCGATGCTGGAGGGTGTACTCGCCTACCAGCCGCATGGCTCGATCCGGCCCAGCAAGGAAATCAAGACGGAAGGCGCTCCGTTTCTTGAGCTCGCAGGTGAGTTCGGCCTGGAAGGAATCATCGCGAAACGCCGCTCGGCTCCGTATCGCTCGGGGCGCGGCGGCGACTGGCTAAAGGTGAAGTGCGTGCAGTCGGAAAGCTTTGTTATCGTGGGTTATGAACCGTCCACCGCTGCGCTCGGCGGCATCGGTCGATTGGTGCTGGCTGCTCGCAAGGACGGAGCGTTGGTCCATGTCGGGGGCGTCGGTACCGGCTTCAGCCACGCCAGCGCGACGGCACTCCGCAAGCAAATGGACGAGCTCGTTATCCCGAAGCCGGCGCTCAGCGTGAAGGGAAGTCGCCAGGCCTATCGCTGGCTCACGCCAGCTCTGGTCGCAGAGGTCGAGTTCCGAGCGTGGACAGACGATGGCAAGCTGCGGCATGCATCGTACAAGGGCCTGCGCGAAGATGCCGAGGCGGCTGAGGTCACTGAGCTGCCCTGAAGCCTGATGGGGCTTACCCACGTCCTTTCCTTGGCACGGCCTATTTCTGCGGAGGTGCCGGCTCGTCAGCTCTTCTCAGCGTGCCTTCGCCGAAACCGTACGATGGCGACCTCTTCGATTTCGCATCTGCCGATCACATGGTGCGCGTCGTCCGGGCCGCGCACGCGGTAATGCTGCTCACCATTACAGTTCGGCAAAAGCTGGATGATCTCGAAAGGGCCAGGGCGGAGCGCACCGGCAAAATTTCGCTGGAGATCGACAAAATCACCTATTTGGTACTCCGCCTCCATCACGATTTTTTCCCTCTGCCCTCAGACTTAGGTCAGGCGCTCCGGACCGGCGCTTAGGGGAGCGCCAACGCCGTTCAACGAGCGAAGCATTATAGACTTTCACGGCGGCGGCGATAACCGCCATCTCGCGCCGGTATACATGAAGATCAGCGGGTTGCGCGTAGGCAGCGAGAGTGCGCCAGCCATGCCGCCGGCGCGGTGACGAGCCCGGCCGCGTTGGTCAGCGCCGCCTGCAGCGCGTCGCGGTGGCGGGCCTCGATCTCGATGATGTACTTCGCCTTCACCGTTCCGACCAGCCAGAGCACGGCGCCGGAAATCACCACGCTGGCGATCTCGACGAGGAATGGTCGGACGATCTCGAAGATCGCCGAGCCGGTGGAGGGCGTCTGCGCCGAGGCGATCGCCGCCATGAAGAGGAGAGCGAAGCATGCGGCGACGAAGGCCGCGACGAAGCGGATCATGATGGGCTCCGGTGATGAACGGGAACGCGAAAGCAGCGGCCGACGCGACCGCGGCGGGAGCTATCCTTCAAATGAAGGATGTCGGCCGCTCATCGCCCACGGAGAATGAGCGTGCGGTATCCTGGGGCTGACAAAAATGATGGGGACGAAGCAGCTTTCGCGCGCGATTCAGCGGGCGCGGATGAAACATGCGTTGGGCGAAGCAAAGAAGCTCAACGAGGCCAGATTTCCGAAGCCAGCGCTTGCATCAGTCGAAGGGCAAAATGCTCCCTCGCCGATGGCAGAGGACGCTCAAGCCGCGATCTTGATCGGCGCCGAGTCGGTCGAGCGCGCCTTGGGCAGGCGCACTTCGTAAGGCGTCTGGAACTGGTCCGCCTCGGCCGTGCGGCGGGGGAGGATCTCCGACGGCTTCTTCCACGCCAGGATCGCAGCGCGGATCTGGGCGGGACTGGCGCCAGCGTTGATGAGCTTGATGAAGCTCGAGCCTGCCGGCCCGCCGGTCCCGATATTGTAGCACACCGAAGTCAGCTCATCGAACAGGTGGTCGGCGACTGGAACCTTCAGTGCGCGGCGGACAGCGTCCTCATACTGGATGGTGTCGCGGGCGAAGATCGCATCGCACTCCTCGCGCGTGATCGTCAGCACCCGATACGGGATGGGCGCGCCAGCGGCGGCTGTGTGGAAGATGCCGATCGTGTAGACGCCGACGCTGTCGAGATAGGCCTTCAGCTTGCGGGTCTCGCGGCCGATGAGCGCTTCCAGGCCGATCGCCGACATCGCCTGCCGGGGGGAGCCGGGATTGCCGGATTATCGGGCTTGGCAGCAAGGCCTTGACCGTCTTCGGGCCGGCGATGCGGTCGAGGTAGAGCCCTGCCGAGCGCTTAAAGGCCATGACCGCGTCCACCACGAGAGAATAGCCGAGTGCATCCAGCGCGGCTTGCACCTCGCGGATGTTCATATCGATGCTCCGAATGTTAAATATTCCACGCGAGGGGCGACTAGGACTTGGACGCCTGTAACGGGGGGCAGCGTTTCGCTCGGCTGGAACGTGCTCACGAACCATCGCGGCTGCTGTGCATAGCCTCCACGATTGTCCTCAAGGCCAATAGCTGTGGCCGAGCGCTGGGCTGAGAATGGCCATCCTACCATTGGCCGCACCAATGCCGACCGTGAAAAGTCTCTTGACGGACTATCCTCACTACAAATGGGCGGTGACGATGATTGTCATCGCTGTCGGGCTTGCTGCCTTTGCATTCATCGGTTGGCGGCGAGACCACGAGTAATCGCCGAAGTCGGAAGCCGAGCGCGACCAGCGCGCTGGATGGCGGTCGTGTCCATGCGAGCTCCCATTATCGACAGTAATCGTACAGCAGCTTGTAAACCACGGCGTCGGCGTGGCGTACTCGGCCAACGCGACCTGCAGGATCATCAGGCGGATGACGTCGACCGGGGTCGTCGCCGTAAGGCTGCCGGGCGCCGCAAATACCGAGTTTTTCCGACACTGCACTACGCGCCTCCGGTTTCAAAGGCTTCTGCACGATAGGTGCGTTACGTACTGATCGTTGTGCCGCTGCTCCAAACACTCCCGGCGTATACATCGTTCGCTATCGAGGTGCTGCAACCCAGGACCTCCTCGACGATAAGCACAGCTCGTCGATGGATCTCCACGCGCCTCTCGTCGCAACGCGCGGCCCCGGGGAGCGCATCATCCGGCAGCAGGCCGACACCGACGTGAACCCTCAACGCTGATCCGACCTGAAGCCTGTCTGGGAAATGCCCCACTCATCCAGCGCCCGCCTCAACAAAGCCCTACCTGATTGCGCAAGTTCCATCGTCAACGTATAGGAGGTTTCTCCGTTCAACCTGATCGGCACGTCGATCCATTGTCCTCGGAGGATTGTCGCCGCAATGCTTTTGATAGCCTGGGCGTCCGCGGAAGGAACGAACAGACACTCTCCCTCTGACTGCGTGCGTCCCACCATGTCCAGCGGCTCCCCGGCGCGGTCACCTGTCCGGCGCATGCGAGGAACCCCGCACTCAGCTCCGCTTTCTCCAGAGAGCTTAGCCGTCATCATTAGGCTCTGCCCGCCTTCCGCAGGCGAGAATAGTAAGCGGAGAGCCAATTTGGTTCCGCTGATAGCGAGCGTTCCGATGACACCGGAAATCCGATCGCTCGCATCGACAAGAGGAGGCTCGGCAGCCCAGGTTACGACGCCGCTCTTCACCGTAGGCTGCCCGATATCGTCGGTATTGTCCTCGATCAACCCGCCCCGAACGGTGCCACCCAAAGCCGCCCGCTTGGGCTCCCTATGAAGCGCTTCGCCGTCCTCCTTCCACTGAAAGGGGTAGAGGTCATCAAAGTCGAGCGGAAAGCGCTGCGCGAAACGCGCCTGGCCAAATAGCCTGAGAAATTCTTCGCTGCGAGCGCCGGCTGTAACCAAATCGCCTGAGCGCTGCGAAGCAACAGGCTCGGGCCTGAAAACGACTGCGAAATCGCTACATTTCTTCAAAGCCTCCGAGAGGTTCTTCTCCATCATGTTGAGAAAATGGCAGGGCGGCCGTTTAGCCGGCGGGCTTTTCCCTGCTTCCGCGCGGCTTTGAGCGAGGATCGGCGAGCTTGCGACCGTCCACGCCAAAAGACACGCCACAAACCCCGTCGGGCCACGTGACAAGCGTGGGACGGTTCCAAACCCCCTCATGGAACGTCTGCGCCTCGCTTCGCAATCCAACTGGCAGTCACCAACCCGGCCCACACTTTCGTCGCGCTCTTCGGCATCGATCAGATACCTCCGGCCTTCTCATTGAGGAGGCGCAGCACCTCCGCCACGGGTCCATCCGCCACGGCGCGGCCACCATCGACGACGATTACCCGTGTCGCCAGGGCGAGGACCGCGTTGCGATGAGTTGTTACAATGAGCGTTTGATGGGGATGCAGCCTCTCCTTGAGACGCGTTACGAACTGCCGCTCCGTAGCCGTATCCATGGAGCTCGTCGGATCATCCAGGAAAATGATGCGTCCCGACGATAAAAGCGCGCGGGCCAGGCCGATGACTTGCCGCTGCCCGCTCGACAATTGCTGACCGCGCTCGCCAACCTGCCTCTCGAAACCAGCCGGATGGGACTGAATGAAATCGGCCAGCCCCGAGAGCCTAGCGACATCAAGCAGTTCGGCGTCTGAGGCATTAGGCTTCGACAGGCGCAGGTTCTGCCGGATGCTTCCGTTGAAGACGTGCGTGTCATGCGTCACGACATTTATCGCCGACCGGATCTCCTGCGGATGATACTGGCGAATATCGACGCCGTCGATCAGCAGTTCACCGGCATCCAATTCGTAGAGCCGCCCCAGAAGCCGGCCGACAGTCGTCTTGCCGGCGCCAATGCGGCCGAGGATGGCGACGCGCTCACCCGGGCGGATCTTGACATTGAATCCGTTCAGGACGGGGCGAGCCTGCCCCGCATAGGTAAAGCTCGCACCACGAAACTCGATATTGCCGCCCTCGATGGAGCGCGAAACAAGCATCCGCTTGTCGCTGCGCTCATCGGGCAGCTTCATGATGGCGTCGAGACTGTGATAGGCGCTGACCGCCTGGCGCACGCGCGACAGCATCAAGGCGATCTGTCCCAGAGGAGCGACGGCCCGGCTGCCCAGCATGGCCGAGGCGATGATTCCGCCGGTCGTGATCATGCCGATGTCGAACAGATAGGCGCCGACCACAATGGTCACGACTGTCACCAAATTCTGCAGCAGATACGACAGATTCGCCGCGAAAGCCGCATAGTTCTTGATCCGGTGCGTCGTGTTCGTCGCCGTCGTCGTGATGTCCCGCCAGCGCCTTAGAAAAATTCCCTCGGCGCGCACGGCCTTGATCGTCTCGAGCCCGGCGACGATCTCGACCATTAGCGATTGCCGGTGTGAGCTCGATTGGTCGGCTCGGCTGATCTCCGCCGCAATCAGGCGCTGGACGACGAAGCCGAGAAGGATGAGCCCGAGGATCGCGACAACCGGAAATATCGCCAGGTACGGGCTGATCGCCAGGATCACACCTAGGAAAATGAAGGCGAAGATGAAGTCGACGAAGTAGACGACCGTGTTCGAGCCGATGAACTCGCGCAAGAACTCGTATTCGGAGATCCGCTGAACGGTGATGCCGGTGGTCGGCGTGTTCGCCTGCAGGGTCGTATTCATGATCCGTTCGATCAGCAGACTCGAAATCCGGATATCGAGTTGCCGGGCCATATGATCGACCAGAAAGGCACGCGCGGAACGGAGCAGCACATCGAAGAGCAGCGCGATGGCCGCACCGATGGCCAAGACCCACAGCGTCGAGATTGCCTTGTTCGGCAGCACGCGATCGTAGACGTTCATCGTGAAGAGCGGGCCGACCAGCGCCAGCAAATTCACGAAGGCGGAAGCGAAGAAAGCCTCGAGATAGCTGCGCCAATGCGGGCGTAGCGCCGCCAGCAGCCAATTCCGATCGACATCGACCGCGTGTTCCCCGGTGGGATCCGCGGCAGTAAGCTGCGGCGAGAACCGCAGGATGTCGCCGCCGTCGATCGCCCTCAAAACCTCGACGGGCGCCGTCGAAACAGTCCCCTGCCGCGGCGAGTAGACCTCGACCTTGCCCTCTTCCAGAGCGAGAATCAGGATCGGCGCCGCTTCCTGCAGCCAGGCGATCGCAGGAAAGTCGGTCTCAACCGGGGCGCCGGCGTCGAAGCGGACCCAATCGGCACGCAGGCCCACCCGCTCAGCCGCGCGGATGAGATGTTCCTGGGAGAGCCCTTCCTCGCCGACAGGAAGGCCGGCAGTCAGGACGGAGGCCGCCGTCGGGCGCTCGAAAAGCGTTGCCAGCTGAACGAGGCAAAGCAGCAGCGGGTCTTCAGCCTCACCTGCCGGTGAAACAGGTGAGGGAGATGCTTGCGCATCTCCCTCCCGCAGCGCTTGGGTACCAAGCATGGCGACGTGTCTCTCGGCCAAGCGTCAGAGTCCGGGCGGAGGAACGCCGAGACGTCCCTTGTTCGGCGAGTAGCGCGGTAAGGTTTCGGCATCCGCAGTCGGCGGCACGCCGGCGTCCGTGCGGGCATAGGCATCCGCCTGCTTGGGCGGGCGCAAGCCGAAGGAAGAGACCAGCTGGCCGGTCGAGGCGAGGATCCGGTACTCCGAGAAACGCGCGGCCATCGCCGCCGTCTCGTGCAGAACCCTCGCGTTGTAGCGCGTGTTCTGCGCGTCCAGCACATCGAGCAGCGAACGACGCCCCACCTGAAACTGATCGGAATAGGCCAACACCAGCCGGTCGCCGAGGTTGGCCTGCTGGCCGAGCACGCCAGTCAGTTCGGACTGACGCAGCCGCCGCTCGAACGAAAGCTTCACGGCTTCGCGAACCTCGCGAAGGATCTGATCGCGATTGTGCTGGGCTTCGGCGACACGGCGAGTCTGCTCCTGAATCGCAGCCTGATCGATCCCGCCATTGTAGAGGTTCATGCGCATGACCGCACGGGCCTGGAGATCCGTGGTGCGTCCCTCGACGCCGTCGATGTCCCGGCCGGTGCGGGCGCGCCCTTCGAGGAAGACCTCTGGCAGCATCTTGCCGCGTGCCTTCTTCACCAGAGCGTGCGCCGCATCGATATCGGCCGTAGCGATATGGATGCGGGGATTGTTGCGAACCGCGAGCGCGAGCCCGCTTTCGACCGACTTCGGCAGCCGGCCCGCAATCGACGGCGGCATCGCCCCCTTCACAAAAGTTTTGCCCACGAGCCGCTGCAGGCGAACCTTGCCTTCGTTGAAATTCTGCTTGGCTTCGATGGCCCGCGCCTCCGCGGCCTTCACGCGCTCTTCGCCTTGCTTCAGATCCGCGTCGGTGAGAGAGCCGCTGGACACGTTGCCACGAATACGCTGCACGGTATCTTGCAGGAAGCCCATATTCTGCGACGCGAGTCCGATCAGCCGTTCCTGCAGAAGAATGTCAAAATACTCGCGCGTGACTTCGAGAGCGAGGAACTCGGACCGCTCGAGAACACGGAGCGAGGCACCGTCAACGCGCGACGCCTGGCGCTCGACTTCCGCGTCCGTGGTGAAGCCGTCGAACAGCTTCCAGGTTCCCACGACGCCGATCTCGACCGGAGAAAAACCCTGCTTGTCGCGCGATCCCGTCAACCGCTCGATGGCAGTGTAGTTGCGCTCCAGGTTCCGTGATCCGACGGCCCCCTCCGCGTCGATGCGCGGCATGTAGAGACCGCGAGCCTGTCGCAGCTCGAATTCTATAGCCTCGCGATTCTCGATCGCAGCCCCGATCTGCGGATTCGAATCGATCGTCGTCGCGATAGCCTCACGCAGGGACAGCGCAAAGGATTGCGTTGCTGCCAGGATCGGAAGGGCACCGACGACAACCCCGCCGAACAACATTGCCCGCAATGATATTCCTCGCTTGCCTGAACTCACTTCTGTGCCCCCCTGTGATCCCTCCGGGATCAACCTCAAGCGCCGCATCCACGAACAGGACGAAAGCCGCCCCAACAACTCTCAAAACCACAAAAAAGATACAAAAGGCATGATTGAACACGAATCCCACAAATTGGCATAAAATTCCTACGCAAATTAATTGCATTTTTGGAGCAAGATAAAAACCGAATAAAAATCGTCAGGATTCGCCGATAGCCTTCGAATTTCGAAGATTCGCGCCTACCTGACCATGGTTGCGCGCATGCGGGCATGATAGCATTCGCAGTTCCACAGACGGTCGGAATCCACCTCCCGATAAGACAGCATACCCAGCGCGATGCCGCATGCCGTGCGAGAGGCGTAAGCCCAGGTGATACGCTCAGAGCGGCTCGCTTCCGTCGCGAGCTGGGCGGAAACCTTTGTCGCCTCGGCATAGCGCGCCTGGATTTCGTCCTTAATAATCGAGAAATTCTGCTCCCGCGCCAGAGAAGAATGCCCCCAGGCCTGGCAAACCGCAGGCGCACTCCGCGATGGAGGTATCCCGGAGAGGTCAGCCGCCTGCGCCGCAACACAGAGAAGCAACGGCAACACAGCGGCGCAAACCAAAGACAAAGCTTTCATTTCTTCCCCAGCGCGCTCATTCCTAGCTAAATTTAGGCTAGTGGACCGCATGATCTTGCTCAAGCGGCTTCCCTGACTTTCCGGCAGTTGCCTAGTATTTGAGCCGCCGATGTCACCCAAAAGAGACGGTCCGCCACGAGCGAGGCCGCATGCCGGGGTTGCGCGGCTATGGCAGGTCGGGCGCTCCGCGGAGCGGGGGAGATCGGGCCGGCCACACCTTGCGGCGGAACCGGTCCCGATTCGTAGGATGGATCAGGTCACGACCGCCTGCTGGTCATGATCGTAGAGGATCTGGACCGAGCCCACCGGCGGGGTCGAGAACGTCGCCACCACGACCGAAGCTCCGCCGGCCGCGGTCCCGTTGTTGTCGACGAGCAGCTGATTGCCGGAGATGGAAACAACCTGATCGACCTGTGCGGCATTGGTCGGCGCCCCCGTCCCGAGCGACTGCAGCAGGCTGCTCAGATCGATCACATCCCCCAGGCTCCCATTGTAATCCTGGATGAGATCGTCCGTGCTGATGGTCAGATGCGACGGGTCGATGACGAAGGTATCGGCACCCTGCCCACCCGTCAGCGTATCCTGCCCGGCACCTCCGATGAGCACGTCGTCGCCGTCGCCGCCATAGAGGATGTCGTTTCCGAGGCCGCCGCTCAGAGTGTCGGTGCCGATACCGCCATTGAGGGTGTCGTTCCCGCTACCCCCATTGAGGATATCGTTCCCCGCATCGCCATTGAGGGTGTCGTTGCCCTCCTGCCCGTAGATGATGTCGTTTCCGTCACCGCCATTGATGGTGTCGTTGCCACCGGTCCGGCCGCTCTCGCGCCCCAGCTCTTCGGCGTGGGACACGATATAGTCGACGGTGTCCGCACGACCCCATCCCTGATAGGCAGCGCCGACACCCTGGCCGGCCTCGAGCCTCTGGAAGACATCCCAGCCCGAGCCCGCCGGCGTCGTCAGACCCGCCGCTGCCGCCAGGACATCGGTGAACGGCACGTCGCCGAAGATGAGGTCGTTACCCGCGCCGCCATTGAAGGCGTCGGCGCCGGCATGGTCGGCGACCACGGCCTGACCGCTGAGCTCGCCGATCACTGCTTCGAGCTGCTCCGCTGTCGTGATGTTGGTTGCGCTGCCACCCGTTCCCTCGACCGTGCTCAGCGTCGAAAGAGCGCCACTGCTGATGGCAATACCAACGGCTTCGATCGGCCCGAAGGAGCTCTCGATCGAGGTGACCTCGTCGTTGAAGCCACCGCCCGTAGTCGGCTCACCATCGGAAATGAAGACGACCTTGTTCTTGGTGCCGGCTCCGGTCAGCGGACCATCGTAATCGACAGCGATGTTGGCCAACTCAACGGTCACGCCCGAATTATCGGTATCGTTTCCGGTGAACTGCACATAGCCGATCGTCTTCCCGTCCGTCCCGAGCGTCAGGCTTCCGTTCGAGGTTCTATTAGCTGCGGCACTGGAAGTCCCATCGGTATAGTGGATGACGTAGGAGATCGACTCGCTGCCGTTGTTGTTCAATCCATCGAACGTGAAGGTGGCGAACTCGACGGGCGGTCCTTGGAACGTCGCGAATTGCGTGCCGTAACCGGTGCTTCCGGTGCTGGGAGAAGGATCGAAGCCCGCTACTCCGAACGTATTCTCGGCACCGAAATCGAAGCGCAGAATCTCTCCGTTGTTGATGCCGCTGTCGCCACTGCTACCACTGCGAACGCCCATCCCGTCCGTCGTCCCAGTCACGTTCATTTGTGTCGAGCCGTTCCAGGCGGACACCACGGCAACCTTGGTATCGTAGGAGTTCAGAAGAACGGCCGTGCCGTTACTCGTATTGCCGTTGCTGTCGAAGCTTTCCGCACCGTTGACCGGATGGGTGACGCTGCTGCCATTGACCCAGCTCTGAACCTGCTGAAGCGCGGATTCGTAGTTGGTCGACGGCCCGTCGAACGTGTCGTCGAGGCCGTTGACCACCGCATGCGCAGCCGAAACCTGCGCAGTATTCACCACGCCACCCCTGATCAGGTCGAAGGTGATACCCGGCCCGCCCGCCTCATTGAACTGCACGAGGTGGATCCGGACGTTCTCCGCCCCGGACACCGCCAACTGATCGATGGCAGTGTTCACGGCATTCTGCAGCGCCTCGAGACGGCTGATATTGCTGCCGTTGAAGCTGATCGAGGCGTTCATGCTGCCCGACGTGTCTAGCACGAAGACGACATTGGCTGTATCGCCGGGCGTCACCGTGGCCAGCGCGCCGGGATCACCGATCAGGACATCGTCGCCGGCGCCGCCGTTGATCGCCCCGGTCGTGTTCGTCGTCACGTCGACCACATGGGGCTTGTCGGGCGTGTTGGGAGCATCGTTGACGCCGTCATCGCCGCTGCCGGAGCCGACGACCAGCCTGCCGATGGCATCGAGCGAAATCGCCAGCGTCGCCGTATCGGCATCGCCGTCGCCGTCGGTCAGCGTGTAGGTAAAGGTGTCGACGCCGCCGCTATTCGAGGTCCTGGCATACGTGTACTGACCGTTCGCAGCGATTGTCAGCGAGCCGTACTGGCCGGCGATCACCGTCGAGCCGCTGACGCCGACATCCGTGCCCAAGCCCCCTACATTGCTGTTTTGGACGTGGCTGACCCGTGCGCCGTCCGCGCCGCTCACGTCAGCATTGGCCGTGCCTCCCGTCGTGCCCAGGCCGCTGATCACGTTGCCGTCCGTCGACGCCGTCTTGCCGACTGCATCGGTATCGTTCACCGCCTTCGGAGCGTCGTCGACGACGCGCACCTCCAGCGTGTCGGTCGCGCTCGTCCCGCCCACGCCGTTGACCTGCAGCGTGATCCGGTCGTTGAACCCGGTCGCGTCGACCGTGTCCGAACCGCTCGGAACCTTGCTGTCGTTGTCGATCGTCGCGGACAGCGTGTAGCTGTAGCTCACCACGCCCGTCCCGGCATTGTAGCCCGTCAGACGCAGCGAACCCTCGCCCGTGTTCACGACGCCGTTCGTCGTCCCGAACGCCTGCATCTGCGTCAGCGTGAACGTCACGCCGCCGACCACGATGCTCGCGATCCCGTCCGAAGTCGTCACCGTGAACGAGCCCGTCGCCGTCTCCTTCGTCGTCGCGGCTTCCGAACCCAACGGGTTCAGCCCGGACTCATAGACCGTGGCGTCGGCGCCCGAAGCCTGCGCGGTCGTCACCGTCGCGCTGTCGGCGGCTCCCTTCACCGTGATCGTCAGCGTCGCCGGGGAGGTGTCACCATCCGCGTCCTGCATCGTGTAGTGCAGCACATAGTCCTGGCTGAACCCCGTCCCCAGCGCCTGCGTCGCCGCACGGCTGTTGTCGAGCTGGTAGCTCCACGTCCCGTCGCCATTCTGCGTCAGCGTGCCGTACTGGTTCAGCGACGCGATCGCCGCCGGATCGCCCGTCCCGCCCCAGCCAACAAAGCTCGCCGGCGCGTCCGCGCCCGACGCGTCGTTCGACAGGACGTTCCCCGAGACCAGGCTCGCGCCGTCCTCCGTCACCGTGTACGAGCCGTCGTTCACCGCCTTCGGAGCGTCGTCGACGACGCGCACCTCCAGCGTGTCGGTCGCGCTCGTCCCGCCCACGCCGTTGACCTGCAGCGTGATCCGGTCGTTGAACCCGGTCGCGTCGACCGTGTCCGAACCGCTCGGAACCTTGCTGTCGTTGTCGATCGTCGCGGACAGCGTGTAGCTGTAGCTCACCACGCCCGTCCCGGCATTGTAGCCCGTCAGACGCAGCGAACCCTCGCCCGTGTTCACGACGCCGTTCGTCGTCCCGAACGCCTGCATCTGCGTCAGCGTGAACGTCACGCCGCCGACCACGATGCTCGCGATCCCGTCCGAAGTCGTCACCGTGAACGAGCCCGTCGCCGTCTCCTTCGTCGTCGCGGCTTCCGAACCCAACGGGTTCAGCCCGGACTCATAGACCGTGGCGTCGGCGCCCGAAGCCTGCGCGGTCGTCACCGTCGCGCTGTCGGCGGCTCCCTTCACCGTGATCGTCAGCGTCGCCGGGGAGGTGTCACCATCCGCGTCCTGCATCGTGTAGTGCAGCACATAGTCCTGGCTGAACCCCGTCCCCAGCGCCTGCGTCGCCGCACGGCTGTTGTCGAGCTGGTAGCTCCACGTCCCGTCGCCATTCTGCGTCAGCGTGCCGTACTGGTTCAGCGACGCGATCGCCGCCGGATCGCCCGTCCCGCCCCAGCCAACAAAGCTCGCCGGCGCGTCCGCGCCCGACGCGTCGTTCGACAGGACGTTCCCCGAGACCAGGCTCGCGCCGTCCTCCGTCACCGTGTACGAGCCGTCGTTCACCGCCTTCGGAGCGTCGTCGACGACGCGCACCTCCAGCGTGTCGGTCGCGCTCGTCCCGCCCACGCCGTTGACCTGCAGCGTGATCCGGTCGTTGAACCCGGTCGCGTCGACCGTGTCCGAACCGCTCGGAACCTTGCTGTCGTTGTCGATCGTCGCGGACAGCGTGTAGCTGTAGCTCACCACGCCCGTCCCGGCATTGTAGCCCGTCAGACGCAGCGAACCCTCGCCCGTGTTCACGACGCCGTTCGTCGTCCCGAACGCCTGCATCTGCGTCAGCGTGAACGTCACGCCGCCGACCACGATGCTCGCGATCCCGTCCGAAGTCGTCACCGTGAACGAGCCCGTCGCCGTCTCCTTCGTCGTCGCGGCTTCCGAACCCAACGGGTTCAGCCCGGACTCATAGACCGTGGCGTCGGCGCCCGAAGCCTGCGCGGTCGTCACCGTCGCGCTGTCGGCGGCTCCCTTCACCGTGATCGTCAGCGTCGCCGGGGAGGTGTCACCATCCGCGTCCTGCATCGTGTAGTGCAGCACATAGTCCTGGCTGAACCCCGTCCCCAGCGCCTGCGTCGCCGCACGGCTGTTGTCGAGCTGGTAGCTCCACGTCCCGTCGCCATTCTGCGTCAGCGTGCCGTACTGGTTCAGCGACGCGATCGCCGCCGGATCGCCCGTCCCGCCCCAGCCAACAAAGCTCGCCGGCGCGTCCGCGCCCGACGCGTCGTTCGACAGGACGTTCCCCGAGACCAGGCTCGCGCCGTCCTCCGTCACCGTGTACGAGCCGTCGTTCACCGCCTTCGGAGCGTCGTCGACGACGCGCACCTCCAGCGTGTCGGTCGCGCTCGTCCCGCCCACGCCGTTGACCTGCAGCGTGATCCGGTCGTTGAACCCGGTCGCGTCGACCGTGTCCGAACCGCTCGGAACCTTGCTGTCGTTGTCGATCGTCGCGGACAGCGTGTAGCTGTAGCTCACCACGCCCGTCCCGGCATTGTAGCCCGTCAGACGCAGCGAACCCTCGCCCGTGTTCACGACGCCGTTCGTCGTCCCGAACGCCTGCATCTGCGTCAGCGTGAACGTCACGCCGCCGACCACGATGCTCGCGATCCCGTCCGAAGTCGTCACCGTGAACGAGCCCGTCGCCGTCTCCTTCGTCGTCGCGGCTTCCGAACCCAACGGGTTCAGCCCGGACTCATAGACCGTGGCGTCGGCGCCCGAAGCCTGCGCGGTCGTCACCGTCGCGCTGTCGGCGGCTCCCTTCACCGTGATCGTCAGCGTCGCCGGGGAGGTGTCACCATCCGCGTCCTGCATCGTGTAGTGCAGCACATAGTCCTGGCTGAACCCCGTCCCCAGCGCCTGCGTCGCCGCACGGCTGTTGTCGAGCTGGTAGCTCCACGTCCCGTCGCCATTCTGCGTCAGCGTGCCGTACTGGTTCAGCGACGCGATCGCCGCCGGATCGCCCGTCCCGCCCCAGCCAACAAAGCTCGCCGGCGCGTCCGCGCCCGACGCGTCGTTCGACAGGACGTTCCCCGAGACCAGGCTCGCGCCGTCCTCCGTCACCGTGTACGAGCCGTCGTTCACCGCCTTCGGAGCGTCGTCGACGACGCGCACCTCCAGCGTGTCGGTCGCGCTCGTCCCGCCCACGCCGTTGACCTGCAGCGTGATCCGGTCGTTGAACCCGGTCGCGTCGACCGTGTCCGAACCGCTCGGAACCTTGCTGTCGTTGTCGATCGTCGCGGACAGCGTGTAGCTGTAGCTCACCACGCCCGTCCCGGCATTGTAGCCCGTCAGACGCAGCGAACCCTCGCCCGTGTTCACGACGCCGTTCGTCGTCCCGAACGCCTGCATCTGCGTCAGCGTGAACGTCACGCCGCCGACCACGATGCTCGCGATCCCGTCCGAAGTCGTCACCGTGAACGAGCCCGTCGCCGTCTCCTTCGTCGTCGCGGCTTCCGAACCCAACGGGTTCAGCCCGGACTCATAGACCGTGGCGTCGGCGCCCGAAGCCTGCGCGGTCGTCACCGTCGCGCTGTCGGCGGCTCCCTTCACCGTGATCGTCAGCGTCGCCGGGGAGGTGTCACCATCCGCGTCCTGCATCGTGTAGTGCAGCACATAGTCCTGGCTGAACCCCGTCCCCAGCGCCTGCGTCGCCGCACGGCTGTTGTCGAGCTGGTAGCTCCACGTCCCGTCGCCATTCTGCGTCAGCGTGCCGTACTGGTTCAGCGACGCGATCGCCGCCGGATCGCCCGTCCCGCCCCAGCCAACAAAGCTCGCCGGCGCGTCCGCGCCCGACGCGTCGTTCGACAGGACGTTCCCCGAGACCAGGCTCGCGCCGTCCTCCGTCACCGTGTACGAGCCGTCGTTCACCGCCTTCGGAGCGTCGTCGACGACGCGCACCTCCAGCGTGTCGGTCGCGCTCGTCCCGCCCACGCCGTTGACCTGCAGCGTGATCCGGTCGTTGAACCCGGTCGCGTCGACCGTGTCCGAACCGCTCGGAACCTTGCTGTCGTTGTCGATCGTCGCGGACAGCGTGTAGCTGTAGCTCACCACGCCCGTCCCGGCATTGTAGCCCGTCAGACGCAGCGAACCCTCGCCCGTGTTCACGACGCCGTTCGTCGTCCCGAACGCCTGCATCTGCGTCAGCGTGAACGTCACGCCGCCGACCACGATGCTCGCGATCCCGTCCGAAGTCGTCACCGTGAACGAGCCCGTCGCCGTCTCCTTCGTCGTCGCGGCTTCCGAACCCAACGGGTTCAGCCCGGACTCATAGACCGTGGCGTCGGCGCCCGAAGCCTGCGCGGTCGTCACCGTCGCGCTGTCGGCGGCTCCCTTCACCGTGATCGTCAGCGTCGCCGGGGAGGTGTCACCATCCGCGTCCTGCATCGTGTAGTGCAGCACATAGTCCTGGCTGAACCCCGTCCCCAGCGCCTGCGTCGCCGCACGGCTGTTGTCGAGCTGGTAGCTCCACGTCCCGTCGCCATTCTGCGTCAGCGTGCCGTACTGGTTCAGCGACGCGATCGCCGCCGGATCGCCCGTCCCGCCCCAGCCAACAAAGCTCGCCGGCGCGTCCGCGCCCGACGCGTCGTTCGACAGGACGTTCCCCGAGACCAGGCTCGCGCCGTCCTCCGTCACCGTGTACGAGCCGTCGTTCACCGCCTTCGGAGCGTCGTCGACGACGCGCACCTCCAGCGTGTCGGTCGCGCTCGTCCCGCCCACGCCGTTGACCTGCAGCGTGATCCGGTCGTTGAACCCGGTCGCGTCGACCGTGTCCGAACCGCTCGGAACCTTGCTGTCGTTGTCGATCGTCGCGGACAGCGTGTAGCTGTAGCTCACCACGCCCGTCCCGGCATTGTAGCCCGTCAGACGCAGCGAACCCTCGCCCGTGTTCACGACGCCGTTCGTCGTCCCGAACGCCTGCATCTGCGTCAGCGTGAACGTCACGCCGCCGACCACGATGCTCGCGATCCCGTCCGAAGTCGTCACCGTGAACGAGCCCGTCGCCGTCTCCTTCGTCGTCGCGGCTTCCGAACCCAACGGGTTCAGCCCGGACTCATAGACCGTGGCGTCGGCGCCCGAAGCCTGCGCGGTCGTCACCGTCGCGCTGTCGGCGGCTCCCTTCACCGTGATCGTCAGCGTCGCCGGGGAGGTGTCACCATCCGCGTCCTGCATCGTGTAGTGCAGCACATAGTCCTGGCTGAACCCCGTCCCCAGCGCCTGCGTCGCCGCACGGCTGTTGTCGAGCTGGTAGCTCCACGTCCCGTCGCCATTCTGCGTCAGCGTGCCGTACTGGTTCAGCGACGCGATCGCCGCCGGATCGCCCGTCCCGCCCCAGCCAACAAAGCTCGCCGGCGCGTCCGCGCCCGACGCGTCGTTCGACAGGACGTTCCCCGAGACCAGGCTCGCGCCGTCCTCCGTCACCGTGTACGAGCCGTCGTTCACCGCCTTCGGAGCGTCGTCGACGACGCGCACCTCCAGCGTGTCGGTCGCGCTCGTCCCGCCCACGCCGTTGACCTGCAGCGTGATCCGGTCGTTGAACCCGGTCGCGTCGACCGTGTCCGAACCGCTCGGAACCTTGCTGTCGTTGTCGATCGTCGCGGACAGCGTGTAGCTGTAGCTCACCACGCCCGTCCCGGCATTGTAGCCCGTCAGACGCAGCGAACCCTCGCCCGTGTTCACGACGCCGTTCGTCGTCCCGAACGCCTGCATCTGCGTCAGCGTGAACGTCACGCCGCCGACCACGATGCTCGCGATCCCGTCCGAAGTCGTCACCGTGAACGAGCCCGTCGCCGTCTCCTTCGTCGTCGCGGCTTCCGAACCCAACGGGTTCAGCCCGGACTCATAGACCGTGGCGTCGGCGCCCGAAGCCTGCGCGGTCGTCACCGTCGCGCTGTCGGCGGCTCCCTTCACCGTGATCGTCAGCGTCGCCGGGGAGGTGTCACCATCCGCGTCCTGCATCGTGTAGTGCAGCACATAGTCCTGGCTGAACCCCGTCCCCAGCGCCTGCGTCGCCGCACGGCTGTTGTCGAGCTGGTAGCTCCACGTCCCGTCGCCATTCTGCGTCAGCGTGCCGTACTGGTTCAGCGACGCGATCGCCGCCGGATCGCCCGTCCCGCCCCAGCCAACAAAGCTCGCCGGCGCGTCCGCGCCCGACGCGTCGTTCGACAGGACGTTCCCCGAGACCAGGCTCGCGCCGTCCTCCGTCACCGTGTACGAGCCGTCGTTCACCGCCTTCGGAGCGTCGTCGACGACGCGCACCTCCAGCGTGTCGGTCGCGCTCGTCCCGCCCACGCCGTTGACCTGCAGCGTGATCCGGTCGTTGAACCCGGTCGCGTCGACCGTGTCCGAACCGCTCGGAACCTTGCTGTCGTTGTCGATCGTCGCGGACAGCGTGTAGCTGTAGCTCACCACGCCCGTCCCGGCATTGTAGCCCGTCAGACGCAGCGAACCCTCGCCCGTGTTCACGACGCCGTTCGTCGTCCCGAACGCCTGCATCTGCGTCAGCGTGAACGTCACGCCGCCGACCACGATGCTCGCGATCCCGTCCGAAGTCGTCACCGTGAACGAGCCCGTCGCCGTCTCCTTCGTCGTCGCGGCTTCCGAACCCAACGGGTTCAGCCCGGACTCATAGACCGTGGCGTCGGCGCCCGAAGCCTGCGCGGTCGTCACCGTCGCGCTGTCGGCGGCTCCCTTCACCGTGATCGTCAGCGTCGCCGGGGAGGTGTCACCATCCGCGTCCTGCATCGTGTAGTGCAGCACATAGTCCTGGCTGAACCCCGTCCCCAGCGCCTGCGTCGCCGCACGGCTGTTGTCGAGCTGGTAGCTCCACGTCCCGTCGCCATTCTGCGTCAGCGTGCCGTACTGGTTCAGCGACGCGATCGCCGCCGGATCGCCCGTCCCGCCCCAGCCAACAAAGCTCGCCGGCGCGTCCGCGCCCGACGCGTCGTTCGACAGGACGTTCCCCGAGACCAGGCTCGCGCCGTCCTCCGTCACCGTGTACGAGCCGTCGTTCACCGCCTTCGGAGCGTCGTCGACGATGGCGATCGACAAGGTCGTGCCGATCGGGTCGCCATCGGAATCCACGACCTTCACCGCGAAGTCGTCATGCGTCGCGTCGCCTGGGGTGCTGTCCACGAGCGTGTAGGAATAGGTGAAGTCGTTCGCCGCGGCCGTCCCGTAAACCGTCAGGCTGCCATACTGGCCCTGCACCACGATCCCCGCGGCGCCGGCATTGCTCACATCGATCTGTGTGCCGTTCTTGTCGGTCACATACAGGCGACCGATCGTGTCGCCGCCCGTCGTGATGTTGAACGAACCCGTCGCCGTCTCGCTAGTGTCCGCGTTCCCGGCTCCGCCACTCGCCGCAAGCTCGCCCGAACCCGCAGACTTTCCGCCATTTCGCTCCGGAAGGCCGGCCTCGTTCACGCTCGTGTCCGACTGCGCACCGAGCGCGATCGTCGGCGTCGAATCCTTCACCAGCGTGGTCATCACCGTCGCCGTCGACGGGTCGTTGTCGCCGTTCACCTCGTCCGTCCGCGCGCTGTCGGATCCACTCGACAGGGCCGCTTCGGATACCGAAACGCTTGTCGTCGACGCAAGGGCGCTCGGCCCGACGCTCAACCTCTGCACCGGCCCCAGTTCACGCTGCTCGAGCGTGGGGAACTGCAGATCTGTCGGCGGGAGCAGATCGGTAATGCCGAAGAAGGAGCCGACATTGCCGTTCGGCACAGCAAAATTGCCGCCGGAGCTGTTTATATTGGAGGCTTGGGCACCGGCGGCCGCGACGATGCCCTCACGGCTGAATACCGCCGCCAATGTACTGGCCGGCACCTCGAGGTCGCCGAGCATCAGGGTCGGGACGTTGTCGACGCCGTTGTCGATCACGATCGTGCGACCGTCGGCCTGCTTTAGGACGATATCCTTGCCCGTGATCTCGATAGTGTCGAGCGAGGTGCCCTGCGGCAGGCGAACGATCTTGGAAGCAGCCGCGTCGAAGTGAATGACCGGAGGAGCCGCTACGACAGCCGGCCCTGCCGATTGCGTCAATTGCTCCGCCGGCCTGGGCGCAGCCTGATCGGCAGAGGCCTGCGCCAGCTGGACGCGCCCATCGCCATCCGCAACCGACTCCTGCGAGACCTGCTCCACCTGGACATCCGTGTCCAGACCGGCATTGCCGAGACCTTCAATCATGATTTCACCCGATCACGCTGACGTTTGGCGGATCGTTCGGCGATTTTTTTTCGAGAAGCAAGTGGGCCGATATATCAGCGTATATCTACAGGCCATCGAATTTGCAGATGCTTAGCATCCGGCTATTTCAATCGCTATTCCGCTGGGTCATTCGAGTCATACTTTGTTTCGAATTTGGGAATCCGCTGCGGCGGATTACGATCCGATCAGAACTCCCGATTCCGTGCAACCTCAAAGCGCTCTAGAGATTGGTTCGACCGGGTCCGAGCGATCCTCCAGAAATCGCGCACCAAGTATTGCTCGCTTAGCCGAGCCGAAACCTTTGAGCAGCCGGTTGTCCCGCCGGCGCCGAAACGTCGGCGACAAAATTCCTTGCTGCGAAGGCATCCGAGTTCAGCGAGTGCTTTGCGAAGGCCTGGATGACGACGAGGGATGCAGCACGCAGAGGAGAAGTGCGTGCCCATGGGCGCGCTCCAGCAAGGTGACGCGAACGGTCGCCTTCCATGATTGCTGCCCTGCCTCGAGCGAGCAAGGGATCGAGAGGATGCGCTGCTCGTTCTCGTCGAACAGCATCAGAACGCGGCTGATTTCAGCGGCGAGCTCGAAACGGAGGTGGGATTGAGCCCCGACACTGGCGACGAAATTCCGCATCGAGCTGTTGAAGAGGCGGATCTGCTTGTGCCGGTCGATGACGAAAGCAGGCTCAGCCATCAAATCGATGATGCGTTGCCAGCGCTCCTTAGCATGCGCGGGCTGCTCGGCCTGCGCTTCCCGCATGAACCACTCGATCGCCGCAACGCGCAGGCGCGCCGTCGCATTGCCGGAATCGTTGCCGATGAGCTGGGCGACATAGGCCGACAGCCGCTGCTTGCGCCGCCGGGCGATATACTCGAGCGCCTGCCAGAAGGCGTCTTCGAGCTTGAAGGCACGCCGCCGTCCCTGCACGGTCAGCAAGCGCAGTCGCGGCCCCTTGGCAACAGGGATGTCGATGTCTTCCGTGTTCGGATCCATCAACGCTCGGTCAACGCCTCATGCCTGGCACGATTGATAGGCTTGAGCAGATAGGACAGAATCGACTTCTCGCCGGTCACGATATCCACGTCCGCGGTCATGCCCGGTATGATGGAGTGCGTGTTCTTGCCCATCTTCAGCGACGTCTCGTCACTGCGAACAAGCACGATGTAAAACGTCTCTTTCAGGTTCGGATCGTAGACGCTGTCGGCCGACACCTGCTCGACGACGCCAGTGAGTCCGCCATACTGATAGAAATCATAGGCCGAGATCTTAATCAGCGCCTTCTGCCTCGGAACGATGAAGGCGATGTCGGAGGGTTTGACGCGCGCCTCGATCAGCAGCTTTCCATCCGAGGGGACGATATCGAGCAGCCGCTCTCCCGGATTCACGTAAGCGCCGACCGTGTTGACCGCGAGCGAATTCACGATTCCATCGACAGGAGAGCGGATATCGGTTCGACGAACGCGCTCCTCCGCCCCGCGCAACGTCTCCTGCACCACGGACCACTCAGCACGCCGTGCCGTCAATTCCGCCAACGCTTCGCGGCGAAACTGCGAGGTCTGCTCGGCGAGCAGCGAGCTAGCCTCGCGGAGCGCGGCCTCAAGCCTGGCTTTGCTCTCTTTCGCCACAGCCAGCTGGCCTTTCAGCTCGACTACTTGCCGCTGTGTCCTGATCAGCTCGAGCTGGGACACGAGATTGCGGCTTGCCATCGGAGCAATGATCGACAGCTCTTTTTCCGCCAGAGTGAGGGACTCGTTGAAGCGATGCGTCTGCGCCGCGGTCTCGCCCAACTCGCGCTTGCGCTGCTCGAAGCGCTCTTGAAGCCCGTCCATACGGGCGCGAACATTATCTTGCCGTGCTGTCAGCAGCCTACGTTCGTTCAGGCAGACGGCGGGCGCCTCTGTCGCAACACTCGTGGGACACTCGAAGGTCGCATCCGGGCCGGTGGTCTCCGCTTCAAGGCGCGCGATCTGAGCCCGAAGCGCACGCCCCTGAGCCTCAGCCTCTCCGGCCTTCGCCGCATTCGGCGTGTCATCCAGCCGAATGAGCAGCTCGCCGTGCGTAACCCGCTGGCCTTGCCGCACGAGGATTTCCCGGACGACACCAGCCTCGGCGCTTTGAACCACCTGTGTGCGCGCCGACGGAATGACGCGCCCGGAGCCGCGCGTAACCTCTTCCACGCGCGAGAAATTGGCCCAGACGAGTCCGGCGGCCAAAAAGGCGCCGATCAACCTAATCGCCTGCGATGCCAACCGGGGCGGCCGATCGCCCGTTCGAAAAACCTGCTTCTTAGTCTTGGCTCGAAGCCAAGGGATTGATCGCAAACCGCCTTGCCTGATCACCGACGTCACGAAATGGGCACTCCTGCTCACTACGAGCCGCCTGGCATACGAAGCTAAGTACCACAAAGGTTATGGCTAGGCGAGAAGCCCGGTCATAGACAGCGAATTTTAACGTAAACAGCTTCTTGTTGTACAAATTTAAGAGATATTGCAGGGAATTGTCTACGGAGACTAGCGTTTATAGGAACGAGTGGAACTCGATTCGAGAGACAAGATGGCCGCCTCGCCCAATAAAATTACCAAAGGCTACGCCCAAGAGAGAACGGCTGGCGTCAAAATCTGGTGCGGAGCGCTCGCAGGATGCGTAGTAGCCATCGCCGTCGCCTATGGCGCGGCGGCAACCTTCAAAATGTCGTCTCCGAACTGGCTGCTTCTCGCGCTGGGGACGGTTACGGGCATCACACTCGCCTGCGCGATGCGGGCCGTTTTCAGATCACCAGTACGCATCGATACGACGGGCAATGTGGCCGCGCAAAACGAGTCCGCTCCGGAAGGCAGTCAGGGCAAGATCGTAAGCCGCTTCGACGAACGCCGGAGGACGCAGGAAGAGGCAACCACATCTCGCCTCGAAGCCGAGCGCCTGCAAGATATCGATCCGGTCACTGGTCTCGGTAACCGGCATGGGCTGCAGGTCAGGACGATGCAGGAATTCAACCGTGCGGATCGCGAGGGTACGGCACTATCCCTGCTGCTACTCGAGGTCGACGGCGACGACACACTCGCCGCCTCGTGGCGGGCCGATGTAGCAGGAGCCCTGCAGCTGCACATTGCCGATACGCTCAGAAGCTTCGTCAGGCCCTATGATGTTGTCGCTCGCATCTCTCCCTCAGAATTCGGCGTCCTTCTGCTCGGAGCAACGGGGCCAACAGCGGCGAGCATCGCGCGGCGCCTCAAGAACGCGGTGATGGCGCAGCCCCCGCTCCTGCTGGGAGGAGACATGCCCGTCATCCGGATTTTCGCGGTCGAACGGGAGCCGAAGGAAAAAAGCTTCGATGAAATTCTGACACGCGCTCGCAGCACCCCGATTTCCGACCGGGAGCTCATCTAAAAGCTTGCGATCCAACTGGATTGGAGTGACCCGGTTTGTGGACACCCTTGAAGTCATTTTATGGAGTGTCCGAAGCCCCGTTTTCGAAGCGCCTATGCGCCGGAGTTTCGGCGGCAGATGGTCGCGTTGGTCCGATCGGGACGAACGGCTGAAGAGCTTGCCCGGGAGTTCGAACCGGCCGCCCAGTTGATCGCCAAATGGGTCCGCCAAGCCGAGCGCGACGCCGGCAAGCGCCCGATGGCCCGACCAGCGCCGAGCGTGAAAAACTGATCCGCCGTCGTCTGGAGAACCATCGTTTGCGCCAGGAGCGCGATCTGTCAAAGGCGGCGGCCTGGTTCGCGCGGGAGAGTAAGGCGGAACCAGAACGGTTTTTCCGGTTCATGAGCGCGCGGCAGGCCTGCGTCGCTGTGGGCGGCGCGGGACGCCGATCTCACCCGGAGTATCCGCACGATCCATGGCGCCTCGCACAAGACCTATGGTGCACCGCGCATGCACGCCAAACTCAAAGCCGAGGGCGTGGCGATCGGCGAGAGGCGCGTGGCTCGACTGATGAGCGCCGCCGGGCTTGTCGGCGCCAGCCGGCGCAGGAGCGTCACGACGACGAAGCGCGTTACTGATCATCGGCCAGCGCACGATCTGGTCCGAAGGAACTACTTCGTCGAGAAGCCCAGCTGTGGGCGGCCGACATCACCTTCGTGCCCACGCTAGCAGGCTTCCTGTTCCTTGGCGGTCGTGCTGGACGCATGGCCCAGGCGCATCATCGGCTGGGCTTTCTCCGCCGATCTCAAGACCCGTGTCGTGCTCGACGTCCTCGACATGGCGCTCGCTGCGCGCAAGCCCGAGAACGTCATCGACCATAGCGATCGGGGTTCGCAATACACCTCGCTGGCTTTCGGCAACCGCTGAAAGGACGCCGACGTCAGGCCCTCGACCGGCTCCGTTGGCGACACCTACGACAACGCCATGGGCGAGAGCCTTTCGCGACACTGGAATGCGAACTGGTCGACCGAAACCGCTTCCGTTCGCACAGCGAGGCGCGGATGGCCGCCTTCCACTTAATCGAAGTTTTTACAACCCGTCACGCCGCCATTCGGCACTGGGATACCTTCGAATACGAAAGGACGCATCATGAGCTCACATGACCCGCCCAAGCCGTGAACAGTCCACGGAAGCGGGTCAACTCCAGGATCGCCAGAATAAGCAAGGTCACGGTGCAGGTAACCTGCATCGTGGCCTCGAGCGTTGCGTCAAACTCCCGATCGCCGAGCCTTTGAAGCTGCCCGGCATAGCCGGCTTGCAAATGACGTTGCAGGGCTCGACCTTACTGGCCGGCAGAGACGCCGCAGGCGCAAGCTTCTCGCGCCGGCCCGCTGCACTGAGGCGAGTCTGGGCAGCGGCGCCACACAAGACATTGCTCTTGCATCTGGTCAGCCTCCGGACTTGCTTCCATGCCGAACGTCCGTATCGCTTGCGATTCTGGCGCCCGCCTTCAACATGGGCCGCGCCAGTCGAGCGAACCGAGCAGGCCGCTCAAGCGGTATGAGAAGGAACTATGCGTGGAAAAGAGCCCATAGCCCCGAGCAGAGATCAGAGGCCGAAGATATTCTTAGATCGACTTCTTTCTGTTGCCGTGAATGAAGGTGCTGTTCTCGACGAAGGACAACAGGGGCAGATACTCCTTCACCTGATTGTCGCTCCTCACGCCCACGGCGATATTGTCGAGAACGAGCTGGTGGCTCATCGTATTGACCACCAGGACGGCGTGGTCCTGTCCCGTGGCCGGAATTTTCACGAGCTGGAGTCGAATCTGCGAACGATCAAAGCCGGCGGCAAGCAGCATCCACATTTTCAAAATGGCGTATCCCTTACAATCACCCGTGCCACGCTGCAGTATTTCCGATGCCGTGGCCCAGTAATCCAGGACGCCATATGTATCGGAATCGGTCCGATACTTCAGCCAGGAATTGACGGCTGCGTTAATGGAACGGACCGCCTCCTGCTCGTCCTGCCGTTGAGCGATCGAGACAGCTTCAACGAGGCGCTGGCGTAGCTTCGATGTGCAGGCAGCCCGCGCCGCACGGCATTCGTTCCCGAAATAGGAATCTGCGCGCTCATCCAAAGCCGCCCGCCAGCGCTGCGTCAGGGGCGCATTCGAAATAGCAAGCGCGACAGAGCCCAGAACCTCGCTGCGCACAGGGAGGGCGGCTCGATCTGCTCTGCCCGCGAGAGAATTGGAAGGCCTATCGGACGCCGTCCAGTATTCGGCAACCCAGGGAAACGTGCTGCCCCAGCTCAGCGCGGTAGGCTGCACGGTCAGGCGATAGCCAACAGCCGCAGCAAAGGTGCCGGCCGGTATCGCGAGGGATGATGATAGCTGCGCCCGAACATGCAGCCCTAGCATGTCGACGCCGCCGGCCGATGCGACGACGAAGAAAGGAACGACGGCGTTCTCGGTGCGAAGATCGCGTTCTGCCTGATCCGGCGCGATGCTTGCCATGGCTGGCACATACGTGAGGGCTGCCGCAATCGGCAAAGTCACCAAGCAGCTCTTGATAAGCTTCTTTAGGGGTCGTCCCGGCCAAGCCATCCGCATCCCTCCCAGACACGGAGGGGACGATGCCCGAAGGATCGCTATATCGAATAAACTCGATATCTAGATATTTACTGATATGCCTACAAATAATATACGCTTAACACTGTATTATTTTTGCATCCTGCATTGGATATATTACACTGAACTAGCGATCCGCCCTACTCGTTCAGTGACACTGCCGCACCGCCCACGGCGCGAAGCTGCTCAGATGAAAGCGATAATGGCCCACGTCGTTTCTAGCCGCGGCGGGCACATATAGCGCCCGCCGTGCTCAAATCACGCTGAGGCCTTACCCCGGCTACGCTTCGCAGCGGCTGGCGCCGCAACAGTCTTCCGACGCTGTTGACCCAGGCCCATTGATTTAGCCAGCTTTGAGCGAGCTTCTGCATAAGCAGGAGCGACCATCGGGTAGTCGTTTGGAAGGCCCCATTTCGCGCGATAAGCCTCCGGCGACATGTCGTAGGCGGTCCGGAGATGCCGCTTCAGCGATTTGAACTTTTTCCCATCCTCGAGGCAGACCAGCCAATCGGCCGTGATCGACTTCTTGATCGAAACGGCCGAGACAGCCTTTTCTTCGGGACCCGGCGCGGGAGCTTCGCCAAGTCCTGTCAGCGCTGCATGCGTGCTGGCGATAAGCGCGGGCAGATCAGATGTCGGCACGCTGTTGTGCGACACAAATGCCGAAACGATACCGGCAACCAACTCGACCACTTCCAGATCATTTTCTGACATTTCTTTTCTCTCTTTGAGAATGAGAACGATGGCAAATCACTTCGGTGATTCTGAGGATCGCGACTAGGTATTTTTATGGCAGTAGACATCGAAAACTTAGCCTCATTTTAGAAATTTCAGGCATAAATTCGAAAATCAGTTAAAGAAGCAAAACGCGACTGCTTATCGCATTTTCGAGCAGCTTGAAGACCGCGCCAGCCAAATGGAAAAAGGCATCGGCGCTTCCTTCAATGCGCTCGGCAAGCGCGTGGCCGGGTTGTTCGCGGGCCTCGCTGTTGGCTTTGCGCTTAACGATATCCGCACGGTCGCGGATGACTACACCAAGACCATCAACACGCTGAAGGTTGCAGGGATCAACGACACGGCCAGTGTCTTCGATTAGCTATTCGCGAGCGCACAGCGCAACGCCTCGCCGCTAGATGCCTTGGCCACCCTGTACGGTCGCGTTTCGGCGGCCCAGACCACGCAAAAGGCCAGCAGAACCGACGTCATGCAGGTCACAGACATCGTGGCCCAGTCGCCCCGTGTCGGGGGTACTTCAGCTTCCGACGCGCAGGGCGACTAGCTTAGTCTAGGTCGAGATCGGCCAGGAGTCCAACGGCGATATCATTGTCATGATTAGCGTACAGGCCAAGATTGCGGACGACATGCTGCGAGGCTGTGGGCCGACTAGGCGGCCCAGCAAGCGATCCAGACGAATAAGCGGTTCGCTAGCGCGAACCCTCCGACGACTGCGGATGTACCAGCGGGCCGGGTTAGTAGCCCCGACTTCAGGCTTTGGGCGCCCGCCCGCGGCAAGCGCGAACGTAATCGCGTTGAATAGCCCGCCGTTCGTCGCGAGACATTTGGCTGTTGCGTCCTTGCTTGTGCACGCGGCGGGCTTCCTCCTTGCACTCCTCGCGTGATTTCTCGCTGCCACGCTGCTGCTGCGCGTGCGAAAACGTTGGGGTAAGAAAGATGAGTGTTGTCAGAACCAGCAAGGCGCGCATGCGTCGTCCTCCTAAATGGAAGATGACGCAGCGGAAGAAGCGGCGCAAGGGGCGCATGAATGCCGCCTAACGAAAACCGGTTCGTGATACCGGATGTACGTACACGGGCCGGTTCTTATTGCCGTCAAAGCGTGCCTTCACTAGCCGCAAGGGGTTGGTTGATCTCGGCCGAGGGCTAATACGTTTGCAGATGCACCGATACGGAATGTTGCGCATCCTCGTCTTTCAGATCGACGATGTTGTGCCGGATAGCAGTAATGATGCCTCCAGCCTCGATCTTGCGTCCAAACTTCTTGTCGGTTGTGATGCTAACGTGATCCCCTACCTTGAATAGCTTGGGATCACCCCCAAGCATGAAATGCATCAGCCGGTTGCTCGCGTTATCCACGAAATAGATATTCATTTGACCTCCGCTTGCCGCGAGGTCACTCGACACCGGCGGCGCGGTCAAGGGGATACGCGCCGATCAGCGCAACTCAGTATCGCTCTGATCTTCGACGCCGTCGGCTGCTGGTATCGGACCAAGCTTCCCGGATTTGCCAAACGTGTGACCCGTCACAAGCGGGGCATCTGAGCAACGTCCTGCGGGCGATCGACGTTAGCAAAACGCGCTCTTGTGTCCGCTCGCCGGTGGGGACCGGCAGACCGGTCCTAGGCCAGCGGATCGCGAGTTCGTGCTTAAGAATGCTGTCCGCCGGCGCGGCTATTGGCTCAACAAAGCCATCGGCAAAATAAAGCCGGCCAAAAGCGGCGCCACCAGAGCGGTGCGCGTCCACACGCTGAAAACACGATCGCCGATTAGCATTGGCACGACTCCCTGCTACCCACGAAGCGAACCTAACCTTACGTCATTGCCAGGCGCAAACAGCGGATGAGACCTGTTCACATCTTAGAGATGGGCGACCGCGGATGTACGGGCGCGATCCGAGCTACTTAAACTTGCTGCCGGGTCGGTTCTTGAGCCTCTTCGCAACGTCCTTGATGTTAGCGACTACCAGACCTGCGGGCATTTTAGGAGCGGCAGCCTTAGCGACAGTTCCCTTTGCCCGTGGGCGCTTCCCCTTCGGCGTTGCAGTCACATGGGGTGTCTCTTCCTCACTCATCGCAGCCCCCCGATTTTCCGTAGCGTCACCCACCGCCCCGGGTGAGGTCAAGAGGCGGGCTACCAGCCACACTCGTCCCTACCCCCTTCAACGCTGCGTCAATGCCGTCAAACAAGAAGTAGGCTTCACTTGAAGATGCGCGTTTCCCCGCGTACGTAGAAGTCTTTCTGCCCAATAAGAGAGCTTGCCAACGGGACGGCGGTTTTACCCCTAAACGGTCCATAGGCTTTTCTGTTTTCAGATGCGCTCCATCTGGGTTATGTGGATTAGCGTCCCACCCGATGACCTGAGACCCTGATTTTCCTCCAGATTTGAGTAGAGTCCGTCGCTCATGGAGACGGACGATGCGCCCCTCACGGGTTCACGGAAGAGCAGATCATCGGGATGCTGAAGGAGCAGGAGGCCGGAGCGAAGACGGTGTCCTGCCTAGATCAAATCCATAATAATTTCAACATAATTCCTCGATTGTCCGGTTTTTCTCTCTAATATATCGACGATTTTAACTTCATAATTCAGCAAGATAATTTGGAGAATCTGTGTCAGCTCACAGCCGGATCGCTCGTAGTAACGGGCGAGCCGGTATTTAGTTGTGAGCCTCTTGCGGGCTTCCGCGCCCGCGGGCCCGTGAGTCAGCTTCAGAAACGCGGGCGCGCCGAATTGAAGTCCGGCTGGTATTTGCGCATTTCCTTGGTGTCGTCGCGCACCCGGATGCCGCAAGCGAGATATTGCTGGTTCAGGCGCCTCAGCGCCGCGCGGTCCAGCCGCACGCCGAGCCCTGGTCCATCTGGCGGCGCAACCGAGCCGCTCTCGATCCGGAGCTTGCCGCCCTCAATCACCTCCTCGACCTGCCACGGATAGTGTGTGTCGCAAGCATAGGCGAGGTTCGGGATCGTTGCTCCGACATGGGTCATCGCCGCCAGGCTGATGCCCATATGAGAATTCGAGTGCATCGAGATCCCGAAGCCGAAGACACGGGCGAGATGGGCGAGATGCTGGGTGGCGCGCAGGCCGCCCCAATAATGGTGGTCGGACAGAACGACCTGAACGGCATTCAGGCGAACCGTTTCCGGAATATGCCCGAAGGCGATCGTGACCATGTTGGTGGCTAGAGGCATCGGCGCGAATGTCGCGATCTGCCCCATTTCGGCGAGCGTCCGGGCGGGGTCCTCGAGATATTCGAGCAGCCCCTCCAGTTGCGGCATGACGCGCCGAGTCGTCTCGACCGACCAGCCTCCGTTGGGATCTATCCGCAACGGATGATCTGGGAACGCCTTGCGAAGGTGCCGGAGCGTCTCGATCTCGAAATCCGGCTCGAACACGCCACCCTTGAGCTTGATCGAACCGAAGCCGAACTCCGTCACCATCCGGCGCGCTTGCTCGACCATCTGCTCGTGGTTGAGCGCCTCGCCCCAATCATCTGCCGGATAGCCGGGATCATCCTTATGCCCAGCGAACTTATAGAAGAGGTAGGCGCTGTAGGGCACCCGGTCACGCAGCTTGCCGCCCAGGATTTCGTAGAGCGGGCGACCTGTCAGCTGGCCCTGTAGATCGAGTAAGGGGACTTCGAAGGCCGCGAGCGCCGAGGCACGGGCTTTGTCGCCGGCAGGCGCGAAGCTCTGGCCGGGATCGGGATCGCCGCCGACCGCCGCATAGACGACCCGCGTCAGCCCGTTCAGGTCGAATGGATCGAGCCCGATCAAGCCAGGCGTCACCTTGCCGAGATTGGCCAGGGTTTCGAGATCGCCATAGCTTTCGCCGAGCCCGACATGGCCATCGGCGGCTTCCACTTCGATGATGCTGCGCAGGGCCCAGGGCTCGTGCACGCCGGAAACATTCAGAAGCGGCGGATCGCGGAAGGCGATCGGGGTGACCCGGACATCGATGATGCGCATCGGCGGCCTCGTGACGGTCAGGAGGGGAAAAGTCGGTCGCACAGGGGGCCGCACCTCAGGCAGGTGGCGGAACCGGTGCGCCGGCATATTCGATGGAGCAGAAACCGCCGCCCTGGAAAAAGAGCGCCGGCGGCTCATGCGTCAGCTGGGCCTCTCCCGCCATCGCTTCCTCGGTATAGTCCTCGGCATGGTCCTGGGGCCGGTAGCCCAGGCCGTGAGCGACGGCATTGTCGTACCAGCCGCCGGCATTGTCCGAAACGCCATAGACGATGGTGTTGTGGATGTCGGGATGCTCCAGCCCGATCAGGCAGAGCTGGGCGAGATCGCGCCCGCTGACCCAGATTTTGAGCGTGCGGGCATTGCCGGGGATGTCGGCGGCATTGCCGATCCGCACATGCATGCTGCGAATGCCATATTTGTCGGCATAGAGGGCGCCCACTGACTCGCCCCAGCATTTGCTCAGCCCATAACGACCGTCGGGGCGTGGCAGGACCGTCTCGTCGATGCGCTGCGTGCGGGGATAGAAGCCGACGGCGTGGTTGCTGGAGCCGAAGACGACGCGGCGCACGCCCTGACGCCGTGCAGCCTCATAGACATTCCAGGTGCCGACGACATTGGTCTGCAAGATGTCCTCGAACGGCGCTTCGCGCACGACACCCGCCATGTGGATCACCCCGGCCATACCCTCCATGGCCCGTTCGACGGCGGCGATGTCGCCAATATCGGCAAGCACGGCGTCTTCGTTCGCAGCCAGCTCAGCCGGCGCCACGGCATCGAGAATGCGGATGCGCTCGAAGCGGGCGCCCAGTTCCCGGCGCAGTTTCCGCCCGATATTGCCGGCCCCGCCCGTGATCAGCAGGTTGCGAAGGGCGGTCGGCGGTTGTTCTTCCATGCGTCGTCTCCCGGCTTTTATCGTTGAGCGAGATGATAGACTTGAGCGTGATGAGAGACCTGAGCTTGGCGATAGACTTGGCGGCTCCCCGGCTCAGCGCAGCAAGGCCGCGCGAAGGCGGCCGTCGAGGGCGAAGACATTGCCCGAGGTCGGAGACTCGGCAATCTGCTGCGGAGTCAAACCGATCCGGCCACTGGTGACATAGAGCAGGTCGCCATCGCGGCCGCCGAATGTCAGCCCTGTCGGGCGCGGCACGGGCAAGGACAGAAGCCGCGTGTCGGAGCCGTCGCGCCGCAGCCGCGCCAGACTCCAGCCATCCCACAACGCGACCCACAGATGATCCGGCTTTTCCAGAGCCAGCGCCATGGGGCGCCCGTGCAGGGCATCGACGCGCGCGACCAGCTCCGGGCTCCCGGGCTCGTTGCCCGGCCCGATGCGGAAACGGACGATGTCACCGGCATCCCGGAGGGCGGCGTAGAGATGACGCCCGGAGGAATCGATCAGGATGTCGGTGGGAGCAGACGGCAGTTCGGCCTCCAGCACGGCCTCACCGTCGATGAGACGGTACAGCCCCGGACGGATCTGGGGACCCGATGTTTCCCCGACGCCGAGCCAGATCTGCCCATCGCGCCCTTGGCAGGCGCAGGTGATGCCGGCGAGCACCTCCGGCGACAGCTCGAGGCTCAACGGCGTCAAGCGCGCATCCCGGTCGACGGTCATGGCGCCCTTTTCCGTCGCGACGAACCAGTGCCCCTCGCCCATCGACGTCAGGGCCATCGCCGGCGAGGTAAACCGGGCCATCACCTCCGACCGGGGCGGAGCCGTGGGCTCCTCGTCGCGCGAACGCATGATGGCGGGCGCGAGCGCGTCCAGCCAGAGCAAGGAGCTGGTCTCGGCATCCCAACTCGGCGACTTCCCAAGGAACGAGCGGGCGCTGGAGGCGAGCGGCATCTCCCCGCCATCGGGCCGGCCACGCGGACGCGTGCCGCCGCGCCGCCCCATGGCCTCGCCAAGCCGCCGGGCTGCGGTTGCAACCTCGGGTCCGAGCTGATGAGCGCGCTCCAGCGTCATCCTGTAACAGGGCCCCGATACCGTGAAGGCTCCGATCGGGACGTCGCCATCGCCGGGCACGGCTGCGCTGACGCAGCGCACCCCCTCCATGAACTCCTCGTCGTCGATGGCATAGCCTCGCAACCGGAAGACATTGAGCTGCGAGCGTAGCTGGGTCGGGTCGGTGATCGTGCGATCCGTGACGCGCTCGAAGCTCATGCGGCCGATCAGGGCCTCGCGCTGGGCCGGCGCCAATGCTGCCAGATGAGCCTTGCCCATTCCCGAGCAGTAGAATGGCCGCAGGCTGCCCAGAGGCGCGCCCGTGCTGACTGCATACAGGCTCACGATCTTCTGCAGGATGATCATGCTGGCGCCACCGGGCGCGGCGAAATAGACGGTTTCCCCGCTAAGTTCGTGCAGCCAGCGGATCTCCGTCATGGCGAGCATCGGCAGATCCGGGATCGGCCAAACGGCCTGAGCGTATTCTAGAAACTTGAAGCCGGGGAAATAGCCCTGCCCGGCAGCATCGACGCGAACCAGGCCGCGCTGCTGCAAGGTATTGATGATGCGGTAGGCCGTGCTGCGCGGCAGGCCCAATTCATCGGCCAGGCTTTGTGCCCGGTGCTCGCCGGGCGAGGCGGCGATCAGGTCGATCAGGTTCAGCGCCTTGCCGACCAGTCGCGTGCCGCGAACCTCGTCGCGCGGCCCCTCATCGTCGGGCCCGGCATCCTTCTCGAGGCTGGCGACACGATTGCGCATGAAAGGAAGCCGGGCCTGTCCAAGCGAGATGAAGCGGCGAAGGCCGCAACTTACGCAGGCGCCCGGCAGCTCGCAACGATGAATTACTACGATGTAAGAAATATTGATGCTGCAACTGCGAGATAAGGCATGGTTTCATACATAGTAAGAACGGCCGTTGACAGAGCCCGACACCGCTCCTAGCCTTTCACTCAAGATCGGGGACATCCCGGCTCATGGGACGAAACGTGACTATGGCGGACGCGACGACGGCACAGCTTCGTTCTGCGCAGGCCTCGCCGTCTGTCCATGCTCTCTCGGCCGGGCCGATGAGAGCGCCAGTGAGGCCTCGGGATGGGGGCCGGATCGCCTCGTTCTGGCGCAGGGAGCCCAGCGGCCATCGCACCGACCTGCTGGTGCCGATGCCCGAAGCCGCGTTCGACCCTGCCATCTGGCCAAAGGCCGGCAGCTATCCGCTCGTCCCCTATTCCAACCGCATCCGTGATGCCACGTTCCGCTTCGGCGAAACCCGGGTCGAACTGGCGCCGCACCCGGCCGCGGCTCCGCACGCGCTGCACGGCTTCTGCCAGATGCGACCCTGGACCGTGAGCCGGCAGGCCGCAGCTCAGATCGAGATGCGCCACCGCCACGATCCGCAAAGTGATCCCAATGGCTGGCCCTGGGCGTTCGAGGTGGTGCAATTGATCACGCTTGGTCCTTCAGGCCTGACGCATGAGATCGGCGTTGAAAGCCGCGCGGACTCGGCCATGCCAATGGGACTGGGTGTTCATCCCTATTTCGCGGTCTCGAAGGGCGACAGGATCCGGTTCACCGCGGACGCCTTGTGGCAGGCCGATGCCGACGGGTGCGGGAAGCAGCTTCACCGGCTTGCGGGCAGCGCCCGCCAATACGACTCGGGTCATGGCGACAGGGACGTCACGACCTACTACGCCGGCTGGGATGGCAATGCCTGGATTCAACGGCATGACGGCACTGAGATTGTGATCCAGGCCAGCGCCCCTCTTGACCATCTCGTATTACATGTCCCGGCTGGCGGGCGTTATCTGTGCCTTGAGCCCGTGAGCCATGTCGCGGACGCCTTTAATCTCGCGGCAGCCGGACAGCCGGAGACCGGGATGCGCGTGCTGAACCCCGGCGAAGTCCTTCGGGCCACGGTGCGGATCGGAGTGGCTTGATGTGAACAAGACGGGCGGTCGCACCAGCCGCCGCCCGACAGCTTTCGACCCTGAACGACAAGGCCAAAGGGCCGGCAACACCTCAGTGAGGGAGGATAGCATGAGCAAGGACACCCAACGAGGAGCGTATCGGCGCCGCGGGCTCGACCGCCGCGACATGCTGAAGGGGCTTGCCGGCGCAACCGCGCTTTCGGCCCTGCCCCATGCGGCTTTCGCGCAGGCCGCCAAGGAAGCGCCGGCTCTCGCCAAACTGGCGGCGGACGGCAAGCTGCCGCCGCTGGCCGAGCGCATCTCGGCCAATCCTCTGGTCATCACGGTCGAGAAGGTCGGCCGCTATGGCGGCTCGCTCAGGCGCGGCCTGCGCGGCTCCTCCGACCATAACGGCATCCTGAGGATGGTCGGCAATCAGGGCCTGGTGCGCTGGAACCTCGCCTTCACCGAAGTCCTGCCCAATGTCGCCGACAAATGGGAGGTGAACCCGGATTCGACCGAATTCACCTTCTACCTGCGCAAGGGCATGAAATGGTCCGACGGCAAGGCGTTCACGGCCGATGATGTCGTCTTTTCCATCGAGGATTGTGCCAAGAACACCGAACTCTACAAATCCGCTCCTTCGGCGATCGTCATCGACAACAAGTCCTGCACGGCAAGCAAGGTGGACGAGACGACAGTCAAGTTCACCTTCGCCAGCCCCTATGCACTGTTCCTGGAGCAGATGGCGACGCCGCTCGGGCAATATCCGACGCTCTTCGCCAAGCATTACTGCAGCCAGTTCCACCCCAAATACAATTCCGGCATCGCGGATCTAGTCAAGGCGGCGAACCTCTCCGACTGGGGCACGCTGTTCCGAAACAAATGCGGCGATATCGAAATTCCCTCGCGCTGGGGCAATGTCGACAAGCCAACACTCGACCCCTGGGTGGTCAAGGAGGCCTATACCGGCGGCGCGACCCGCGTCGTGATGGAGCGCAATCCCTATTTCTGGCAGGTCGATACCGCGGGCAACCAGCTGCCCTATATCGATCGGCTCACCTTCAACATCTCGCAGGACGTGGAGTCGCTGATGCTCGACGCGATTTCCGGACGTCTCGACATTCAGGAGCGTCATCTCGACACGCTGCAGAACAAGCCGACGCTGTCGCAGAACATGCAGAAGGGCGGCTACCGCCTGATCGAGCTGATCAGCTCCTCGTCCCAGCAGGTTCAGATTTACTTGAACATGACCCACAAGGACGCGAAGGTCAGGGAGATGTTCGCCAACAAGGAATTCCGCAAGGCGCTCTCGCTCGGCATGAACCGCAAGGAGATCATCGACCTCGTCTATCTCGGCCAGTCGCAGCCGCACCAGACCGGGCCGCGCCCCGGGCACCCCTGGTATCATGCGGGCCTGTCGGAGCAGTTCACCGATCATGACCCGGCCCAGGCTAATGCCATCCTAGACAAGCTCGGCTACGCCAAGAAGGACGGCAGCGGCATCAGGCTGCGGCCGGACGGACAAAAGGTCTTCTTCGCGATCGACGTGATCCCGACCCTGTATCCCGACGAGGTCGACGCGCTCGAACTGGTGAAGCGCCACTGGGCCGAGATCGGCGTCGACATCAAGGTCAATACGATCGAGCGCGCGCTCTACTACACGCGGGGTGACAACAACGACCATGACGCGGCGGTTTGGCCGGGGCCCGGCGGGCTCGACCCCATGCTCGATCCGCGCGACTACTTCGCCCAGCATACGCAGGGCTCGCGCTACGCCATTCCCTGGGCGCAATGGTATGTTTCGGGCGGCAAGGACGGCCAGGAACCGCCGGAGAGCCAGAAGCAGCGGATGAAGCTGTTCGATCAGGCCCGCGCCACGGCCGATCTGCAGAAGCGCGCCGCTCTGATGAAGCAAGTTTTCGACCTTACGGCCGAGGCATTCGAGACCGTCGGCATCTGCCTTGCGGTCAACGCCTTCGGCATCTGCAAGAACAACCTGCAGAACGTGCCGGCGCGATACCCCAACGCCTGGACCTGGCCCAATCCCGGCCCGGCCCTGCCACAGCAGTTCTTCTTCGCGACATGAGCGACCGGAGCCCGGCTACGCTTCGAGCGTAACCGGGCTCCCTCACCGAAACAGGCTGTGCCATGCTCCGCTTCATCGCAAAGCGCCTCCTCTGGATGGTGCCTTCTCTGGTCGTCGTCAGCTTTCTGGCGTTCGTGCTGATCCAGCTGCCTCCGGGCGACTACGTCACGACCTATATCGCGACGCTCGCAGCCTCGAACGAAGTCGTCGATCAAAACACCGCGGCTGATCTGCGCGCCCGGTTCGGGCTCGATCAGCCCATGATCATCCAGTACTTCAAATGGATCACCAACATCGTCCTCAGGGGCGATTTTGGCCTGAGCTTCGAGTGGCAGCAGCCGGTCGGAGACCTGATCTGGGAACGGATGGCGCTGACGCTGGTGCTGACCTTCTCGACGCTGCTCGCCACCTGGGGCATCGCGCTACCGATCGGCATTTTCTCGGCGGTCAAGAAATACTCGATCGGCGACTACATCATCACCTTCTTCAGCTTCCTAGGCCTCGCTGTTCCCAGCTTCCTGCTCGCACTCGTGCTTATGTATGTCGCGGCCGTCGAATTCGGGCAGGAGGTCGGCGGGCTGTTCTCCGAACAGTACCTGACGGCGCCGTGGAGCATCGGCAAGGTCATCGACCTACTCCACCATCTCTGGATCCCCGTCATCATCCTGGCCGTCTCCGGCACCGCCAGCCTGATCCGCGTCATGCGCGCCAACATGCTGGACGAACTGCACAAGCCTTATGTGACGACGGCGCGCGCCAAGGGCCTCTCGGAATTCCACCTGCTGGTGAAATACCCGGTTCGCCTCGCCCTCAACCCGTTCATCTCGACGATTTCCTGGCTGCTGCCGAACCTGGTCTCCGGTTCGATCATCGTCGCCATCGTGCTGAGCCTGCCGACCGCAGGGCCGCTCCTGCTCCAGTCACTGATGAGCCAGGACATGTATCTGGCCGGCGCCTTTGTGCTGCTGATCTGCGCGCTGACCCTGATCGGCTCGCTCATCAGCGACATTCTACTCGCCCTCGTCGACCCCCGCATCAGGCTGGAATAGGCCATGACCGACAGCGCTCTTTCGTCCATCGACATCAAGCGACTGGCCGTCGCGTCGCAATGGCAACTCGTCTGGTGGGCATTCAAGCGTCACCATCTCGCCATGGCCGGACTGGTCGTCACGGTGTTCCTCTACATCATCGCCATCGCGCCGGGCTTCTTCGCCATCAACGATCCCTCGCAACAGAACGCGCGGGCCGCCTTTCATCCGCCGCAGACGATCCATTTCATCGACCGGGGCGCGGATGGGGGCTGGTCGTTGCGTCCCTTCATCCATCCGAACGTATTCAAGCGCGACCCGCAAACGCTCTCGGCGGTCTATAGCGAGGACAAGACTCGCAGGAGCTATGTCAGGTTCTTCGGCGAAGGTTACGAATACAAACTCTTCGGCCTGTTCAGCACGACAACCCACCTGATCGCCTCGGAGAACAAGACCCAGCCGATCTTCCTGCTCGGGGCCGACCGCCTCGGCCGCTGCGTTTTCAGCCGCATCATGCAGGGTGCCCAGATCTCCCTGTCGGTGGGCCTGGTCGGCGTCCTGCTCTCCCTTACGATCGGCATCCTGCTCGGCGGTATCTCAGGCTATTTCGGCGGTAGGATCGACTTCGCGGTGCAACGCGTCATCGAATTCGTGCTGTCGCTGCCGAGCATCCCGATCTGGCTCGCTCTGTCGGCCGCCTTGCCCCAGGATTGGCCGGCGACACTGAATTACTTCATGATCACGCTGATCCTGTCGCTCACGGGCTGGGCGCAGCTTGCCCGGGTCGTGCGAGGCCGCTTCCTGAGCTTGCGCACCGAGGAGTTCGTCACCGCGGCCCGCCTCGACGGCGCCTCGGAGGGGCGGGTCATCTTTCGCCACATGCTGCCCAGCTTCGCCAGTCACATCATCGCGTCGATCTCCCTGGCGATCCCCGCGATGATTCTGGCCGAAACCTCGCTGAGCTTTCTCGGCCTGGGACTGCAGCCGCCGACCATTTCCTGGGGCGTGCTGCTGCGCGAGGCCCAGAACATCCGCTCCATCGCGACCGCGCCCTGGCTGTTTGCTCCCGGCGTCGCCGTGGTGATCGCCGTGATCGCCCTCAACTTCCTGGGAGACGGACTGCGCGACGCAGCCGATCCGTACAACAAATGAGCGTCATCGATCTCGCCACAGGCCCTGAGACGCGCGCTGCCGCGCTAGCCCCGACAATCCTCGAAGTCACCGGCCTCGTGACGCATTTCCCGATACGCAACGGTGTCGTCCGGGCCGTCGACGGCGTCTCCTTCACCCTCCAGCGCGGCAAGACGCTCTGCATCGTCGGCGAAAGCGGCTCGGGCAAGAGCGTGACAGCGCGCTCGATCCTGCAGATCGTCGATGCGCCCGGGCGCATCGTCTCCGGTGCGATGGTCCTGCATCGCCCCAATGGCAGCTCGGTCGATCTGGCGAAGCTCAACCCGCGGGGGCGCGAGATCCGTGCCGTTCGCGGCCTCGAGATCGCGATGATCTTCCAGGAGCCGATGTCGTCGCTGTCGCCGGTCCATACCGTCGGCGACCAGATCATGGAGGTGCTGCAGCTCCACCTGAACATGGGCAAGAAAGAGGCCCGCGCGCGCTGCGTCGAGCTCCTGACGCAGGTCGAAATCCCCAAACCCGAAGCCGCCGTCGACCGCTATACGTTCGAGTTTTCAGGCGGCATGCGCCAGCGCGTAATGATCGCGATGGCGCTTGCCTGCAAACCCTCCCTGCTCATCGCCGACGAGCCGACGACCGCGTTGGACGTCACCACGCAGGCCGAGATCCTCGATCTGATCAGGAGGCTGCAACGGCAGCACGGCATGGCTGTGATGTTCATTACCCACGATATGGGCGTGGTCGCGGAGATCGCAGATGAGGTGCTGGTGATGCACCACGGCAAGGTGATGGAGAGCGGCCCGGTCGACGCCATATTCCACGCGCCGCAGGACGACTACACCCGGATGCTGATCGGCTCCGTGCTAAAGCTCGAACAGAAGGCCGAGATCAGACTGAGGCGCGCGCCGCTTGCGCAAGAGGTTCCGCCCGTCCTGCAGGTCCGCAATCTGGAAATGCATTTCGGCTCGCCCAAGGCCCCGCTCAAGGCCGTCGACGACGTCTCGCTGGAGGTCAGACCTGGGGAGACGCTCGGCATCGTCGGCGAGTCCGGTTCGGGTAAGACCACGATGGGGCGCTGCCTACTGCGCGTCTACGAGCCCAATGCCGGAGCGATCGACTATCGACGCGCCGACGGCGAGGTCGTCGACCTGCTCAAGGCTGACAAGGAGACGCTGAAGGCCTGCAGGCGCGAGATCCGCATGATCTTCCAGGATCCGGTCGGGTCGCTCAACCCGCGCATGACAGTGGCCCAGATCATCGGCGAGCCCCTACTCGTCAACAAGATCGCCTCCGGCAAAGAGCTCGACGACCGGGTCGCTGAACTGTTGCGCCAGGTCGGCCTGGAGCCCTCCTGGCGGGAGCGCTATCCGCATGCCTTCTCCGGCGGCCAGCGCCAGCGCATCGGCATCGCGCGTGCCATCTCCCTTAACCCACGCGTCATCGTCGCCGATGAGGCGACCTCGGCGCTCGACGTCTCGCTGCGCTCGCAGATGCTCGACCTGATGATGAACCTGCAGGACAAGCTCGGCTTGTCCTACGTATTCATCAGCCACGACATCGGCGTCATCCGCTACATGTGCGACCGCGTGGCTGTGATGTACCGCGGCAAGGTGGTCGAGACCGGTGCGGCCGAGCAAGTCTGCAATGCGCCCACGCACGCCTATACCCAGGCCTTGCTCTCCGCCATTCCGCGACCCGACCCACGGGCCCGCAGCATCCATCGCCGCCACCGCTACGCCGGTTAACGAGCCTACGGATCAGCCCCCATGAAGATCGTCGATATCAAGACATTCCTGATGCATGCGGGCGCCCCCAGCCTGAAGAACTGGGCTGCAGACGGCTCGTTCGGAACCCAGCAATTCTCGAAGAACCTCACCGGAAGCCGCAACTGGCTGTTCGTCAAGGTCGTTACCGACGAGGGCATCACCGGGATCGGCGAATGCTCCGGCTGGCCTCGCGTCATCAGGACGGCGGTCGAGGATTTGAAGTCGCTGCTTGTCGGCGAAGACCCCCTGCATATCGAGCGGCTCTGGCAGAAGATGCAGATCGCGATCATGGGCCACGGCATGACCGGCGTCGTCGGTGCCGGCGCGATGACCGGCATCGACATGGCGCTGTGGGACATCAAGGGCAAGGCGCTGAACACGCCGGTCTGGAATCTGCTCGGCGGCAAGCTGCGCGACAGGATCCGCATCTACGGCCACGCCAACACGCCGGAGACCGCGCTCTCGCTGAAACAGCGCGGCGTCACCGCCATCAAATGCGGCGGCGTCTCCGATCCCGTCAGGAAAGTCGCGGGGCTGCGTGAGGCTGTTGGAGCGGAGATGGACATCGCCATCGACCTGCATGGCCCGCCATGGCTGACACCAGCCGATGCGACGCAGCTCTGCCGCGCCCTCGAGCCTTACAGGATGATGTGGGTCGAGGACCCGATCGCACCCGATAATCTCGACGGCTATGCCCGCATCCGCAACCATTCCTCCGTGACGCTGGCAGCGGGCGAACGCATGGCGACGATGTTCGGCGAGCGCGAGTTGATCGAGCGCGATCTGATCGATGTGGTGCAGCCCGACACCGGCCGCGCCGGCGGCATCACCCAGATGAAGAAGATCGCGGCCATGGCGGAGGCGCATCACATCATGCTGGCGCCGCATTCCGGCTCGCTCGGGCCGGTTGCGGAATACGCCGCCCTCCATCTCCTCGCGAGCTGCCCGAACGGGCTCGTTCTCGAACGCATCGAGGACGATTGGGAGGGCCGCGCCAAGACTGTCATCCCGCATCCGGTTTCACGCGCTGGCTATATCGTCGTCCCCGACGCTCCGGGTCTCGGCGTCGAGATCGACGAGGATTTCGTTGCGCAATGGCCAAGCGAGATGAACGTCTCGATCCCCGTCACCGAGGGGGCCGGCTCCTATGCGCAGGGCACCTTCCGCGAACATGTCTATGTGCAAACCCGCTGGAAGCGGGGCGTCTATTTTCCGAAGGACTGAGCCGATGAAGATCGACCGCCTGCGAATCTACATGTCGCGCGACAAGGACCGGCCCCGCGTCGTCGTCGCCATCGACACCGATGATGGCCTGACCGGCTGGGGCGAATGCTACAATCACGGCCCCGACAAGGCGCTGCCGCCGCTGCTCGACTATCTCTTCGAGTTCATTCGCGGACAAGACCCGCGGCGCATCGAGCACCTGATCCTCTATCTGCTCCAGCAGAGTCGCTTCCCGCCCGGAGCGCTCGGGCTGGCGGCGATCTCGGCGATCGATCATTGCCTCTGGGACATCTCGGCCAAGGCCCTGGGCGTACCCGTCTACATGCTGCTCGGCGGCCATGTCCGCGACCGCGTGCGTGTCTATGCCGGCGTCTATACCGCGCCGGACGCGGCCATCGCGCGCGACCAGTTCGATGCGCTGAACGCGCAATGGGGGCTGACGGCGTTCAAGCTCAGCCCCTACCGGATCGACATGCATGCGCATCGCTGGGGCGAGGTCGTGCGCACCAGCGCCGACTATTTCCGCAGCCTGCGCGAGACGGTGCAATCGGACTACGACATCGCCTTCGACGCTCATGCCAAGATCTTCGAGCCCCAGCAGGCCATGCAGCTCGGCAACGCATTGGCGCCTTATGACCCGCTCTTCTTCGAGGAGCCGATCCGGCCCGAGAACATCGAAGCCTGGGGCGAGCTGAATCGCGGTCTCAACTGCACGCTCGCGACGGGCGAGTCGCTCTACAGCCGGTTCGAGTTCCTGCGGCTGCTCTCGGTCAAGGGCTGCGACATCATCCAGCCCGATATCTGCGTCGTCGGCGGCCTGCTCGAAATGCGCAAGATCGCCGCCATCGCCGAGGCGCATTATGTGACCGTCGCGCCCCACAACCCGATGGGCCCTCTTGCCACCGCCGTGAACCTGCATTTCTCGGCGGCGCAGCCCAATTTCCGAATTCTCGAGTACAGGCTCCCGCATGGCCCCAACTACGCCTTCGGCGACGGCAGCGGCGACGCCAATGCTCAACCAGACCGTTCGCAGGGCGCCTGGTACGTCAAGGACCCCTATCTGCCGAAGGATGGCCATCTCGAATTGCGTCCCGATCGCCCAGGCTGGGGCGTCGAGATGGACATGGATGTGCTCGCCAAGGAGGACTACGTCCACTGGGAGCGCAAGGTCCCACGCCGCCCCGATGGCTCGACGGCTTATGCCTGATGGGGATGGCGTCTTCCGACAGCTTGCTCGGCGAATACGCCGTCCCCCGCCGGCATCTATTCGGGCTCGGCGATGTCCATGCCTATACAAGTATGGTCGATGCCGAGCACCGCGCCAGTCGCGGTCGCGGCGCAGGCGCTGGCTGGTTCTGCAACGCCTCGCAGGCCGATGCCCCCTGCCCTACGTTGATCAAGGTCGGATCTGCCTCGGGCCGGGATGCCCGGAGGATCAGAGCAGCCCCCGTAATCATCAAACATGTAGATGTTCCGGTGGGTCGAGACTATGGGAAGATTTAGGAGCCGTACATGTCGCATCATCATTCCAGAAGACAGGCCGATCTCGCCGTTTATATTGGCAATGGATTGGGCGGTGATATCAGTGTGCTCCGGCTCTCTGGCAAAAGCGGTACGCTGAGCCCTATCCAGCGCATGCCCTTCCCAGGCGTGACCCAACCCGGTCGCTCGCTGCCACTGGCACTGTCGCCGGGACGAGAGTTCCTCTACGCAGCCATGCGGGGGGCGCCACGCGGCGTCGCAACCTTCCGAATCGACCAGGCCACAGGTGCCCTGTGCGAACTGGGCTTTGCGGCGATGACGGAGAGCGTCGCCTATATTCGCACCGATCTCAGCGGACGCTTCCTGTTCGGCGCCTCCTATGACGGAAATGTCGTCACGGTGAGTCCGATCGCGACCGACGGCGTCGCGCAGCAGGTCGCGCAGCGTGTTCCAACTGCGCCGAACGCCCATGGTATTATGGGCGACTCCGACCGGCATGTTTTGGCGACAAGTCTGGGCGGCGATGTGCTCTACAGCTTCGATTTCGACCAGGCGGCCGGGACGCTGACGCGACCGCGAACGACCGTCCTACCGAAAGGCACAGGGCCGCGCCATTTCATCTTCGATCCTGCCGGCAAGAGGTTGTACCTGCTTGGCGAGCTCGACGCTTCAGTCACGGTCTTCGATTACGATCCGAAACACGGCACGCTTCAGACCAAGCAGGTCGTCACCATGTTGCCAGCCGGCTTCGACGGAAAGCCTTGGGGCGCCGATATCCAGATTACGCCGGACGGCCGCTTTCTCTACGCCTCGGAGCGGAACAGCTCGACATTGGCGAGCTTCGCGGTCGAGCCAGATGGCAAATTGCGACCGCTGCAGCACATCCCGACCGAGACCCAGCCGCGCGGCTTCGGCATCGACCCGACCGGGCGCTACCTGGTGGTATTGGGGCAGTCGACAGACCACGCTACGGTTTATGCCATCGATGGCGGGAGCGGCGGGCTCGGTGTGAACGACCGGGCCGAGGTGGGGAAAAGCCCGGATTGGGTGGAGATGGTCGAGCTGGCCTGAGGTCAGCCAGTAGAAGCGGGGGTCCTCGATCACTTCGCGGTCAAGGATACTTCTTCGCGAAGAATGCATTGTCGGAAAACTCTAGAGTCACTTTGCCAAAGGCTTTTGGCGAGGGCCGTTCTGGTTCATGAAACGACTGAGTTTCAGCTTTCGATCGCAGTGGCCGCCCTGAAAGCAAATTGCTCTAGATCCGATATTGTAAAACTCATTCTTGGTGACCAACTGAACTGGGTTGGTCGAAAGCCTGAACTCTTGGGAATTGACTCGCTAGTGGTTGATTTGAATGGCGTGGTGGCGCGGGTTCGACCTGAATCTGACAGAGACCTTTCATTTTGGGAATGCGTCGAAGCGCTTGGAGCTGGCTCGCGCGTGGTTCATGCCCTTACACGGAGCGGGATTTTGCCGATCAAGCACGCTGGTAGCTTGGGGCCGAGCAAGCTCGGCATTACCATCCCGATGGCCTCGCTACGGTCGTTCAAGGACCAGTATGTATCACTTTACGACGCCTCAAAATCCCGCAGTAGGCCAATGCACGTAATGAGCAGGGACCTGTTGAGGCAGGGCATTCTGCCAACTTTGTCAGCAGATCGAGCAGGAGCGACATTCTACCTGAGATCCGAACTTGGCGTCCTGAATTAGCGTATCCGATCGGTTCATTTGCGAACCCGGCCACCTTCTTAGGTGCTCGCTCGTTCGGCCAATCTCCCCGCGAAGCTGCGAGCTGGAGCCGATAAGATCGCAACCGGTCCGGTCGCTACCGGGCGGTATCTTCAAGATTGTCGCATGAACGAGAGTTGTGCGGGTTGACAATCTTACCGACCGGTAAGTAATATCCATTTTGTCGAGCACGGCGTTAGACCGGGCCGTGAGGAAACGCCGATGAGAAGATCGATCCCGATCAAGGCGCTCCCCCGGACGGGAGCGGACGGAAGCCGCGCGCAGAGCGTGCGCCGCATCGTCTATGAGCGGGCGCTCGACCTCTTCGACAGCAAGGGTTTTCGCGCCACCTCGATGAACGACATCGCGGATGCCTGCGGGGTCAGCAAGCCGGCAATCTACCATTACTACCGCAACAAATCGCATCTGCTCGAGACTCTCTACGAAGACGTCACGGTGGAGTTCTTCAAGACGATGGAGGCTCTAGCGCATTCGCCGGGCGGTGCGGCGGCGCGTCTTGGCCGGCTTGTCGAGACGCAGGTGCTCTACAACATCGAGAACCGTCGCTTCCTGACGATCTTCTGGCGCGAGCGCCATGAATTCGATGCCCCATCGCGCAAGGGCCTTGCCGCCCGCGAGCGCGAGTTCGAAGCCTGGGTCAGGCACGTCATCGAGGAAGGCCAGGCAAGCGGCGAATTCCGTATGCAGGATCCCCAGATCGCGATGCTCGCGATCCTCGGGCTGCTGTCGACGGTGCATCGTTGGGCAGCCCATGCAGGAGCCACTCCTCAGACTATCGCCACCGAACTCGCTCGTTTGGCGCTTGACGGGGTCGCGCTTCGAAGGGGCGCCGACGGCGAGGATCACGACAGGCCGAAAACGGCCGCGCAAGGCGCATCCGCGCTTAAGCGTCCAGACGCGCCGGAGAGCGCATCAACCGAGGAAGACAAGGGTGAGCAACATGATGCTGGAGGGCAAACGCGTCCTCGTCACCGGCGGCGCTAGCGGCATCGGGGCAAGCGTCGCCCAGATCTGCGCGGAAGCCGGTGCCCGGATTGCGGTTCTCGATCTCGACGAGGCGACGGCGTCGGCCGCCGCCCGGCAACTATGCGGCGCCGGCCATCTCGGCTACGCCTGCGACGTCTCGATCGCTGCCTCGGTCGATGCGGGCTTCGCGGCCGTCGAGCAGGCCTTTGGCGGCATCGACGCCGTGGTCAACTGCGCCGGAATCTGGCGCCCTTCGTCGGACGGGCCGATCACCCGCGTCACGGACGAGACCTGGGACAAGATCATAGCGGTCAATCTGACCGGCACCTTCTATGTTTGCCGTGCGGCCGTCGCGGCCATGGAAAGAGTGGGCGGCGGCAGCATCGTTACGGTCGCCTCAGTCGTCGCTGTGACAGGGTGGGAAAAGCTCAACGCCTATTCCGCCTCGAAGGGAGGCGTCCTCTCGTTCTCGCGCGCCCTCGCGATCGAGTGCGGCTCCAAGAACATCCGCGTCAACTGCATCTGCCCGGGCGTGATTGAGACGCCAATGACGCAAAAGACGTTGGCCTACTCCAAGCCGACCGTCCTCCCCATCGGACGCCTGGGTCGGCCGGAGGATATCGCCCGTACCGCCGCGTTCCTTTGTTCCGACTGGTCGTCCTTCACAACGGCTTCGACAGTCATGGTCGATGGAGGCTTCAGTGCAGCCTGAAAGCGCGGGACTGCCCTATTTGCTGTCGGATATCGTGGCCGACAATGTGCGCTGGGCGCCAGATGAAGCCGCGCTGATCTTCGGCACGCGCATCCGTAACTGGCGTGAATTCGCTGAAGACATGGCCGCGATCCAGAACGGTCTCGCGGCACTGGGCATTGGGCATGGCAGTCGTGTTGCCGTGCTTGACCGCAACAGCGACGATTATGTGCTGCTCGGCTATGCTCTGGCCGGCATGGGCGCCGTCCTGGTGCCGGTCAATATGTGGCTGCGCGCCAATGAGATCTCCTACATCCTTAACAACTGCCAGCCCCGGCTGGTGGTCACTAGCCCGGAATTCCACGCTCTGACGAAGGAAGCGATCGAGCCGCTCGCGGATAAGCCGACGATCGTGCTGCGCGGCCCGGCGCAGGATGGCGTCGTGGCTTTCGCTGCGATGACCGCGATGGCTCCAAACAAGCCGGTCTCGCGGGCCCGAAGCTGGGACGATCCGCATCTCGTGCTCTACACCTCGGGCACGACCGGGCGGCCGAAAGGCGCAGTCATCTCGCATCGGCGCACAATTCTGGACGCATTGAATGCGCTGCCGGTCTTCGGCATCAAGCGGGGTGAGCGGTTTTTCTGCTACATGCCGCTCTTCCACACCGGCGCCTGGGACTACCTCAAGATCTATTTCATTCAGCGCGGCGCGGCCGTGATCGCCGAGCGCTTCGAGCCCGAGAGCGCGGTCGCGATGATAGAGACACATCGGTGCAACGGCATGTTCGGCGTCCCGCTGGTGTTGCGCCAGATGGTCGAATCCAAAGCCTGGCCGACGAGTGACATGAGCGCGATGAAGCTCATTGCCTATGCCAACTACGACCCTTCGACCTTGATCCTGAAGATCGTCGATGCCTTTCGCGAGCGCGGTGCAGTCGGGATCGGCATCGCGAACGCCTACGGGTTGACCGAAGGCGGGCCGTATATCTGCATCAACCGGCCGGAAGAGGCGCTCGACCAGCCGCTCTCGATCGGCCGGCCGGTTCCCGGCACGCAGGTCGCGCTGCTCGACGACGCCATGAATGAGGTTCCCCAAGGCGAACTCGGCGAGATCTGCATCCGTTCGCCTGCGCTGATGAGCGGCTATCTCAACCGTCCGGAGGCGACGCAGGAGGCCTTTGCCGGCGGCTGGCTGCACACCGGCGATCTCGGTCGCGTCGATGAGAAGGGACTCGTCCACCTCGTCGATCGCAAGAAGGACATGATCCGTTCCGGCGGCGAGAACATCTTCGCCAAGGAGGTTGAACTCACGCTGATCGCTCACCCGAAGGTTCGAGATTGTGCTGTTTTCGGCCTGCCGGACGATGATTATGGCGAGCGTGTCGTCGCCGCTATCGTGCCTGAGCCTGAGAGCGGCGCGAGCGCCGAGGAACTGATTGCCTATGTCCGCGCCACGATCGCGGGCTTCAAGGCGCCGCGGCAGGTCGTCTTCATGGACGAACTGCCCAAGACCCCTGCGGGCAAGATCAAGAAACACGAGATCAAGAAGAAGCTGGCGGAAACTGCGGCCTGAAACGCCACGGCACGACCGGTTCTTGTGTTCACAACGGGAGGATAAAAAATGAAGCAGTTTCTGGCAACGCTATCATTGTGCCTTGCTGCCGGCCTTTCGGCCGCGGCAGCCCAGGAGATCGCCATCGGCGATCTTCACCCCATCACGGGCCCTGCCACCTTCTATGGCCTGCCCGAAAGCCGCGGCATCCAGCTCGCAGCCGAGCAGATCAACGCCGCCGGCGGCGTCAAGATCAGCGACAAGGCCTACAAGCTGAAGGTCGTGACCGAGGACGACCAGGCGAGCCCGACCGTGGGCGTGGCCGCACTGCGTAAGCTGATGGCGGCCGATGTCCGCTTCATCATTGGACCGCTGGCGAGCGGCGTGGCGCCGGCCCTCAAGCCGATCATCGAGCGCAGCGACAAGGTCACGCAGATCATCGACGGCTCGATCGCCGACGAATTGACCAACGGCAAGAATATCTTTCGCAACCAGGCGACCGTGAGCGGCTACAATGTCGCGGTCGTCGACCTTTTCAAGGCGCGCAAATTCGGGTCGGTCGCTATGATGACCGACCGCTTCCATGCCGGCTTCATGGGCTCGCAGGCAAAGCTCTCGGCAGATCTCAAGGGGCTGGGCGCGACAATCCTCGGCGAGGAATACTACAAGCTCAACGATACCGACTTCTCCGCCGCGCTGACCAATCTGAAGGGCAAGAACCCGGCCGTCCTGCTGATCCGGGGCTATCCGGCCGAGGGCGCGCTGATCACCAAGCAGGCGCGACAGCTCGGCTTCAACGGCCAGATCGTTTGGGAAATGGTCTCGCCACCTTCGACCGTCCTGAAGAACATCTCGGCAGCGGAGATGGAGGGTGTGTTCAACTGCATCCCGCCCACCACCGAGGATTACGTCAAGCTGGGCGACGACAAGGCGAAGGCGCTCGACGCCGCCTACCGCGCCAAGTTCGGCGACGCACCAGGTGAACTGACCGCGCTCTCCTTCGACGCCGTGCACATGCTCAAGGCCGCCTTCGAGAAGGCGGGCTCGATCGAGAACGCCGCGGTCAACAAGGCGCTGACCGAGCTCAAGCTGGCAGAGGTGCCGGCGCTGGTGACGAAGTACAGCGCCCAACCGGACGGCAAGCTCTTCGACGACAAGGGTCAAGTCGATTTGCGCGGCGTCGTTAGCATCTGGAAGGGCCAGGCGTGGGAGCCGCTCGCCAAGGTCCCGCAGTGACTTGGCAGCACTGAACCAGAGGTCTTCACCATGCTCGAACTCCTTCCTCAGCAGCTGGTCAACGGTCTCGCCCTTGGCTCGACCTATGCGCTCGTTGCGCTTGGGCTCACGCTGATCTTCGGCGTGCTGCTGATCCCCAACTTCGCGCATGGCGAATTCTACATGCTCGGCGCCTTTGTCACATATGCCCTTGTCGCGGCCGGAATCAACTTCTGGCTCGCGATGCTCATCTCGGTGCTGTGCATCATGATGCTTGGCTGCCTCGTCGATCGGCTCGTGTTCCGGCCGATCGATACGGCGCCACCCCTCTCGCTGATGATCTCGGCACTTGCGGCTTCGATCATCCTGCAGCAGGTCGCGACGCTGATCTGGGGCACGGAGGCACGTACCATTCCCGCCCCGCTGACAGGCGTGATCCGGACCGCGTTCTTTGCAGTCACGCAGCTCCAGCTCCTGGTGATGGGCAGCCTCGCGGCCGCGTTCGCTGCGGTCTGGTTGGTGCTGAACCGCTCCCGGCTCGGGCTCGCGATCCGCGCCACGGCGCAGAATCGCGACGCGGCGATGCTGATGGGCATCTCGATGGTGAAGGTCCGCTTCGCGACCTTCGCCATCGGCGCAGGTCTCGGCGCGATCGCTGGAGCGCTTCTCGGAGCGACCTTTCCGATCTATCCGGCCATGGGGGTCAATCCGGTGCTGAAGGCCTTCGTGGTACTCGTCCTGGGTGGCATCGGCAGCCTCTGGGGCGCCGTCTTCGGCGGGTTGGTGCTGGGTGTCGCCGAGGTTCTGGTCGCTGGCTACATCGCAAGCGAGCTTCAGGACATCGGTGCCTTTGCCATCCTCGTCCTCGTGCTGCTCGTGAGGCCGCAGGGACTGTTCGGCCGCGCCCAGGTGGAGCGCTGATCATGGCCAGCATGCCCCTTTCCAGATCGGCCTTCATCGCATCGTTCATCTTCGCGCTGGCCGGCGGTCTGACGCTGACCCTCAACGACTACTTCGTCTATGTCGTCACCATTGGCGCGATCTTCGCGACTCTGGCGGTTGCCTTCGACGTGCTGCTCGGCTTCACCGGCTATCTCTCGCTCGCCCATGGCGCGCTCTACGGGCTTGGCGCCTATGCCTGCGCGCTCCTGACGGCGCGCTACGGCCTGTCCTTCTGGGCAGCCCTGCCGCTGTGCGGCGCACTGACGGGGGCGGCCGGCGCGCTAATAGCGCTACTCGCCTTCCGTACCCGTGGCCTGTATTTCGCGGTGTTGACGCTCGGCATCGGCTTGATCGGGCACCAACTCTTCCTGGTGCTGCCAGGACTGACCGGTGGCGTCGGCGGCTTTGTCGGCATTCCCGGGCCGGAGCAGCCGGCATGGCTGCCGCTGCGCACGACGATTTATTATGCGCTGCTCGCGCTGGGCCTGCTCTTCGCCACGCTGATGGCTGCCCTCGCCTTCGTGCGCTCGCGGCTGGGTGCCGAGTGCCTCGCCGTGCGCGAGGACCTGACGCTGGCGCAGGCGCTGGGCATCCGCGTCGCCTCCGCGAGGCTCGCAGCCTTTACCTTCAGCGCCGTGTTCGCCGGGCTGGCGGGCGCGCTGTTTGCCGCGATCTCCTCCTTCATCGCGCCCGAGAGCTTCACCGTGCTCGGGACCGGCTTCCAGCTCGTCGCGCTGGTCGTCGTCGGTGGCATGGGCACGCTCTGGGGCCCTATCCTCGGCGCGGCCCTGCTGACGGCGTTGCCTGAGGGATTGCGGGTGGCGGCGACGCTGAGCCTGCTTGCCTATGGCGTGCTTCTGCTCGTGTTCATCATCTTCGCGCCCCAGGGCATCGCCAGCCTGATTTCGCGGGGTGCGCGTCGCCTTGGCGGACGGGAGCGCGCGCCATGAGCCTGCTCCAGATCCGCGACATCGAGGCGCGCTTCGGCGGCGTCGTGGCACTCGCCGGCGTCTCGCTCGACGTGCCCGAAGGCATGATCTTCGGACTGATCGGGCCCAACGGCGCCGGCAAGACCACCCTGATCAACATGGTCTCGGGGCTGATCGCCCCGAGCGCCGGCCACATCGTCTTCGACGGAGCGAAGGGCCCCTGGCCGATCGCGAAGACGGTTCGGCGCGGCATCGTGCGCACCTTCCAGCAGACGCGCGCCTTCCTCGGGCTCACCGTTCGCGAGAACCTGCGCATCGCCTCGGTCCACTCGCCCGATCCGGCCTGCGTCGACGAACTGATCGAGGCCTGCAATCTCGGCGATGTGCTCGACCGCACGGCGCGCGACCTGCCCTACGCGACGCTGCGCCATCTCGGCATCGCGCTCGCCTTGGCGCTCAGGCCGCGCCTCCTCTTGCTCGACGAGCCGGCGGTGGGGCTGACGACGGCCGAGGTCGAAAGGCTGGGGGCGCTGGTTCGCCGCTGGAATGCAACCGGCATCACGGTCCTGCTCGTCGAGCACAATGTGCGCTTCCTGATGGAGGTGTCGCAGCGCGTGGCGGTGCTCGATCGGGGCCGCCTGCTGTTCGAGGGCACGCCCGAGGAATGCCAGGTTGAGCAGAAGGTGATCGACGTCTATCTCGGACGGAGGGCTGCCGATGCTGAGGATTGAAGGGCTGCGTGCCGGCTATGACCGGCTCGAGGTGCTGCACGGACTCGGCTTCGAGGTCCAGGCCGACGACCCGACGGTGGTGATGGGTGCCAACGCTGCCGGCAAGACGACGTTGTGCCGCGTCTTAACCGGCCTGATCCCAGCCTGGGGCGGCACGATCCTGCTCGATGGCGAGGAGATCACGCGGCTGTCCTCGGCCGACCGGGTGAAGCGCGGCATCGCCCTCGTGCCCGAGGGCCGCCAGGTCTTCGGCGACATGACCGTTCGCGAGAACCTGCGGCTGGGCGCCTATGTCCATGGCGAACCGCGCACGAACGACTACGACGCCGTCTTCGCGCTGTTCCCGATCCTGCTCGAACGCGAGGGCCAGCGTGCCGGGCTGCTTTCGGGCGGCGAGCAGCAGATGCTGGCGCTGGCGCGCGCGCTGATGTCGCGGCCGCGCCTTCTGCTTCTCGACGAGCCCAGTCAGGGTCTCGCCCCGAAGGCGGTCGATCAGGTCGCCCAAGCCGTCAATCGCATCGCCGAGACCGGCGTCGCGATCCTGCTCGTCGAGCAGAATCTGGCGCTCGCGCAGATGATAGCACGCCACGCGGTCGTGCTCGAAACGGGTACCTGCGTCGCCGACGGACGGGCCAGCGAGATCATGGCCTCGAACGCCATCCAGGACAGCTATCTCGGCAAGAAGAGGACACAACGATGAGCTATCACAACAAGTTCGTGAAGGTCGAGGTCGATCGCGGCCTCGCCGTCGTGACGCTGGACCGACCCTCCGCCAATGCGGTGAGCCTCGAGGTCTATGACGAGTTGCGTCGGACTTTCCACCGGCTCGGCGAGGACAACGACCTGCGAGTCGCGGTGTTCACCGGCGCCGGCAAGGTCTTCTGCGGGGGCAACGACGTCAACGACTTCGTTGATCTCGATTTCGACCAGGCGACCGAGTATCTCGCCCATGTCCGCCTGACCTTCAATGCGCTGTATGATTGCGCCATCCCCATCGTCGGCGCGATCAACGGCGCCGCCGTCGGCACCGGCATCGTGCTGGCTTCGCTCTGCGACATCCGCATCGCCTCCGAGAAGGCGAAGTTCGCGCTGCCCGAGATCGATGTCGGCGTGCTCGGCGGCTCGCGCCATGTCATGCGCCTTGCCGGGCAGGGGATGACCCGGCTCATGATGTATACGGGGCGGCGGCTCTCTGCCCAGGAAGCGCTGCAGGCGCATATCGTCGATCAGGTGGTAGCCCCTGAGGACCTGATGCCGACGGCGATGGCGTTGGCGGAGGAGATTGCCAGCAAGAGCCCGCCGGCCATCAGGCTGGCCAAGCAGGGGCTGAACCGCACTGAATTCATGACCCTCAAGGAAGGCTATGAGTTCGAATGCACGCTGACGGCCGCCGTACGGCGGACGCCCGAAGCCAAGGAAGGCGCGCTCGCCTTCCTGGAAAAGCGCGCGCCCTCTTATGCGACGCGGGGTTGACGCCGATGTTCGAGGTCGAGTGTGAAGGCGAGGTGGCCGTCATCCGGTTCAACAACCCTCCGGTCAACGCCGTCAGCTTCGCTCATTGGCGGACCTTACCGGGGATTATCGCGGGGCTGGAGCGGGATGGCGTTGCTGCGATGGTCTTCACGGGGCTGCCGCACAAGCACTTCTGCGGCGGCAATGATTTTAGAGAGTTCGCCGCGCTGACACCCGAGGAGACGCTCGCCGGAACCGGTGCCGTCCGCGACGGCATGAAGGCGGTGCGCGAGAGCACGATCCCCGCCATCGCGGCCATTCATGGCGCGGCGATGGGGTCGGGCTTTATGCTCTCCTGTGCTTGCGACATCAGGCTAGCGACAGCAGACGCCAGGCTGGCTTTGCCCGAAGTCAAGGTTGGCGCCTTTGGCGGTTACCGGATTGTACGAGAGGTGCTCTCGCAGGGAGAGGCGCGGCTTCTGACCTATACGGGTCAGCCCCTCTCGGGCACGCGGGCGCATCAGATCGGTCTCGTCCAGGAGCTAGCCGACACACCGGCGCGCGTTCTAGAGCGAGCCGTTGCGCTCGCGCATGAGATGGCGAAGTTACTGAAAGGCCGTCTGCGCGCAGAGATAAAGTCCTGCCTCAACCGTGAGGACGAAGAGAACCTATGGACAGCTTACGAATTTGAGCGTGATCTTGCCGCGAACGTAATGGGTACTGCAGCAGGATAGTCGGACTGGATCGTCGTGTTCTTCGAGGCGCCAGTTCCGGACCTGAGATGTCTGCCCACTACGGGACATTCGACGGTCGCCTGACTGCAGACGACCAGCGCGGCGGGTTCAAATTGCGGGCGGCTGAAAGCCGTGGCCGCCCTCGGCCTTCACTTACTGGACTGTATCGTTCCGAGCGTGAGGTCTCGACCTGGTCGGAGGAGTGGCGCCACGAGTGCGAGGTCGCGTTCCTGGCGGGGCTCACTCTGGCGCAGCGCAATCAGGCGCTCGAAGGCGAGAAGGACGGCATGCGGGGCATGAAAAGCATTCTGGGCGACGCCGCGGTCGCTCGCAAAATCCCGCATTGCCGAAGCGGCGGGGATCGGACTGGACGATGCTCCGAGATCGCGGCCGCGCCCTAGGCGCGCTTCTTGGGTGTTTCGCCGATCGTTACCGTCAAGCTTCCGAGGCCCTCAATCGTGCCGACCAGGACATTGCCCGGTAGGACCGCGCCAACCCCGTGAGGTGTGCCGGTCATGATCAGATCGCCGGGTTCGATCGCGTAGTATTTCGACAATGTCGCAATGATTTCAGGGATGCACCAAATCATCAGCGAAAGGTCCGAATCCTGCTTCGCGTGGCCGTCGACCTCAAGCTTGATGCGACCACTCGCTGGATGCCCGACCCGCTCCACCGGATGGATTGGCCCACATGGCGCCGAATGGTCAAAGGACTTCTTCAGCTCCCAGGGGAGACTCGGTCCTGCTGGCGTGTCCCGTAGCCGCCTGCGAGTCATGTCCAGGCAGATTCCGTAGCCATAGACATGCGAGAGCGCCGACTCCTGAGAGACGTCGTAGCCGCCTGACTTCATCGCGGCCAAAAGCTCGAGCTCGAAATGGAAGTCATCGGTCATAGGCGGGTAGGGCACGACGCCGGCATTCTGCACCACCGCATCGGCCGGCTTTTGAAAGATCAGTGGAAAATCGCGTGTCTCGTTGCCACCCATCTCGCGCACATGAGCGACGTAATTGCGGCCGACGCAGTAGATTCGCCGAACGGGAAAGCGTGCGGATGTGCCGATGACGGGCAAGGTCGTCGCCAGCGGCGCTCGGACGGCGAACTCGTCGGTGTTCATGAGGACCTGCGATATTGTCGAAAGAGATACGAGCATAGACGGCAGGTTGTGGCTGTCTATCAGGCGAATGCCGACCGGGGCCACAACCGCGGCGCGCCCGACTCGACGCGAACATGTGACCGTTGCCTTCCGTCCTCGCCCGTTCGAACTTTCACAACTGGTTCGGCCATCTTCAAGAGGCTGCTTGGGAACGGTCCCTACAGCCAGACGTTGTCTGCACATTGCCATGTGCCCCTCAAGTCCGAGGGATGTTGCTGCTTATAGAGGACGTCGAAATGAAGACACTCCAGGAAGCTTTTGAGCACACGCTGCAGGACATTTACTGGGCTGAGAACGCCCTTCTCAAGGCGCTGCCAAAAGTCGCCAAAGCGGTAGGAAGCGCCGAGCTGAAACAGGCATTCGACGATCACATGAAAGAAACAAAAGGCCATGTGACGACACTCGAATCCGTGTTCAAGTCGTTGGGCCTGAAGGCCAGTGGCGAGAAATGTGATGCTATGGCCGGTCTACTGAAAGAGGCGGACGGTCTTATCGAAGAGGCAGAAGGCCACGCACGCGACGTCTGTTTGATCGGCGCCGCACAAGCCGTCGAGCATTACGAGATTGCCCGCTATGGAACACTGCGCGAATGGGCGAAAGTCCTGGGGCACACCGAAGCGCACGAGCTTCTGACGTCGATCCTAGACGAGGAAAAGGCGGCAAATGCCAAACTGACGACGCTGGCGGTGACGACGGTCAACGCCTCCGGATCAACCAGCAAGAAAAAGTGACGAACTGACGTTCGCCAGGGATCAAGGATAGCTCGGTGTGGCGGCATACCGCCGCCACACCCTCGGCGCGCCCGACACGATCAGAACATGTGACCTTTGCCTGTTCGGGCATTCGCTCCCGCGCCATCCGAAACGCATGCCGGGGTGTCTCTCTTGGAGCCGACCGACCTGCAGCCGCTTCGAACTTATCGATGAAACACCTCTGGATACGCGAAGAGACCAGGTGCACCGCCAGTGTGCCAGAAGACGATAGATTCACCGCAAGCGATGGCGCCATTCCTGACCAAGGACAGAAGGCCTGCCATGGCCTTGCCGGTATAAACCGGGTCTAGCAGAATCCCCTCTGTGCGGGCCATTAACTCGACAGCCTCTGTCATTGCTGCGGTGGGCTGGCCGTATCCGGGACCTACCTGGGAGTCGTCGATGTCTAAGGCAGCCATGGTTTCGCGTTGACGGCCTTCGAGAGCAAAAATCTCCTGAACCAAACCGGAAACGATCGCGCGCGCTTGCTCCGCTGAGCGCGAGACGCTGATGCCATGCACGCGGCAGGGCAACCCCGCCTCCTCGACGCCGGCCAGAATGCCGGCATGCGTGCCGCCGCTCCCGGTCGGCAGAACGATATGGTCGATGCAGCAGCCGTCATCCTTCGCTTGGGCCGCCAATTCCAGAAGCGCGTCGCGATAGGCGAGGCTCCCAAGCGCATTCGAGCCGCCGACCGGGATGAAGTAGGGCCTCCGCCCCTGCGCCGTCAGTCCGGCCATCGTCTCTGCAGCGATTGCGGAACTGTCCTCGCTCGAAGCAAGGACGCGGATCTCCGCGCCGAACAGCTTGTCTAGCAGCCAGTTCCCATTCGTTCGATAGGCGTCTCCCCGGTTCGCCACCGAGTCGCTCAAGAGCAGCAGGCAACCCAGTCCATGTCGTGCGGCCGCCGCTGCGGTCTGGCGAGCGTGGTTCGACTGGATCGCGCCCATTGTCACGAGCATATTGGCGCCGCTCTCCAATGCGTCGGCAACCAGATATTCGAGTTTCCTCGCTTTGTTTCCGCCTCCGGCAAAGCCGGTGCAGTCATCACGCTTCATCCAGATCGCCGGGGTTCGGTCATTGCTGGTCAGAGCCTGTGACAGGCGTGGCAGCCGTTCGAACGGTGTAGGCAACGTCGCCAGCCGGACCTTGTCACGCTGATTCATGTAAGCAGGCTCCCAGCCCTCATCCTGTCAGCGACGCTATCATACAACCGGGATGATGCTCAGGTGGTTTGCTTCTGCCTGCCGGCTGTGCGTCACCGACGCAGAAGATCCGCGCCACACTCGCGGCGCGCCCGACACGATTCGAACGTGTGATTATTGCCTTCGGAGGGAAAACGGGAGCTGCAGGGTTCGATCGACATGAAGCTTAAGGACAGCATCCACAGATGGGTCTGCCAGACGTGGTTGCATCGGGCTACAGCCAGTGCGTTCCGCGTACCCCCTGATCATTCAGGCGATGACCAGAGCAATATCTGCAAGGCTTTGCCGGCATGCTGCAGGCAGATGGCCCGGCCGGACGTACCGGTCTCCCCGACCGCTGGTTCGACGGCCCAGGCTGTTGGCAGGCGCCGCACGGCTCGCCAACCCACACTCCGGCAGGTTGCCACGCTTGGGAGTTTCGATGCTACCTGTGATCTACCCTTCAACATGGATTATCGCATATAGAAACGTATCTTATTGATAAAAATGTGAATATTTATGTCGTCTGCAAGTTTTCCCGATCACGCAAGGTTACTGGTGCATCTGCTTGTCGGATTGTACTCAGGTTGCAGGTTCTGCGGCCGGTGCCGCAGCACCCGCTCGATTGCGCATCTGTACAGAGTTAGCTGCCGCGGCCGCCGATTCGGTCCCAGACCCTAAAGTCTGCACGGCCACCATGGTATCGGCGAACTCGATCCCGACCTCGGCAAACTTGGCGACCATCTTCTTGACCGCCATGCGCTGCACGTAGCTCGGCTGGATCGGACGTACGGTGAACTTGAAGCGCACCAGCATCGCGTTGTCGAGAATGTCCGCCACGCCCTGCATGCGCAGCGGCGCGAGGAACTCGTCCTTGAGCTCCGGGTCCTGCTGCATTTCGTCGCCGATCTTCTTCACTGTCTTTCGCAACTTTTCGAGATCGGTGTCGCGCTTGAAGCGGAGATTGAATTTCACCGTGGCCCAGTCCCGGCTGAAGTTGGTGATCTGACCGAGTTGCCCGAAAGGAATGGTGTGAACCTGTCCGTTCTGATGGCGCAGCCGGATCGAACGGAGCGTAAAGCCCTCTACCGAGCCCTTGGCCTTGCCACAGTCGATATATTCGCCGATGCGGAACGCATCATCGCTCAGATAGAAGACACCCGAGACGATATCGCGCACGAGCGCCTGGCTGCCGAACGAAATCGCGAGCCCGAAGACCGATGCCGCAGCTAGAAGCGGCCCAATGTTCACACCCAGCGCCGACAGCACGATGAGCAAAGCCAGTACGCTGATGCTGATGGCTAGGACGATGCGCAGAAGTGGGAGTAAGGTCGCGAGGCGTGATCCGCCGCCGATAGCTTCATCGTGACCAGCGGCGGCGATGGCGGCTGCCGCGGGGTCATTGCGACGAGTGAAGAAATCGGTGAGTTCCCATGCGACAAAGGCGAGGAACAAGGTCACCGCCGTTGCGAACGACGAACGGGTCAGTGCCAGCCAGCCCTTAGCGTCGACCAGCGCAAAGACTTCCACGATCCAGCTCTGCGCCACAAGCGCGATGATACCGATCAGGATGGCAACACGTACACAACGCACCACGACATCCGAGAATCGGCGGGACTGCGATAGCGGGAGTGAGACAGCGTCTTCTACCGACGGCGCCGGGACAGCAACACTTGGTCGAGTGAGGTAGCGGCTGAGAGTCTGCAACAAGACCAGCGCAATTAATGCATTAAGCGTCAGAAGCACTGCATTTGGGACGGTGTAACGCACCATGACGGCGCCAAAGATCTGGGTGAGGCCCATGATGACGAAGAGCGGCAGCGTCAGATACAGCCAATGGATACCGAGGCGGCGTCCTAAGCTCCGTGCTCCTTGGTCATGAGACAAATTCGCGAACCAGCGCGCCATCGGAACGCGCGACGCCACGGCGGCCCAGGTGGCGAGTGTCACGGTGGTTATTGAAACAACGATCTGGCCAGCCGCCACCACCTCGGGCGGGGCACTCGTCGCAATCAGCATGCGGATCACGATCCGCAGCGCGACGATCAGCAGGATGACCAGCGAAATTCGAAGATAGACAACGCTCGCGCCGGCATCGTCCATGCTGGCGAGCCGCGCCCCGGGCAGCGCGGGGCGCAGCAAGGCGCGAAATGCCAGCATATAGAAGCGCCACGCAAAGATGCCGGCGAGAATGGCGGCGGCGAGCTTGTCCTGGCCGCTTGCTCGTGAAAACCAGATGCCGATCGCGCCATAACTGACCAACCAGACGGCGGCCAATCCCAGCAGATCAATTGCGAGAATGCCCAGGAGCGGCCCTGCCACTGTCAACCCGGGCGTCGCTGCGGCCCTCATGCTCAGGCGACGTTGAACATTGCCGAAAAGGCTACCGACAAGCCGCTCCGCGCCCAGCGCCGCAAGGATCGAGAGCAGCAGTATCGAGACGAAGGCAAGAAGTCCCCGACCGCCGCCCGCTTCCACGACGAGTGCCGGAAGCCCCATGAGCCGCCGTCCAAGCTCGGGTAAGGCCTCGACCGCCCGGCTGCTGCGGCCGACAAATGCACTGACCTCGGACTCGACGCTACCGTCTGCCGCATCAGGGATTGTTTCAGGCGGGGTTGCAGCGACCTTGCCCGCAGGAAGGGCCTTCAATTTCACGACGACGGCCTGGCTTATCGCCTCGACCAGGGCGTCATACTGTTCCTTGCTGATGCCAGCAGGCGGGCTTGGGGTTTGCGCAGTGGCCAGCGGCGTGAAAATGGCGAAGGCCAAAAGGAAAAGTAAGCCACGCAAAAGCGCGATCAATTGATGAGGCGCAGGCAGGAGCAGTCGCATTCGTGTTCAGCCAAATCTCAGGAAGATCGCTCATCAACGTCTCGATTGACGCTAGCACAGACTACAGGCACGAAGCAGCCCCGCACCACACTTGGCCTGGCTGGGCTTCCGTAAGATTGGTCCGCCTCATCCTCTTACCCCATCATGGGGCGGCCATCGCGCCGACACCGGAGAGAAGCGCGAGCCCCGTGCGGCGACCTCACACCGAATTGACCCCCGAGCAGAACTGACCGCAGCTGAACGCGATCCGCACTGCCGTCGTCCCCGCTGGTACAACCGGCGGTCGATCGGTGCTGCCTCTTGACTTAAGCCGCGATAGAGAAGCGGACGTTCCGAGTGTCGAAGGAGGGTGGACCACTGACCGCTGGCCAGCTTTCCGTATGCCGCGATCGCCCCGAAGTCGGAAATTGAGCCCCCGCATGAAGAGGCATTCTGACCCCGCGAGGCAGCCGACGGCTACGATGGCGCGCCGCATGCCGCGGCGCTGCGCAACCCGAGTGCCCCATGCTTTGAGCCAGGACCAGTGCCGGCTCTGCGTAAGCAGCGTCTGGGCGGCCTCGTACAGCATCGTCCGGAGCATGGTGTCGCCGGACTTGGAGATGTCGCCATCATAGTCGATCTCGCCGGACTGGTGGCGTCGAGGTGTCAGACCAACGTGCGCGCCGACCGCCCTCGAGTGAACAAAGCGCTGCGGCTGATCGACCGTCGCCCGATAGGTGAGAGCCACGACCGCCCCGACGCGGGCGCTCTTGCCGCCGTCGAGCGGCAGAGGCTGCGGACATTACGATCTCGTCTCACCACCGTCTCCGTGAGGACCTCTCCCTGCCGTGGCAGAACCCGTCGCTGCTCCTGTGCCGGTCGGGGTCAGGCCGCCTGAACGGTGGCTGCCGGGTCGCGACCCCAGCGGAAGTCGGAGCCGTCGACCCACATGCGATCACCGCCAGTCGCCTGGCGCCAGGCGCGGTCATCAGCCGCCGGCACACGGGATCCTGGCGAGCCAGTTCGAGCAGCATTTTGTGCAACCGCGTGAACTCCTGGCGCAGGACGCGCCGGACGGTGAGCAGCGGCTCCACGATCGCCGACAGACTGGACATGCCCCCCACCAGGTCGCGACGCGAGCCTCGAACCCAGCCGTGCCGACCACGCCGACCTTGAGGCCGAAGTTGCGCAGCGTGCCGCGCAGGTCGAACCCGATATCGAGCATCTTGCGCTGCAGGAGCTTCCGGCTGGTCAGCAGCATCCGCTTCTCCTGGCTCGCCAGCGTCTTGACGTGGACAGGTTTGAACAGGCCGACGCGCATCATCTGCGCGATACCGCGAGCGTCGTGACGGTCCGACTTGTTGACCTGTTGCGCGTTCAGAAGCGAGTTCATGTGCCGCGTCTCGACGCAGATCACCGGCAAGCCTGCTTCCGCCAAGCCAATTACCAGCCACTGCGAGAGCGGACCGGCCTCAATCCCGATCCGTCCATAGTCGCCGCTGATGGACTTGAGCAGCCCGACGAGATCGTCCGGCTCGGTCGCAACCTTCTGCTCGAACACAACCTTGCCGGCTTCGTCGACGACGCACACCGCCGTCTCCTGCACCGACACGTCCAGACCTACGAAATGCGCCATCGCCGTCGCTCCTTCGCTTGCTGCCGAGGTCAGGTCCGACCTCTCCGGCACCGAATGTGAAGGGCTACGCACTCCCGCTCCCAATCGCGCGCGGCCACCGCGATACGTCATCTTATGGGAAAGGCGTTGACGACTTTCCTCGAGCGGGAAGGACATTCGCGGGGGCGTTGGTACCGACTGGGATGCAAGTCGGGCGAGGCGACAAATCGTTAGGCGCCAGCAGTCCACATTTTGTGGACGATGCCGGATGGCGAGCGTAGCCTCGGCCCGCCGCTGAGATGCGGCCGAACGCCACCGGACAGCAACAGCCCCCCAGCCCAGCGCCGGTGGCGTCTTGCTGTCGCCACCCTTAGTGGATCGTCAGACGCACCGTTACGCGACGAGATAATTGCAGACTATCGAGACCTGGTGGCCTCCCTGGAGTTGGAAGCCCAGATCTGGGCAGATCGCGAGAGCAAGAGGGGAAGACACGCTAGAAAGGGTTAGCTGGACACCCGCAACGCTCGGGGGCGGACGAGGCCCAGCCGTTCCGCGCAGGATACGAGTTCGGCTACAGAGCGGACCTGCATCTTCTCCATCATCTTTTGACGATGCGCCTTCACAGTGCGCTCCGTCGTCCCGAGTTCGAATGCGACCTGCTTGTTCTTCTTGGCCCGTACGACGCGGTCAAAGACCTGCCGCTCGCGTGGAGTCAATTGATTCAGTCGAGCCATACCCGCGCGCGCCCAGACTTCCTGCTCCATGGTGAGCCGGTGTCGTGCGATCGCCCGGTCGATCGCCTCGAGGAATTCTTGGGGCTCGACTGGCTTGGTGAGGAAGTCTTCGGCCCCCGCCTTGATCGCGTTGACGCACGCCCGAATGTCGCTGTGCTCGGCCAGGAAGATAACCGGCAGACCAAAGCCGGCCTTGCTCAAGCGATCTAGAATGTCGGATGGAGCTGTGTCGCGAGCTTGCCTGTCGATGACGATGCAGCCTGCATTCTTATCATCCGGCAGCTGCCTAAAAATCTCTTCGGCGCTGCCATAACTCCGGGTTTTATAGCCGCTGGCCCGGAGCATGTTGTCGTTTTCGGCCCGAGATGCAGCGTCGCCGTCGACGATATAGATGAGAGTAGGCATGTAATAGATGGCTTCCATGCATTCCGCCTCTGCCGGCGGGTCTAAGAACGCGATCGCCCTTCCGTAAAGCAATCAAAGCCGCAAATGGCGCGGAAGGAAGTAGGTTACAGTTTGCAACATGGGAGCGTCGCACGCAGGCATGCGTCCAATGCGATTTCGGGCCCGCCTCAGACGCGAAGCGCGTGGCGCGCCCATCTGAGAGGCTGAGGGCTTAATCAAGAAAGTCAGTCGACGGCTCGGGTCAATGCCCTCTCGCTGAGCCTATCCTGCCATGATGTCGCGATCTGCCCAGATCTGGGCTTCCAACTCTAGGGAGGCCATCAGGTCTCGGTAATCTGCAATCATCTCGTCGCGTAACGGTGCGTCTGACCTGGTCCAGTAATCCAGCCCCACATGCGCCAATTCGTACGCCTCGCAAACGTCGAGAAAGGGTTCGCTTGCGGCCAGATCAAAACGGGCCCGCCAATCAGGAAAACGCATTTTCAGACGGGCGCGCCCGCGCTCCTCGATCCGGGTCATGATGCCGACCTCGATATGTGAGGGCGGGTCGATGCACTCCTTGCCCTTCACTGATTTTGGGCATGGCGCAGCGATCCCTCAATTGACCTTAGGGACAGCAGGGGCGAGAGTTTGGCTGACTTGTTAGCGCTCTGCGTGTCACCGCGCTGTTGCACTAATTTCTCCATCTGTTCGGATGGTGCGTGGTCACGCGGCCGGAGTGATTGATGATGCCGACGAGTTCCAGCAGTGGCTCAGTTTCCTGCGTTATTCCTGGGATCTCTGAAGACGATATTCGTGCCCAACTGGGTCGCATTTTAGCAAGTGACGACTTTAAGGTGCCCGAGCGGGTGCGCCGGTTTCTGTCCTTTGTGGTTGAAGAGACGCTCTGTGGCCGGACAGACCGCATCAAGGCCTATGCGATCGCAGTCGAAGTCTTCGGTCGGGATGCAAATTTCGACGTCCTGGACGACCCCGTCGTTCGCATCGAGGCGGGGCGGCTCAGGCGCGGATTGGAGCGGTATTACCTGCTCGAAGGCAGTACCGACCCGCTTGTGATCGAGATTGCCAAGGGGGGCTATGTGCCCAGCTTCCGCTGGCAATTGAACGATCAGATCGACCCTGCGCCGCTTTCACCATCCGATCCCGCGCCCGACGAACCACCCCGCCCGCAAATGGGCGCGCGGTTGAGGCGCCCTTGGCTCGTCGGCGCCACTTCAGCGCTCGCGATCAGCTCGTTGGTGGCCTTCCTGGCGATGGCGAACCGACCGGTCCCGGCGGCGCCAGTGAGCCCGGCACGGCTGTCACTCGTCGTGAAGCCCTTCGTCAACCTCACTGAGAAAGCCGAATTCGAGGTTTTCGCGGCAGGACTTGCCGACGATGTCATCTCGCAGCTCGTTCCGAACGAAGAGCTGACGATCTTTCGCAGTCAGACTTCAGCTGCCTTGGAATCTTCCGCGTCCGCCGCACAAATCGATCGCCAGCTTGGCCGGCGGCATATCCTGGAGGGCGTGATCCGTGCAGGCGACGGCAAGCTCAGGATCACAAGCCGCCTGCTGGATGGGCAAACGACCGCGATCATCTGGTCGGGCATCTATGAAGCGGACCAAAATGCTGGCAGCGGCTTCGATCTCGAGACAAACATAGCGGCCAAGATCGCCGCATCCGTGAGCCTGCGCTTACGACCGCCGGCGAAGATGCAGTAGGCGCATTTGCGGATGCCCATTGGTTGGTCAATGCCCGGCTCACACTAAAGCTTTTTGAAAACACGGAGCAGCACAGCGACAGTGAAAGCTGTCTCCGTGCGGATCGCCGCAATCGGGTGCCCAAATTGAGGGTCTCCAAGGTGATCAAATCAAGCAGCAACTGGCCACCTCAGGCCAGCGCGACACCGCAGTGCCGAAGCGGTCATTGCGGAGCCTCCATGTTACAGCCCACAACCTCAAGCCGCTCATCGCTTGAGGTGCTGGACGCATTGGACGGCGATTTTGGACTGAAAGACGGCTGCGACCAGGAACGTCCTGCGAAGATGACGCTCAGCAAATCCGCTGAATGAACGTTGCCACCTGCGTCCCGCAAAGCTTGCCAGGTTCTGGGATGAACATTCCTTCTGGTCCTGCCGACATCATGGCCCGGATGACGTAGCCAGAATTGACGTTCATAAAAATCAGATAGGACTCGATCTGCTTATAGATGAGGTCGTCAATTGGGCCGGGCTTGCCGTGCCTGCTCACTTGATGGAACCCAAGCCGGCTATCGGTGGCCCACATTGGACGCCCCCCATAAAGAGGCGCGCCGATTTATGCGATGTTGCCGTCGAACATAATACTTGCGGCCAACTTGGCCGCGAGCCGGACTCTCACAAAGCTACGGCATCGAGCAGATACCTACGGGAGAGGGCAAATGTACAAACACATTCTGATCGCCACAGACGACTCCGAACTTGCTCGCAAGGGTCTTGAACATGGCTTGGCGCTCGCCAAGCCGCTCGGGGCGAAAGTCACCGTTCTGACCGTTTCGGCGCCCCTGCGCCCGGAGTTGGCATCTGCAGCCCGTCAGCAGATTGATGAGTTCATCAAGGATCGCATTACTTCCATAGAGCAACGCGCGTCCGAAAACGGCGTCACGGTAGATCTGGAACACGAGATCGATGTCTCTCCAGCCGCGGCAATCGTCCGATTGGCGAAGCTCAAGGGCTGTGACCTCATCGTGATGTCCTCTCATGGCCGGCGAGGCATACAGAAAGTCGTGCTGGGGAGCCAGACGTCTGAGGTGCTGGCAAGTACAACTATCCCTGCACTGGTGATCCGGTAGTCGATCCTCCCAGCAGAGTGCGCGCGGAGTCCGACAGCGGCATCGTGCCCATGAAGCCTTCGGGCGCCGTGCAAAGGCGATGGGCGTCACGGCTGACCGGCTAGATCCTGGCCGCCCGCACGGCGGCGCTCGCCCTGAACAGCACGAGCGCGGCGACGCCGATCGCCGACATCACCAGGGGCAACGGCAGCGCGCCGCTCTTTAGCGAATGGCCGACGAGGAGGCCGACGCAGGCCGAGAACAACATCTGGCAGATCCCGGTGAAAGATGAGGCCGCCCCGGCGCGATCCGGGAAGGGCATCATCGCCGAGGCCTGCGCCTGCGGCATGGTCAGCCCGACGCCACAAGTGTAGAGCGCCATCGGCAGGACAACGCCGGCCACGCCGCCGAAACCGCCAGCGACGCAGACCAGCATGGCAAGGCCTCCGCCGGCGAGGAACCGCACGCCGAGCGCGATGACACCGTCCATGCCTTGGCGGGCGACGAGACGCTGCGCGAGGATCGTGCCGAGAATGAAGCCGAGCACGACGAGACTGAAGGACAGGCCATACTGGACCGGCGTCAGACCATGGATGTCGATCAGTACGAAGGACGAGCCGGAGATGAAGGCGAAGAGCCCGCCATACGCCAGCGCCGTCAGCGCGACATAGACGCGAAAGGCACGGCTCGCGAGCAGCGTGCCCAAGCCGCTGATGATGGAGACCAGCGAGAGCGGCTCGCGCGAGCGGCTCCGGATCGTCTCGGGCAGGAGGAACGTCACCATCGCCACCAGGGCAGCGGCGAAGGCCAGCGAGGCGACGAAGGTCGAGCGCCAGCCGAAGGCCTGCTGCAGCACCCCGCCGAGCACCGGCGCAATCGCTGGCACCACCCCCATGATCATGCCCATGCGGGCCAGTTCGCGGCCGGCACGTGGCCCGTCATAGAGATCGCGCACCATGGCGCGGCTGAGCACGATCGGTCCCGACGCGCCAAGCGCCTGGACCGCGCGGGCGCTGGTCAGAGCCTCGATCGAGGGCGCGAAGGCGCAGGCCAGCGTCGCCACCAAAAAGATGCCGAGCCCCACCAGCAGCACCGGCCTGCGGCCGATCCGGTCGGAAAGTGGTCCCCAGAAGATCTGGCCGCCGGCGAAGCCGAACAGGAAGACCGACAGCGTCGCCTGCGCGCCGGCGATGTCGGTCTGCATCACCTGGACGATGTCAGGCAGCGAGGGCAGGTAGAAATCGGTCGAGAGCGGGCCGAGCGCCGTCAGCATGGCCAGCATGGCGGTCATCGCCAGCGTGTCGGGGCGCAGTTTCATGGAGGGGCGGCCTTGCGTGAACGGCAGGCGGCTGTCTAGGCCCGGCCCGTCAAAATGTCGAGGATTGGCCGCCACCCAGCGGCCTCGTGCCCTTTGCTGCCTTTGGCGCATCTCGCGGGACGTGCGGTGGGCGCCCGGAGGGGGCCATCACAGCGAAAGGGCGTGGGTAATACCACGCCCTCGCTCCACAGGAGCTAATTCGCCGTTGGTTAGGCGATAAAGACTATCAGCAGATGAAAGAAGTCATCAGTTTTTTAGCCCTCCTTTGTGCCGCAAGGTGTCGGTCGACACCTCTCCGCGCAGTAGAGGTGGATTCATCCGCGCGAAGCTCAATCTGCCTGAGACGTTACACCAACTACTGGCTACGGCTCGTCCCCCGACATATGTACCTCCTGTCATTCACGTCGGCCGCGTCAGTTTGGCCGCGAACTTGTAGTAGGTCTAGTAATGCGGAGCGAAGCGGGATTGACGGCCTGGTTCTTCGAGAAGCCTACGCCCGTGGACCGTGGCATGTCGTTCTCCGACAGCCACTCGACGGAGATTACGGGCAATCGCGTTCAGAGCAGCGACGAATTGGGATGCACCTTTCATCAGTGCCTCACTGCAAAGAACGTAGGAATGCCACCCATGTTCCAGATGCCGCTGTAAATCCGATGCCATGATGGCAATGCTGCTACCTGTCCGCATCCGGCAGTATCGCAGATCATCCCGATGAACGGAATCCCAAGCACGACTCCTTCATTCCGATCAATCCACTAGCGAGTTGGAAGAACTCTGTCCGACGCGGGGCGGGGTTTGGCTAGCCGGGTATGGTCCTTGCCGAGGCCGGTCGCTTCGAGAAGCCCTTTCCGCTTGGCGTCGTAATAGTACCCGCTCCGATAGTATCGGTCGGCGCGGCTCGGGTCGCGATCGGCCACGAGCCAGGCTCCCCGCAGATATTTGAGGCCGTAGGTGAGATTGACCTCGGGATCTAGCAACCCCGCTGCCGGGCCGGTGTAACCCATGCTGCGCGCCGTCGCGTGTTTGATCTGCATCAATCCAAAATGACCACCTTTCTGGGCGGTTGGGCGAAAGTTGCTCTCGCGCTTGACGATTCGCCGGACCAAATCCGAGGGGAGTTCGTAATGCGCTGACTGCTGTTCGATGATCCGGTCGATGCCTGCGCGCGGCGGGGCGCCTGGTGACCGAGGGTCAACGGACTGTTCGCTGGATGCCTCCCCGGACGTTTCGTCCGTAACGATGCAACCTCCAACCCCGGCAGACAGCAAGGTGATACCGGCTGCAACGAGACGTCTTTGCCACGGCAATCTTGGTCTCCATCAGCTGACGAACTGCTCACGGGAAACCAACTCTAGGCTTAAAGGCGGCGCTGGCCAATCCTGCTGCTTGGGTCGGGGCGCTGCTCCTCGAAGCCATCCAGGGTGAAGACGTCGGGAAAGGTCGCCGTCCCCAGCGCGGTCGGCGACAAAAAGCACCCTCGACCTGATCGAGCGCGCGGAGTCCGACCGCTGCATCGGGCCATGAAGGCTTTTCGGGCGCCGTGCGAAGCGACGGGCGTCACGGCTGTAACGGGCAGCAGGGCAGCGAGACGGTCTTCAGGTGCGCGACCCGGATGATGGCAGTGGGGACGGTGCAGATGACGAATCTGACGAGACGGTTTCAGCACAGGCGAAGCTGGCTGACGGCCCCGCGGCAGGTGATGACAAAGCACTCTGTGAGTGATCGTCGGCTAACCTTGCCAAGTTCGATCTCGACGTCCACGGCCTGTCCGGGCGAGATGCGCGAGCAGCCGATATCTGAGCAAGGCATTGCTCTGTGGATAGGGGAGCGGCAACTCCCGCTCCGATCCGTCTACCGTTGCGCAAAACACCTTCTGTTTGGTCACGATAAGCTGCTTGGCGGCTGGCGGCTGCTTTTCGTAATGCCGAACGGTTTCCTACTCAAACGCCACCTGAGTTCGACCGATCAATCTGCGCGGCCCCGCCCCTCAACAGACCATAGCGCGACTAGCCTGTCCTCAGACACAACATGGAGGAAATCATGGAGGTTGATCGTCGGATCGCAATGCGGAACGGTGCATTCCACCACCGTTCCGATCGGAATCGTGCCATGGCCGGGCTCTGGCAGGATGCGGCCGAACTCGTCGCCGCACCATTCGATCCGGCCGGTCATTTCTTTGCCCCGGAACACGCGCGGCGGCGGGCCGTCGAGCGCAAAGCTCTTGCTGCCGCCGTCGGTGATTGCAAAGCCGGCCGAGCTGTGGCCCACCACCGTGACCGCAACACGCAGCGCCGGCCCGAATTCCGGCCCGCCTCCCCCGTAGATGTCGACCGGGTTGTAGGCCTCGTCCATGAAGACATAGGAGCCAGGCTGCACCTCGGTCAGCACTTGCGCCTGTCCGTCGAGCAGATGGCTGCCGGTCCCCCCGCCGGAGACGATGCCGGGTGCGAGATCGGCCTGTTTCAGCACCGCCAGCACCGTGGCCAGGATCCGGTTGGCTTCGTCATTGGCCGCGCGGCGGGCGCCGAAGTCGTCGATATGTTGGACACGGCCCTGATAGGCCTGCACGCCGACATAGCGCAGGCTGGGCTGGTCCGTGACGGCGCGTGCGAGCGCGACCGCCTCCTGTGCATTGGCGACGCCGCTGCGCTTCAGCCCGGTGTCGAGATCGACGAAGACATCGAAGCGCGTGCCGTGGCGTGCCGCAGCCTCGGCATAGGCCGCCACCAGGTCGAGCCGGTCGACCACGACGCCGATGCGCGCGCCTCGTGCTGCCGCACGCGCCAGCGCGTCGACCTTGGCCGGGCTGGCGATCGGTGCGCTCAGCATCAGGTCGCTGGCTCCGCCCTCGAACAGGGCCAGCAACTCCCCCGGCTTGGCGCAGCAGATGCCGGATGCCCCTGCAGCCATCTGCCGGCGCGCGATCTCGGCGCATTTGTGCGATTTTGCATGCGGCCGGAAGGCGATCCCGGCGCGTTTGCAGGTCTCGGCGAGCTTCGTGATATTGCGGTCGAAAATGTCGAGATCGAGCACCGCAGCCGGCGTCTCCAGCCGCGAACGACTGCCGGGCTCGCCAATGAGTGGCTGGTTGAGCGCTGCCGCTCCGAAGGGTTCGAGGCTCATTAGCGCTGTTCCATCAGTTCGGCGCGTGTCTGCAGGGTGGCCGTCTGGTCGACGCTCGCGCCATCGGCGGCGAAGACCACGCCGTAGTCGCGCCTTGCGCCCGCGATCGTGACCTTGCCCTCCAGCAGATCGTCGGCAACGCGCCAGGGCTCGCGTCGAAGCGCATCGCCATAGCCGCCGCCGCCAGCTCCCGTCAGGCGGAAGATGTCGCCGCGTTTGGCGTTGAAGCTCTCCATTGGCATGGTCGGCAGGTGCTGCTGCGTGCCATCCGTCCGGATGAACAGATGCGCCGAAGGTGCGCCGGTGCCGCCGCCCTCAAAGCCGAAGGGCGGGTTGTCGCGCCGGTCGCCGCGCAAGGTGAAGCGCGCATCGGCCAGGAAGCGGAACTCGCGCACGAAGGCGAGCCCGCCGCGGAATTCGCCGGCGCCACCGGAATCCGGCACCAGAGCGTAGCGCAGCACCTCGACCGGCATGTCGGTCTCGACCATCTCGATCGGCTGGTTGGAGAGATTGGCGGCGGGGTTGGAGATCCCCTCGATGCCATCCTTGCCGGCGCGCGCGCCCCAGGTGCCGACCACCATCTCGTTCAGCACGAAGGGCTTGCCCTCATGCACGCCGCCGCCGGCCAGCAGATAAGGCCCGCCCTCCGAGCCGCCGATCGCGCGTTCGGGTACGATCTGCGCCAGTGCCTGCATGATCGCATCGAACACCCGGTAGCCGACGACGCCGCGCGCGCCGCAAGCGGCTGGATAGCGCGGATTGACCAGGCAGCCCTCCGGCGCGCGCACGGTGATCGGGCGCAGATAGCCCTCGCAATTGGGGATGTCCTGCTGCGACAGGCAGCGGATCGCGCAGAAGGCAGCCGATTCCGGCAGAGAGATCGGGCAGTTGATCGAGGCCGCGACCTGATCGGCCGTGCCGGCGAAGTCGATGTCGATCGTGTCGTCGGCAACCGTCACGGTGGCGACGATGGCGAGCGGCACCGGATGCTCGCCGACGCCGTCGATATAGTCGGTTGCCCTGTAGACGCCGTTGGGCAAAGCGCGGATTACGTCGCGCATCATCGCCTCGGCATGGTCGTGCAGCGCGTCGACATAGCGGTCGACCATGCTGGCGCCGTAGCGCGCGATCAGCGATCGCAGGCCCTCCTCGGCGACGTTGCAGGCGGCGATCTGGGCGCGAATGTCGCCGAGAACCTCGACCGGCGCGCGCGTATTGGCCTCGATGATCCGGAACACCGCATCGACCGGCTCACCCGCCTCGTAGAGCTTGAGCAGCGGCAGACGCAGGCCTTCCTGCTGGATTTCGGTGGCGTAGATCGCGACGCTGCCGGGCACGATGCCGCCGATATCGGTGTGGTGGGCGACGGTGGCTGCGAAACCGGCCAGGCGTTCCTCCACGAAAATCGGCTTCAGGATGTAGATGTCGGGCAGATGCTGGCCGCCGGAACCATAGGGATCGTTGGCGATCAGCACATCGCCCTGTTTCAGCGTCGCGCCATAGCGCTGCTTTACGAACTGCATGACGCGTGGAAAGGAGCAGAGCTGGATCGGCAGCGTCAGCCCCTGGGCGATCACACGGCCCTGCGCGTCGCAGAGCGCCGTTGAGTAATCCATGATGTCGCGCACCACCGGCGAATAGGCGCTGCGCATCACGATCAGCGCCATCTCGTCGGCGGTCGAGGCGAGCGCGTTGCGGATCACCTCCAGCGTGATCGGATCGATCGCGTCAGTCATCATGCGGCCTCCAGCGCGATGTCGATGTTGCCGGCATCGTCGAGGCGGGCGGTCTGGCCCGGCCCCACGACGCAGGTGCAGTCATATTCCTCGATCACGAAGGGCCCGCGGCGTGGGAGCGCGTCGAGATCGGCGCGCCCGATCACTGCGACCGTGGCAATCCCGGCCTCATCGAAGGACACCGGCCGATCGATCCGGCGCTGGGCCGGCGCAGCAGCGAAATGCTGCGGCGGCGCGATGAGCGGCAGCCTTGCCGTCAGCCGCGCATTGACGAGGTGAACCTGGTCCTTGTGCGAGCGGTGACCATAGGTCCGCTCGTGCTCCTGATGGAACAGTTCGGCCAACTCGTCGAAGGCGAGGCGCCGCGCCGGCACGGTCAGCTCATAGGCTTGCCCGACATAGCGCAAATCGGCCGCAAACCTGAATTCGGCGCGCGCCAGATCGTAGCCTTCCAGCGCCAGAACCCGGCGGGCATCCTCGGTCAACTCGGCATAGAGCTCGGCCAAGCCGGCATCGTCGAGCTCGCCCGCTCTGCGGCGCGAGGGCCGCACGAACTCCTGCTCGACATCCGAGCGCAGCAGGCCGAGCGCACTGAAGACGCCGGCCGCGCGCGGGATCACCACGCGCCGGATGCCCAGCGCCTTGGCGACCTCCGCCGCCACGACAGGCCCGTTACCGCCGAAGGCGACCAGGGTCGAATGCCGGGGATCGCGGCCGCGATAGGTCGAGACTGCTTTCACGGCTCGCGTCATCGTGGTGACGGCCAGCGTCAGCACGCCGCGCGCCGTCTTGCTGAGGTCGAGGCCCAGCGGGCACGCCACCTGATCGTTCAGCGCGGCGCGTCCCGCATCGGCCTGCAGCGGAAAGCTGCCGCCGGCCAGCGCGACGTCGTTGATATAGCCCAGTGTCAGGAAGGCGTCGGTCAGCGTCGCCTGCTTGCCGCCGAGCCCGTAGCAGACCGGGCCGGGATAGGCGCCGGCGCTCTGGGGACCGACCGAGACCTGGTTCATCCTGTCGATTGAGACGATGCTGCCGCCGCCAGCCCCGATCTCCGAAACGTCGATGAACGGCATCCTGATCGGGTAGCCGCCACCCTTGACCAGCTTGCTGGAGAGATTGATGCCGGCGCCGACCTCGTATTCGGTGGTGCGGGCCGGCTCGCCATCCTCGATCAGCGCGGCCTTGGCGGTGGTGCCGCCCATGTCGAAGGAGATGATGCTCGGCTCATTGCCTCCCGAGACCAGCCGGGCGCAGGCGATGACGCCCGCCGCCGGCCCCGACTCGACCAGCGAGGCGGCCCGCTTCACCGCTGAGCCCAGCCGCATGATGCCGCCGCCGGAATGCATCATCTCGACCGGGCAAGTGACCCCAATCGAGGCCAGGCGCGTGGTCAGCGCGGCGGCATAGTTGCGCACCACCGGGCCGATATAGGCGTTCACGACGACGGTCGAGGTGCGCTCATATTCGCGGATCTCGGGCAGGATCTCCGAACCCCGGCAGATATAGACGTCGTCGCCGAGTTCCTCGCGCAGGATCGCCTCGGCCGCGATCTCATGGTCGGGATTGGCATAGGCGTGCAGGAAGCTGATCGCGACCGCCTCGACCCCCTCGGTTCGAAATTGCGCGGCCGCTCGCCTGACATCCTCCTCGTCGAGCGGTATCCGAACGGAGCCGTCCGGCCCGAGCCGTTCACGCACCTCAAGCCGCAGATGTCGCGCGGCAAGGGGCTTGGGCTTGTCGTATTGTAGGTCGTAGAGCACCGGAATGCGCAGTCGGCGCATTTCGAGAACGTCGCGGAAGCCCTCGGTGGTCAGAAGGCCGGTGCGCGCGCCCTTGTATTCCAGGATTGCGTTGGTCGCGACGGTGGTGGCGTGGACAATGCCGGTGATGCGGTCGGGCGACGTCTCATAGTCCGCGACTAGCCGGCTCAGCGCTTCGGCGATGCCCCGACTGTAATCATCGGGCGTCGAGGGCACTTTGCGGGTCTCGATCAACCCGTCGTCGCGGGCAATGACGATATCGGTAAAGGTCCCACCGATATCGATGCCGATCCTGTAGCTGTGCTGCGCCATGGGTTTGGTCTCGTGAGGTCGGAGGAGAGATCAGCCGACGCTTTCGCGGGAGGGACTAACTGGGGTCGCCGCCATGTGGCCGCGACGCCCCTTGATGCCTTTCGGCACGGCGGCGATCAGGAGCTGCGTGTAGGGGTGGGACGGCGCGTCGAGCACATCGAGGCACGGCCCCTGCTCGACGACCTTGCCCTTGCGCATCACGATGATCCGCGAGCACAGCGTGCGCACCAGCGCGAGGTCATGGCTGATGAAGAGCAAGGTCAGGCCGAGCTCACGCGTCAGCCGGCTCAGCAGGTTGATGACCTGCGCCTGCAGCGAGACGTCGAGCGAGGAGACCGGTTCGTCGGCGATCAGGATGTCCGGTTTCATCGCCAGTGCCCTCGCCAGCCCGACGCGCTGTCGCTGGCCGCCCGAAAGTTCATGCGGCAGGCGTGGCGCGAGCTCCGCGCCCAGCCCGACCAGCGCCAGCATCGCCAACGCCTCGTCTTCGCGCTCAAGCTTCGGTATGCCGCGCAGCGCCAGCGTCTCGGTCAGGCAGCGGCTCACCGTCTTGCGCGGATTGAGCGCGCTGCTCGAATCCTGGAACGCCATCTGGATGCGCCGCCGCCAGGGACCGCCATGGTCGCGCATCAAGGCTGACAGTGGCTTGCCGTCGAGCAGCACCTCGCCCGCTGTCGGCCTGATCAACCCCACGGCGATGTTGGCCAAGGTCGATTTGCCAGAACCGCTTTCGCCGACGATGCCGACGACGTCGCCGCGTCCGATCTCCAGCGAGACCCCGTCGAGCGCCACAAAACGCGTGTCGCGTCCGAGCAGGCGGTCAAAGGCGCTGCCCTGGGCATAGGATTTGGTGATGTCGCGCAGAGACAGGATCGGGCCGGTCATTGCGGCCTCCAGCAGGCGAAGCGGCGGTCGGCTTCAAGTTCCAGCGGCGGCATCTCCTCGGCGCAGGCCTCGACGACACGCGGGCAGCGCGGCGAGAATGGGCAGCCCTGCGGCATGCGGCCCAGACGCGGCGGCGCACCCTCGATCGCCACCAGCGGGCCGACAGGGCCGGTCAGGCTCGGCACGCAGGCCTGGAGCAGGCCGGTATAGGGGTGGCGGGGGGTGAGCTCGATCGCCTCGACGGGGCCATTCTCGACGACCTTCCCGCCATACATGACCACGACGCGGTCGACGATCTCGGCGACAAGCTGGAGGTTGTGCGAGATGAAGATGACGGCGATACCGAGATCGCGCCGCAGCTCCGCGATCAGGTCGACGATCTGGGCCTGCACGGTCACGTCGAGCGCCGTCGTCGGCTCGTCGGCGATCAACAGGCGCGGGCGGCAGGCGATCGCCATCGCGATCAGGGCGCGCTGGCGCATGCCGCCGGAAAATTCGTGCGGATACGCATCGAGCCGTTTGCCAGCATCGCGGATGCCGACGCGCTCCAGCGATTCGGCGGCGATCCGCCGGGCCTCACCGGAGGAGACCTGCCGATGGGCCCGTACGACATCAGTGATCTGCCGGCCGATGGTCAGCGCCGGGTTGAGCGAGCTTTGCGGATCCTGGAACACCATGGCGATGTCGCGGCCGCGAATGGCGCGCATGCGGGCCTCGTCGACGCCAAGCAGATCCTTCCCGTCGAATATCACGCGCCCGCCGGTGGTGCGCGCCGGCGCGCCGAGCAGGCGCATCACCGCAAGCATGCTCAGGCTCTTGCCGGAGCCGGATTCGCCGACGATGCCGACAGCCTCTCCTGCCGCGACGGCGAAATCGACGCCGCGGACAGCCTCGATGACGCCGCCCGACGCGTCGCGAAAGCCAACGCGAAGGCCCTCGACACTGAGCAGGGGCCCGTTCATGCGACCAGTGTCCTGGCTTCGCTGCGCGGATCGAACAGCTCGCGCACCGCGTCGCCGAGCAGGTTGAAGCCGATCACGGTGATCGAGATCGCCAGCCCCGGAAACACCGGCAGCCACCATTCGCCGGAATAGATCGCGCTGCGCGCATCCGACAGCATCGAGCCCCAGCTCGCCTGCGGCGGCTGTACGCCGAGGCCCACGAAGGAGACCGACGCTTCGACGACGATGCCGATCGCGACCAGCAACGTCCCCTGCACAATGATCGGCGACAGGCAGTTGGGCAGGATGTCGCCGGTGACGATCTCCCAATGCGTCGCGCCCTGGAGAGAGCGTGCTCGTACGTAATCGGCGCCGACGACGCGGCTTGCCACTGCATAGGTCACGCGGGCGAAGACCGGCGAGAACAACACCCCGATCAGCAAGACGATCTTCACCTCGTTGGGCAACACCAGCGGCCCGACACGCACCGGCCCGACGCCGAGGATGCCGACGATCGCGATCGCCCAGACCAGCAGGGGAATCGAGGCGACACCGTCAACAATGCGCATCACGAGCTGCTCGCCAAGTCCTGCCTTGTAGGCCGAGAAGAGCCCCGCCGAGACGCCGATCAGCGCTCCGATGACGACGGCGCCGATGCCCACGGCCAGTGAAGCCCGCGCGCCGTAGATGATTCGGCTCAGCACGTCCCGACCGGCCTGGTCGGTGCCGAGCCAATGCGCCATGTCGGGTGCCAGCAGGCGATCCTCGATGCTCAGCGCGACGGGATCGTAAGGTGCGACCAGCGGCGCGAAGATAGCGGCGCCGAGCATGACGACGACGATCATACCGCCAAGCCAGCCGGTCCAGTCGATCAGGCGCAGCGTCGACGAAAGCCCCCTCATGCGGTGACCCGCTGGCGTGGGTCGAGCACGCGGTTGACGAGGTCCGCGGCGAGGTTCGCCAGCACGAAGATCACCGTGAACAGGAAGACGATGCCCTGGAGCAGCAGGAAGTCGCGCTGCGAGATCGCGTTCAACAGAGCGCGCGACAGGCCGGGCACGTTGAACACCTGCTCGATGATCAGCGCCCAGCCGAACATGTAGCCAAAGGACAGGGCGGCCAGGTTCACCACCGGCGGCAGCGCGTTGATCAGCGCGTAGATCACGACTCTCGGCGAGGACAGCCCCATCGCGCGGGCGGTGCGGACATAGTCCCCGCGCAGCGTCTCCTGCAGGCTGGCCTGGGTCATCCGGGCGAGCACGGCGACATAGTAGACAGCGAGCGAGACCGACGGCATCAGGATGGTCTGGAGATGGGCGCCGAGGCCGGCGGAAAGCGGCGCATAGCCACCGGGCGGCAGCCAGCGCAGATCGACCGCGATGAAGCGGATCAGCACGATGCCAAGCCAGAAGGCCGGCACCGACAGCCCCAGCACCGACAGCAGCCGCGCCCCGCGATCGAACACGCCGCCGGGGCGCAGCGCCGCCGCGATCCCGATGCCTACACCGAAGACGAGCGCAACCGCGAAGGCGAAGAGCACGATCGACAAGGTCACCGGAAGCGCGTTGACGATCTCGGTGCCGACATCGCGGCCGGTCACGAAGGACCGTCCGAAATCGCCATGCAGGATGTCGGAAAGCCAGGCGCCGTATTGCGTCAGGAAGGGGCGGTCGAGCCCGTTCGCCTGTTCGAACTGCGCCAGCTGCGCGGCGGTCGCATCCGCACCGAGCACGATCCGGGCCGGAGAACCCGGACCGGCCCGCGTCAGGGCAAACAGCGCGAAGCCGACGAAGAGCAAGGTGCCGATGGACGAGACGATCCGGCCGGCGACGAGGCGAAGCATGGGCAGTTGTGTCCTAAAGCTTGGTGACCAGCGGCCAGATCAGGATGGGCCCCGGAACCGGTGCCGTCATCCGGGGCTTGACCCGGGATCCATCACAGGGCGCGACGATCCCCTATGATGGACCCCGGATCTCCGCTTCGCTGCGTCCGGGATGACGGCGGTTCTGGAGTTCGAGCTGGACCCTAGAGCTTCACGTCCCCGACGCTCATCGTCAGCGCCTGGTTCACCGTGAAGTCCTTCACGCCCTGCCGCCAGAGATTGGAGGCGTGGACGAAGCCGAGCACGCCGATCGGCGCGTCGCGGGCCAGGATCGCCTGCATCTTGCCGTAGAGGTCCTTGAGCTTGGCCTCGTCGGTCTCGGCGAAAGATGTCGCCATCAGCGCATTGAGCTCGGGGTTGTCATAGCCGGTGCTCTTCGACAGGAACTGTCCCGGCATCACCGTGTTGGCGATGATGTAGGTCGCCTCGCCCGGCGACATGAAGACCTGCATCGCCATCTGGTGCTCGCCGCGCGCGATCTGCTGGATCAGCACCGAGAACTCGTAGACCTTGAGATTGATCTTCACGCCGATCTTGGCGAGTTGCGCCTGCAGGAAGATCGCCGCGTCCTTGGTGTCGAGGAGATAGGGCTCGGCCTGGATCGAGATGTCGATCTCGGCGCCGGTCGGGTATTTCGACTTGGCCAGGAACTCCTTGGCGCGGTCGAGATCGAAGCCGAGCTCCTTGTCGGCCGCGGCATTAAACCACCAACCGCGGGGCGGCGCGAGCACGGCGGACGGATCGAGCAGCCCGTAATAGACCTTGTCGCCGATCGCCTTGCGGTCGATGGCGCAGGACAGCGCCTTGCGGAAGTTGAGATCGTCGAGCGGGGGCTTGAGGTTGTTGGTGAACATCAGCAGCGCGCCGCCCAGCGTCGGGCGGGAGGCGCCGGTGACGCCCGGCATGGTCTTGAGGCGGTTGAATTCGCGTGCCGGCGGCGCGCTGATGATGTCGACCTGGTTGGTCAGGAGATAGGCGACGCGCGTCGCATCCTCCGGGATCATCTTGACGACGAGACGGTCCCAGGCCGGCAGGCCCTTGCGCCAGTAATTCGGATTCTTCTTGAAGCTGATATAGTCGTTGGGCTTCCACTCCTCGAACATGCCGAAGCCGGTGCCCATGCCGACGGGCTTGGACTTGAAATAGTCGTCGCCATGCTCCTTGCGCGAGCCGGCGGGGAAGACGCCCATGTATTTCGTCAGGAAGTAGACCCACTGGCCATAGGGCTCGGACAGTTCGACCTGGACCTTGAGCGGATCGAGCACCGTCACCTTGGCGATCTTGGTGAAGAGCGGCCGGCGCAGCGCCTTGTTGTTGGCGTCGAGCAGGTAGTCGAACGAGTATTTCACGTCCTCGGCCGTCATTTTCTTGCCGTTGTGGAACGTGACGTCGTCGCGCAGTTCGAAGGTGTAGGTCTTCTTGTCGGCCGAGATCGTCGGCAGGGCCTTGGCAAGCTGCGGCTTCAGCACGCCATCGACATCGAACTCGACGAGGTTCTCGAAGACGGTCTGGCCCAACACCATCGCGTCATGATTGAGCTGGTTGATCGGGTCGATGGTGATCGGATTGCTCGGCAGGACAATCGTCAGCGTCTTTCCGGCGTTCGGCTGGGCGTGGAGCAGGCTGGACGGCAACAGCGCGGCCAGCGCGCCACCGGCACTCGCTGTTAGAAATTGTCGGCGATCCGTCGGTAGATTGACCATCGAACATCCCCTTTTGGCTGGCGAAGCCTTGGCAGCGCGCATCGTCGGACGTGGCGCTCAACGGGGAGAAGCGTAACACCCGCGCAAAGACCAATGAAAATAAGAACTCTTGGCGTCTCGATAGCCGCCCACTATCGTCTTTGCCCATGCGCTACACCTTCGGTCAGGCCGAGGCATTCTATTGGGTGGCCCGGCTCGGAGGGTTCCGCGCCGCCGCAACGCATCTCAATCTCGCCCAGCCCACCGTTAGCCTGCGCGTCAAGGAGCTGGAGCGCATCCTCGGCGGAGAGTTGTTCGACCGCGCGCTGTACCGGCCGGTGCCGACGACGTTGGGCAGCGCGATCTATGCCGATGTCGAGCGCATGCTCGCCCATGCCGATCAGGTCCAGCGCCGCTCGAAGGACGCGCTGCCGGGTCGCGGCCTGCTGCGCATCGGCGCCGCCGACTCGTTTGCGGCGCTGATCCTGCCGGATCTGCTGGCGGCGTTGGCGGCTCGCCACGCGGCCTTGCAGGTCGACGTCACCGTGGATTTCAGCACGCGGCTGGAACAGCTCCTGCTCGATCGCTCGATCGATATCGCCTTCCTGTCGCAGCCGCGCGCGCATGAGGGCATCACCATCGTGCCGCTCTGGCTGATCGATCTCGTCTGGGTCATCGGCAAGGACCTGCCCTTCGACGGCGATGTCGCCACGCCGGAGAATCTCGTCGATCTGCCGATCTTTACCAATAGCTCGCCCTCGGGCCTGTTCACAACGATCCAGATGTGGTTCGGCACAAAAGGGCTCAAACCCCACCGCATGAACACCTGCAATCCGCTGACTGTGATCGCCAGGCTCGCCAATGCCGGCACCGGCGCGGCCCTGATCCCGCGCGAGATGATCAGGGTCTCGGGCGACGACCTTGCCCTGCGTGTGCTCGAGACCAGGCCGCCGATCCCGTCCCACAATCTCTGCGCGATGTGGTGGGACAATGAATCCGCCGCCGAATGCGGCTATCTGGCCGATCTCGCGCGCGAGATCTCGACAAAAGCTGAGCTGTGAATGGTGCATTGCGACCGCGCACTTTGCGCGTCAATCAGGCTGCCTGAGTCGGGAAGGGGCCATCATCGCCCTTTCCAATCGCAGAGCGCCGGTACCCGAACTTCAGGAAGTCTTAGGGGGGAGATTGACGGGCTTACGTCTCCTCCCAGGCACCTGAGGGGTTGCGTCAGAACGCGCCGGCATTGAAAATGCTGCGTCTTACTAGGAGTAATCTGCGATGGCGACCGGTACTGTGAAATGGTTCAATGCGACGAAGGGATTTGGCTTCATCCAGCCGGATCAAGGCGGGCAGGATGTCTTTGTGCATATTAGTACCGTGGAGCGAGCGGGTCTGCGCGAGCTGCGCGATGGTCAGAAGGTGTCGTTCGAGCTTGCCCAGGACAAGCGCTCAGGTCGCACCTCGGCAGATCAGCTTCAAACCCTCTGATCGCCCAGCCAACGAAGTCCGCTTCACGAGTCTTCGCTGAGGGGATTCGCGGGTGGCAGAGCGGAATCTAGGATCGAGATGGGGATGTCGCCGGTTAGCAAGCGCTCCTTGCTGAGCAGGCCGGCATCCTCGAGCTTCTCGAAATCCGGTAGATCGCGCAGCGTCTCAAACCCGAATTCCGAGAGGAAGGCCGGCGTCGTCACTTAGGTGTAGGGTGCGCCCGGCTGCGGGCTGCGCGGGCCGGCGGCGAGAAAGCCGAGCTTGCGCAGATGGCCGATCGTGTCGCGGCTGACCTCCTTGCCAAAGACGGCGCCGAGCTCCGCGCGAGTGATCGGCTGGAAGTAGCCAATGCAGAGCAGCACCAGGCTCTCGGACTGCGACAGGGCTTTGCTGTCGGCTCCGCCAAGCCCGGTCGCGGTCCGGATCGCGGCGGCATAGCTCTTCTTTGTGCGATGCTGCCAGCCGCCGGCGACAGAGACGAGTTCGTAAGGGCGCCCACGCAATTCGTCACGGATGTCGGCGATCAACAGATCGATGCTGCAGTCCCGGCCCACAACACGCACCAGGGTTTCGCGGCCAACGGGCTTGGGGGAAGCGAAGATCACAGCCTCGACCCGCCCCATCCATTCGCGCCAGCGCATCTCGGGCGGCAAATCCGCGAGCTCCGCGTCGAACAGCTCCTCCGCCTGGGTGGGTTTTGCCATCCCTCACAACCCGTAGAGACGGAAAGTGGCGCGGCCGGATAGCTCGCCCGCTTGAGGAAGCGGCCCTCGCCGGGCTCACCGACATAATCGCGGCTCTCGACGACCGTCTTGCCGCGCAGCAGCACCGTGCGCGGCAGGCCCTTCACGCTGTGCCCCTCATAGGAGGAGTAGTCCATGGCGTTGTGCCGCGCCGCTTCCAGGAAGCTGCTTCCGATGTGCACGATCTTGCCGTCGGCAATGCCGATATCGACCTTCGCGAGCCCGGCCGTGCTGACGACCGTTCCCTTGCGGATGATCACATCCATCGCGTCGCTTCCCTTTCGCACCTGTTGTGTTGGGCGCCTTGTCCCTTCGGACCCAGGCGCCGGTAAATCTTTCAGTGGCTATTGTTCCGCGTCAGCGATTGCGCAGCCGTGGATTGAGGGCGTCGTTCAGGCCCTCGCCGATCAGGTTGATGGCGGCACGGTGAGTAGGATGGCGACGCCGGGTATGGCCGTCAGATACCAAGCGGTGCGAAGGTGGCCGCGGCCGGCACCTATCATCGTGCCCAAGCTCATCACATTGGGATCGCCCAGCCCGAGGAAGGCCAGCGAGGACTCGGTCGGGATCGCGCTCGCGACCAAATGGCGAGGGCGGACAAGAGCATTGCTGGTTAGCTCGTTCTCTGCTCAATTTCGCCGCGATGATAACGGGTCTAGCTTGCTGCACTCAATCGCGATCGCCGGGGGATGATGATGCAGAACAGAGCCATTCAATGCGCCGTGGCATACGCATTGGCCAGCCTTAAACTCTCGCTTGGCCCACGTGCCGCTCCGCGCAGAGCAAAGTTGGCCGAGGTCAACTCCTCCCGCGCAGGCTTCCATTGAGCGCGATCGATCGCATTCGCGAGCTTGTGACAGCAGGGGTAATAATTCCCATCGAGATTGGTTTGAAGGCGGACGAGCAGCCACTAAGACTGCTCTATGGAACAGCCAATTTCGTCGATTGGCTTCAAGAGCGCTTGAACGCTGGGGAAGCTTCTGCACTCTCAGCGGATTTATCGCCGTCCGAGCAACTTGATCACCTCTTCTACACGTTCGCGAGTGGTCGCCAACTGATTTATTCTAGACAGTATCGATTCATTAAGGCAGAGAAGTATGCCGTTTGGGAATTAAAAACGGCAGACCTCCGAATATTCGGCTGGTTTATGGTTAAAGACTGTTATGTCGCCGTTTTCGGGGATTGGGCCGACCGTATCAAGGATCACGATCTTTACCGCGGCTACCGCATAGAGGTACGACGTATTCGGCGGGAGCTAGGGATGGAGGATGCACTTTGTGTAGAGGGGATAGATCCTCGTGAAGTTCTTTCGCTTTGATATAGGCGCCAGAGCAAGCAAGGCAAGTCGCTTCATTGGGGGTGTTCAAAGTGAATTATTGAAGGCAGTCGTAGAAGAAAGGCTGAAAGGGACGTCTCAGCAGTCTCTGGCTCAAAAACTCCGCATTCCGCGATCGGAGCTCAATAATCAACTCGCAGGAACTAGCGGACTGACGTTGCGTGCAGTTTCGGATCTCGCTTGGGCGCTAGATCGTGAGATAAACTTTGAATTGAAGGCGCGAGTTGAAAAGACTGGCCAAAACCACTTGCCGGAAGCGTCGACCCTGATCAGCAATGCGCCGACCATGGTTGGCGCCTCCACCAACAGTTCGACTTTACCGTCCCGGCCCCAGATACGGATCGTGACGCCACGCATTCCAGCAAAGTAGTTCGATGGACCGATACGGCTATTCGATTTTCTGCGACGACATACGCAATGAAGTGAGCGGTAAGCTTAGCTTTATTGGTTGCTATAACTCCGTCATGTTCGTCCCCGATTCCTTCCCGTTCGTGCTACCAAAATTTTGCGTGCACTTGCATATTCTGTCGCCCGCTACTCGGCCATTTAAGCTGATAACGGCGCGTGTTTATATCCCGGGACATGATGAGCCGATCGTCACCGAGCGGATCGAGGCTCCGGCTCCGGCAGTGCAGGATCGGCTAATCGACGAACTTGGCGACGTGCCAGCCACGCCTAAATTCATCGTGGCGGCTGCAAGCCTGATCTTCGCTCCCCTGCGGGTCGAGGCTCCGGGTTTGATCAGTGTACGAGCGCTGGTCGACGATAGTGTCGACGAGCTAAAAATCGGTTCACTGCGGGTCAGTGTCGCGCCGTGACGGGTCAATCCCAAGGCTGCGGCCCTGGCCTCTAATAAACTGCGATGGCGCGCTGCGCGTTGGCTATCGGCCAACGGCTCGCCGGTTCTTGCTCCCAAAGTTCGCTATCGGACCTGATGGACACGTGCGACATTATTCAGGCCTTGCTGAGCAACCATCGAGTGGCTGCCGCTACCTTGCTGTGTGATCGAAGCGGAGTTCGACGACCCGACTTGCGATACGTAAGAATAATTCCCCGCGCCGCGGGCACCCTGACCATGCTGAGGGGCCGGCACGGCCGCGAGCTGATTTAACGAGATCGGCGTGCTCAGAAGATCCGATGCGGCGTGGCGATCTGGTGATAACCGCCCTTGCGTTAGGTCGCGCGCGAACTGGGTTATGAAAGCCTCGCTTGCCAGGCCCGCGGACGTCGTCAAGCCAATCCCAAAGCCAACGACTATCGCCATCCAGATTGTTCTCACGGCCATACCTCACGCGCCAAACATGACGGCGGTATAGCGTCAAAAGGTTTAGAAGCCTTTAGAGATGCCGTCCTCTGCGTCAGGCGCGTCGCTTCACCTCTGATTTATGGTTGTAGCATCAGAAGCTCAGAAGCGCATATGTCAGTCACACTAGCGCCAACGCTCAGCTGCGATATATTCTCATGGTACAAATCCCATGATGCCTTTTGACCTTTGCTCCATGCGTTCAGATATGTGTCTCCCGGATCAGTGCTAGGAACGACCCAATGCAGGCGACAAGGCTCGGATTGGCCACACTCATCGGCCTTGCGCTCGTCAGCTGCGTTCAACCCAGCGCTGTTCGGCCCGTTGGCGTAGACGGCGCCCCATCCCTTCAGCAAAGCCGAGCGGAGGAGGCAAGGATAGGCCAAGCGCAAGGCCGCGTGTTCATATCCGACGAGGCCGCGTCGGATATCAAGGCCAAGCCGGTTGTTTCCGGCACTGCGGCGGTCGGGTCCGTTGGCCGCCCGTTGACCTGCGGCCAGCAGAATACATCCGATCCAGCCTGTCACACGGCAACCCAGCAGTCCCGTCCGCCGACACGCTAAACGAGGCCTGGCCCGCGCGAGCATCGCTTCAATCATGCTCTCCCGCGGCAATTCCGCGGTTGATTTGCGAGATCACGCGGTACGATCGGATCCAGACCTCATGGCACAAGGGTCACGAGGCCTTGGCCAATCCGAGCGGTTACATCGCACTTTTGGTTGGCGCGGGAGGCGGCGCTAGCGCAGCGGTCGAAGGCGTCTCGGTCACCATCTCGAAATTGACGGCCTTTTTCTGCTCGTCGAGCGCCCGCATAAAGGCAGCGCCGGCCGGCGCATCGGCGAAATCCCAAAGCTTTGCCTTGACGCCCTCGAAAATGAGCGAATACACGGCGAGCTGTATGCCCTCGCGAACGGCCAGGGTGGCGGGCGAATTTTTTGTAAACCCCGCTTCCATCTGCAGGATGTGATCGACCTTTGCGAATTTGAATGCGCTGCCTTGGACGAGCACCGAATATATCGTCTTAGTCGTGGTCACCGATGCGACTACTCGCCCCGTCTGAACGCTGACAGCCCGGAGCGCCACGGTGACAACATCCTGGCGATACTGGGTATTGCCGCCAATCCCCAAATAATTGGCGCCGATGCCGCCAGTCGTTTCGTTCGTATCGTAGCCGATCAGGCCGCCTTGCAGCAGAATTCCGGCAAAGCGCAGCGCTGGCAATCCTTGAGCGCGTTTGCCTTCCACCGCTGTCCTAGTGTTCTGGATGATCTGGCGTTCTTGCAGCAGCGGCTGAAGGTCATTACGCTCGATGACGTTAAACCAAGCGCCATTACCGGCCTTCGTCAGAACATCTGAAAGTATTGCGCTCCCACCTTGTGTGACGGCACGAGAAAATTCGGCAAAATTGTCGTTAGGTTTGTTCTGACCTGTCAGATCTGGAAAGCTGTAGACAGCAACGTCCAGCTTCTGCGCGGGCGGCGGCAGTCGATCAAGAACGACTCCGGTCTTCGTATCGGGAACCAGTGTTGCCGGTTGCGTGATGGGATCGATGTTCGTGCCTGAGACGACGCATCCACCAGTAACAAGCGCAAGCGTCAGCGCGCCCGCAATCTGCGAGTAAATCCGATTCATGACCCCAATACCTGAATGAGTAAAGTGGCGCCTATGTAAGCGCCAGGAATCTCAGGGTGATGCCGGAACGACCGGGAGACCGTTGCCGCCGATAACGACAATCGGGGCCTGGCTGGCGCCACTGCCGATGCCGCTCAAAGCGCTGGTCAAACCGGAAAGGTCGGGAGATTGCTGGCCGGATTTAGCTCCCTTGCCTTGCGCCTGGGCCGTCGACAGCAAAAAGGTGCCATTGAGCGAATTACCGCCGAAAGTGGGATTCGTCGGACGATAAACCTGCTCCCCCGCAATGGCCGCAACGCTTCCGAAACAACAGCTCAGGATTGTAATGGTAGCCACATTCCGTAGTGCCATAGAACATTACCTCCCAAATCAGTACATACGCTGCACCATCTTATCTCAACGCTTGATTAAGAGCCCGCCATTCGGCAGCCGCGCAATCAGCACGTTGATCGGTGCCGACCCGTTGGGTTGTATCACCCCCACGGACAACCCTTGGGTATTTAGTAACACAAGATTTGAACGTAAGTTGTTACCGGCTTGCAACACTCCGACATTGTTAGAATTTCCGGCGATAACACCGATGTTCGACAGATTGTTCGCTCCGTTCTGTATTTGAGCGACCTGATTATAGTTACCAATCTGTATAGTCTGCGCGAAGTTGCGTATCCCGGTTATGGATGCCTCTGGAGCAAGACGCGGCGCGGTCACAGCCGGGCGTGCGGCAGTAAGCGCCGCGGAAAGTCCATTGGCCACCGGGACGGCATGTATCGGGAGACGATCTCCCGCCTGACTTTGCGCGACATAGGCCGACTCGGCCGCAACAGGCGTCAGCGCGACCGCCTGAGCTATGAGGACCGCCGCAGCGGCCATGATGCACCGCGAAAATCGCGCGGTCAGGGCGAAATACATGAAACGCTCCCGCGATTGGATTCGAGCGACAGAGACGCCTCGTAGTGGCCGATGGCGGCCTGCTCGAGCAGAACTGTGGTCAGCACGCTATCCTGGCCGGAGCCGATGGAGAAATTGCCGCTTTGCATGTTCTGGCTCGTGCCGCTGCTGCTCTGCTTGAGAATGGACAGACGATATTGCCCCGAAACCGGCGAATGCGCGCGCGCGATCGCCTGCAACCGAAGCGCCGAACCGGTATCCTCGGCGCGAATCAGGCATTGCAACGGCATATCGGTCGGCAACGGCTTCATTGGTGCACCGAGGCAAGGAAACGAAGCGAGGCAAGCGCCGAGCACTGCCGCCGACCCAATGGATACCGGAGGAAATGAGCCAAACCGCATTGCCGCATTCCGCTTGGGCAAGAACTTTGGGGCAAGAACGAGGTGAAGCGGCGGGCCGAATGGCCCGCCGCTCCCGGATGACTTACTTCTGTGAGACGACGGCCGCGTTCTTGTAACCGAACTGCGCCGTGAGCGACGAGTTGCTTACACCAAAGCTGCCGGTCTGGGAGGTCGAGGCATAGTTACTTGCACCGACCTGAACCGTCTGCTGCAGGTTGGCGCCGATCATGCCCTGGAGGCCGGTCTGGCCGACCACGGCAGCGTTGTTGGCGCCGATCTGGGCGACCAGCGAACCGTTCACGCCGAAAGCCAGCGGATTGGCGACCTGGCTGGTGGTCGCGCTGTTTCGGGCGCCGACCTGGAAGGTCGCCGCTGCGTTCTGGTTCGCCGACAAGGGCGCATTAGTATTCGCCTGCGAGGTGATAGAAGAGTTGCCACGTCCCGCCTGAATGGTCGCCTGCGCATTGAGGCCGTTCGTCTGGCCAACGAGGGCGGCATTGTTTGCGCCGAACTGGCCGACGAACGAGTCGTTGGACAGCGTGGTGCCGGCGGGAACGGGACGAGCCCCGGTCTGAGAGGTGGATGCGTAGTTGTTGCGGCCTGCCTGCAGCGTAGCAGCATTGTTGTCGACGCCGTTGGAGCCGGGGAGGATGAAGGCGCTGCTACCCGTTCCGGCCGATGCCTGCCCGGTCAAGGCAGTGTTGCCACGGCCGAACTGGGCAGTGGTCGCATTGTTGGCACCGCCCTTGCCTTCATTCCCGAAGAGCCCGGTGCCAGCAGCGCCCGTCGACGTCTGCGCGGTCGTCGCGTTGTTGTCGGATCCGACCTGAAGCGTGGCCGAGCCATTGGTGCCGCTGCGCGAGTTGGTATTCTGGCCCGTCAGCGAGTTGTTGCGGGCGCCGATCTGCAGGGTGTTCTGGTCGTTCTTGCCGCCAGTCTGGCCGACAACCGAGGCATTCCGGTAGCCGAACTGTGCGGTGCCGGAGTTGTTCATGCGGCCCGAGGTGCTCACGCCGGTCTGCGACGTCGCCGCATAGTTGCGAGCGCCAGCCTGCAGCGTGCCCTGACGGTTGTTGCCGCCGGTCTGGCCGACCTGGGCAGTGTTGCGAGCGCCGATCTGGCCGACGGCCGATTCGTTCGTTCTGGAGCCGGCAGCGGCCTGCGAGGTGACGGCGTAGTTCTTATAGCCGGCCTGCAGAGTTCCCTGTTTATTGTTCCCGCCCACCTGGCCGACGACGGCGCCATTCTCGGCACCGATCTGACCGATGACAGACTCGTTGCTGGCAGCGTAGGCAAACGAGGTCGAGCTCACCAGCGCGAGCGTCAGAACAGTCATTTTTTTCATTGGATGCTTCCCTGTGCGTCCCATAGTGGGGCAAGCGGGTATCGCTGCCCTAAGGGAAGCTTTAACGCTTTGTTAAGTTACAAGGCAAGTTGCGAGTTATTTATTCCTTAACTTCCCTTACGGCCTGCGTACCTCTTTCGGATAATATCCATAATTCCTCTGAGTAATTCGCGCCTGTAGGGACCGGCGCATCCCTGATATTGTTGCAGCGCATCATCAGTTCAAAGCCAATTGCCGTTTAAGGGCGTCCAGGGCTGGGAGCTCCGACGTGGACGACTTCGCCACGGCTTAGCGCAGCGTGGTATGCCCGCTGAATAGAGTTTCGTAGAGGCCGTTGGGCTAGATTCGTGCTGCCTTTCGAGTCATGCAGCTTACCATTGCGATGGACCCGGCCGCTTTCCTTCCAGGCCTTATCGGAACTAGATCTGGCGAGCGTATCTCCGTTCGCCAGCGTCGCACGAACCTTTCGCCAGGGCTTATATGCACCCCGAGTCGGCATCCATTTCGTCATCAAATGCACCGTCTTCCCCGGTCGGCGCCTGCCGCCGGGTGACCGGCCCTTTGACCGTATCGACGCAAAGCCGGAAAAACGCTCAATGCTCGCGGAGCGCCAGCTTCACCAGCGTGAGAACCCCCCAGACCATTACGGCAGTGAGTAACCCCCTAACGAAGTCGGCGGCCCCCCACGCTGATAAGCCCACGCCAATTGGGCCTATTGCTTTATCCGGTCGCACGCGTCGTCTGCGTGGTCCCCGATGGGAGCACGCTCCTCGATTTCGAACAGTCGGCACTCAACAGGCGGGATATCCATCCCGCGGCCGGTCGCTTGGAGACCGCGCGCTTCAGCATTGTCGATCAGAGCAGGGTTACCAGCACCTTGGGAGCAAAGCCATGCTTTTTGAGCAGTTTGCGCATCAACCGCAGGGTGGCAGCCTTGTCCCGCCTCGATTGCACCAGCATGTCGAGGATCTCGCCCTCGCTGTCGACGGCTCGTCAAAAATACTGGCGCCGGCCCTGGACGCCTCTCGTCGAGGTGTCAGATGTCTGCCGGTTGCGGCCGCAGCCGGCGCAGGTTGCGGCCATAGTGGCATCCAAATTTGAGGACCCATCGCCGGATCGTCTCATACGAAATGTCGAGGCCGCACTCCGCCAGCAACTCCTAGACATCGCGATAGCTCAAGGCGAACCGCAGATAGAGCCAAACGGCGTGCTTGATAAGCTCGGGCGCGAACTGGTGACTGGCGTAGGAACTCGGCTGCATGCCCCCTACCCTAACCTGCCAGGTTCAAATCGCCCGTTCTCGTGACAATGCCCTTCATTCTACTGCGGATCAGGAAGCGAGCTGCGGATGTACCGGCAGCACCGATCGAGCGGTAATCCACGACAGGGCGCCAGCAGGGCAAACACTCAGCCCCTGGGGCCGCGTTCGTTCGGCTTCTTCACGCCGGTGTCACTATCAAGTTCGTCGAGGGAAACCGCTTCACCATCGTCGTGGGTTTCCTCCCAACAATCCACCGCGGCCATCAGGAGTTCGTACTCGGGGGGAGCCGGGCTACCGGGTTCGATCTTGCCGATTGCGTCGAGCCGGCGTGCAGCGTCGCGATACTCGTCTATGTTCTTCAGGAACAGCTTTCTCACCGAACAACCTCGTCGTGGCGCGGACTTTCAGCGCCAACGACGGGCGCGTCCCAACAGTTCCGACGCGGAACGATTCTATCGTCCGGCCGTGGCTGCCAATCCGGAGCGCCATGCGTTGAGCCCCTTCAACGACGTCGATATCAGGCGACTGGCTATAAAGAGGGCCCGTCCCATCGCGGAAGGCCAATCTGGGCCAATACGCCAAACTGTTAGGGTCCGAACAATCTGCCGGATTACCTCCAGAGGGCGAAAGAATAGCACTCCCTACTTTAGTTCAGACCCCGTAAAAGGAGGTTTAGACCACTGCAGCGGAACGAAACATTCCGCCCGTCTTTTACAACTCTGTTAATTGCGGAGGTTGTACAATGTGTGACTGTCGGGCTGTCAGAGGCGCGCCTGCGGCGGATATCGTCCAAGACCCGCTCGCGCGGCGGCGGGAAGCCGAGCGCGATCAATTTGTGGACCCGATGCCGGAACGCGTTGAGCCTTGTTTGGCGCTGCTCCAAAGCAAACCTCCAGCCGGCAACGACTGGGCTTTTGAGGTGAAGTGGGACGGCTACCGGCTCGCCGTCCATATCGGGCCTGGCAAGAAGGTGCAGATCATCACCCGAGGCGGCCACGACTGGACCAATCGCTTTCCGACTATCGCAAACGATGCGCTTGAGTTCGGCCTGGACAGCGCCATCCTCGATGGCGAGGCGGTCATGCTCGACGAGCGCGGCGCTTCCGACTTTGGCGCCCTGCAGAAGGCCCTTGGCGGGCGGGGCGGCAAGCGATCGGCTGCGAGCGCGATGCTCTACGCGTTCGACCTGCTCTATCTCAACGGCCGTGATTTGCGCGCGCTCCGCCTCGATGAGCGCCGGGCGATGCTGGAGGGTGTACTCGCCTACCAGCCGCATGGCTCGATCCGGCCCAGCAAGGAAATCAAGACGGAAGGCGCTCCGTTTCTTGAGCTCGCAGGTGAGTTCGGCCTGGAAGGAATCATCGCGAAACGCCGCTCGGCTCCGTATCGCTCGGGGCGCGGCGGCGACTGGCTAAAGGTGAAGTGCGTGCAGTCGGAAAGCTTTGTTATCGTGGGTTATGAACCGTCCACCGCTGCGCTCGGCGGCATCGGTCGATTGGTGCTGGCTGCTCGCAAGGACGGAGCGTTGGTCCATGTCGGGGGCGTCGGTACCGGCTTCAGCCACGCCAGCGCGACGGCACTCCGCAAGCAAATGGACGAGCTCGTTATCCCGAAGCCGGCGCTCAGCGTGAAGGGAAGTCGCCAGGCCTATCGCTGGCTCACGCCAGCTCTGGTCGCAGAGGTCGAGTTCCGAGCGTGGACAGACGATGGCAAGCTGCGGCATGCATCGTACAAGGGCCTGCGCGAAGATGCCGAGGCGGCTGAGGTCACTGAGCTGCCCTGAAGCCTGATGGGGCTTACCCACGTCCTTTCCTTGGCACGGCCTATTTCTGCGGAGGTGCCGGCTCGTCAGCTCTTCTCAGCGTGCCTTCGCCGAAACCGTACGATGGCGACCTCTTCGATTTCGCATCTGCCGATCACATGGTGCGCGTCGTCCGGGCCGCGCACGCGGTAATGCTGCTCACCATTACAGTTCGGCAAAAGCTGGATGATCTCGAAAGGGCCAGGGCGGAGCGCACCGGCAAAATTTCGCTGGAGATCGACAAAATCACCTATTTGGTATTCCGTCTCCATCACGATTTTTTCCGTCTGCCCTCAGACTTAGGTCAGGCGCTCCGGACAGGCGCTGAGGGGAGCGCCAACGCCCTTCATCGAGCGAATCCTTATAGACCTTCACGGCGTCCGCGAAACCGCCATCTCGCGCTCTTCGTCGCTGTTGTTGGTGAATCCCATCCGATCTGGGGCCTGGTCCAAAGCGGCGCTCAGTTCGTCTTCGCGTCGTATCACCAATCGGCTCATGGGCGATTAATGGGCTCAGTAAAGCTTCGTTCCGCTCCGAGTTCCCAGCAATCTGATGTGCTCGACATGGGCGGCCCAACCTTCGTCGCCGATGTAGGTCAGGTGGATTTGCGGAAGGCCGGGAGGCAGGCGTCGCGAGTTTCAGCCTGACCATCTGTTGGTGTCACCTGGCGGACGCCGTTGGCGTGCCCCCCGCGTGCATTTGAATGACCCACATCCAATAGGGAGGCTCGGCGCCCGGGCCTTGTTGCTAAACAATCGTGCCGACGTAGAGCCCTGGTGAAAGATGGTCCAGAAATCGTCGTCATCCTGGGGGCGTGGATAGTCGTTGTAAGTGCGACGGCGGGTTCGCTCCGGCCTCATAGCACCCTGGTGTGCTCTTCGAATTCCTCCGGGATCGCGCCTTGGCGCGCCTGCCCGGGCACTTCTCGCAAGGGGCGCGACCTGTCCGAGATGCCGAATAACCAATGAAACCGCCCTCGCTCCATATCGTGGCGCGCGGGTGAAGAAAGACGGCGGCGACCCGGAAGTTGATCGCGGCCGGCGCAGGCCTCGCTGCTCTGAGGTATCGCCGAGCCCCTGTCAGCCACCCATAGACCCCGACGAACACCAGAGCCATGACCGCAATGGTGATGGTAAAGCCGTTGGCGCGGGTCACGGGCTACTTGCCCTGCGCCCGGATGGCTTTAATCGCCGCAGCCTTCTCACAGATGTATCCGTTCTCATCGAGAGACGGGCAGTTGCGTATGGCTTGCTCTGCCGCATCGAGGGCGGCTTCAGCGGCTAGGGCGCGGGCTTCGGCTGCTTTCAATCCAACTTCATTGCGGTCAGCCTCAATCGCAAGCCTCGTGCTCTCGAAATCTAACCGCTCCTTCTCCGCCTGAATCGGGGCGAAGACGGCAAGGGTGGCGCGGGCCGTTTTGCGATACTGGTTCTTGAACTCGTGCGTCAGGACATCCCACGGCTTGTTGCGTGACTTGCTGTGGTAAATTGCCTGCGCCACGTCCTCCTCGCTCGGCATAGTGGCAGGGACGGCGGACCGGTTAGCGGTCATCCCGGGGCGCCGAAGCCATGAACCGTGCGCCCATTGCTGCCGATATCCGCACACGGGGCAGACCCATCCGTCGTTCGTCGCGACAAGTTGCCCGAGGTCACCGCCCTGCTCAGCTTGATAAGCCCGATGCGCGTCGTCGGTTCGGTCGCCGCCGCATGTGAAGGGGTGGAACCGAGTTTCGACCTGAAACAGGTTGAGTGCCGAAACCTGCTCATCGGTCCACGGTGCTGTCAGCTTCTCAGCCATGGCCGTCGTCTCCTTGGCGGGGCGGGAGCGGGCTTGCGTAAGAGCGAGACGATAGGCTTCGGATCGACGCTTGTATGTCTCGATCTCGAACGCGCCCACAAACAGACGCCATTGGTGATCGAGGTCGATGCGATGTGCCAGCGGCAGCGAACGCCGAACGGCAGTAAGGGCATCGTCGCCGGAATCCGACAATCCGGAGTTCGCGCTGTGCAACGCCGTGCTTACGTCGCGGCTGTCGCGGTTTGCCACTGTTGCGCGGCCGTCGCCCGAAAGAGGCGCAGCGTCGCTCCGGAGATCAGATGGCGCTCAAGGTGGAAGAGATTGTGGACGGCGGCATGTACGCAGAGAGAGCGCTGCGCCGACATCGGCGACTTGAAGAGCTGCGTCTTGCACTCTCGTCGTCGGATCACCTGGTGTGAGTTCTCCGCCCGATTGTTACGGCGCAGGCCCTGCTCATGGCGCGCCGACAGCCCCAGCTCTCGCCGTGCCGCACCGTAGGATCGCAACTTGTCCGTCACCAGCACCTTGGGAGCCAAGCCATGCTTCTCGAGCAGGTTGCGCACCAGCCGTAGGGCGGCAGCGTTGTGACGCCGACCGGCAATCTCCGGGGGGAAACTGGTGACGGGCATAAGAAATCCGCTGCATGCCCCTACCCTATCGCCCATTCCCGTAACAATGCCCTAGCGGCCGTTCGCCTGCGCGCGACGACGGCCTCTTTCGCTTCCGTTCCGCCTCAGCGCGGCAAGCAATCAATCGACGCTTTCGAGCAGATCTTCAACACGCTGCGCCCGCACGGTTCGCTCGGATAAAAGCCTCCCGCGCCAGAAGTCTTCGCGCCCGCCATGACCGCGCGGGCGGCCGACGCTGGATCGTCATCTGGCTCTATTTCGCCCGCCTGGACAAGGACCCCCTTGGATTAGCAAACGCTGGCACGGGCATCATTATCTGGGTTGGGGGCCGAGCGATCGTTTATTGGCTTGTTGGTCGATAGATGTCGAGCACGACACGTGCGCCGCCATCACAGCCTTAGATTGCCTCTGGACCTCAAGAATGAAAGGTGAGGGCCCGCTTATCGGATCGGGAGCGCCGCATAATAGACAGAGAGCGCAGCGATTTCCGCTGTCGTCATCGCACGGGCCATATAGCGCATCTCCTTGTGCGGACGCTTTCCCAACCGAAACGCCATTATCTGATTGAAGAGGTAGCGTTCATTCTGCCCGGCCAGATGAGGCACTTCGGTATCTCGGGCGATGCCATCTTCGCCATGACAAGCGGCGCATTGCTCCACGGTGGAGTGCCTCGGTTCGGCGAGTGCTGAAGCGGCGATCAACGCCATCGCTAAGGTCAGTCGAAGCATCACCTCATTTCTCCCCGCTTGTTCCATCCGCCGAACCGGCCGCGATGGGATGCTCGGCAGTAGCAATCGCCCGCGTCCCGCTTCCGGCCAGATCTTCGCGCTAGCGCTTGCGACCCTGCCCCTTCCCTCGGGCCGCTGCAATGACGGCCGGCTCCGCTGTCAGCGCCGCCCGGCGTTCAACCTTCTCCTTCGTGGCATCGGTATCGGCGAGCACACGGTCCACAGCAATCGCCGCCTCCGCTCGCACATCGTCGGCGTTGGCCTTCTGCTGCTCTATTGAAACGGCATCTACGATTGAGACCGAATGGCGGCGTCCAGCTTCGCCAGCCTCACGACCGGCTGGCCGCGGTTCAGGAACTCGACGCCTGCTGCCTCTAGTGCCGTTGGAACTCGGTGCACGACATCAAGACCGCTGGTGAGTGTACTCGCTCCACGCTTTTCCATCTCTGCTGCCGCCGCGCTGCTTCGCAACAGGAGCAAGCAATGAAGAACGTGATAGGAATCGCAACGCTAATTGCATTCGTGATGCCAACAATTGCAGACGCTGCTAGTGCCGCCGCATCGGCCCGTTAATCGCGAGATCGGTGCCACGTCGCCTTGCGGTATTGAGTGGATGAAAATGACCGCCACGCCGCCGTTCCGACGCGCTCAGGTATTGATCCGCCAGCTCTACGAGGGCGACTCGCGCCGGGCGCACCACTTCCGCTATACGCTGCTCGCTTTCGATCTGGTCACGCTGCTGTTCATCGTCGCGACCTCGTTCGTTCCGGGCAACGCCGTCACCGAGACGCTCGATGTCGTGTTCGGCCTCGTCATCCTGGCGGACTTTGGCGCGCGCCTGCTGATCAGCCGCCACCGCCTGCGCGACCTACTGCGCCCGACCACATTGGCCGACATCGCGGCGATCACGTCATTCCTCGCGCCACTGGTGGGCGAGGGCGCGGGCTTCCTGCGCGTCGTACGCACTTTGCGGCTGCTGCGCAGCTACCAGCTGCTGGCGCGGCTGCGTCGCGACTCGGCGTATTTCCGCGACAACGAGGAGATCATCATCGCGGTCGCCAATTTCGTGGTGTTCCTGTTCGTGATGACCGGCTTCGTCTACGAGACGCAGCACGCCAGCAATCCGCACATCATCAACTATGCGGACGCGCTGTATTTCACCGTCACGGCGCTGACCACCACCGGTTTCGGTGACATCACGCTGCAGGGCACCACCGGGCGGCTCATCTCGGTCACCATCATGATCTTCGGCGTGACGCTGTTCTTCGGGCTGGCCAAGGCGGTACTGCGTCCGAACAAGGTGCGCTTCCCCTGCCCGACCTGCGGCCTGCTGCGTCACGATCCCGACGCGTCGCACTGTAAGGCCTGCGGGCAGGTGCTGAACATTCCGTACGAGGAGGAATAGAGCTTTTTGGGCTGATCGCCGCTAGTGCGGAACGGAACGAGACTCAACAAATAAACCCTTGCGCGCCCTTTCCCCTAGCCCGCCCGAGGGCAACGTTGGCAAGCGCGCGGCCATCGATCTCGTCATCGCTTATGGCGACGCTCCCGACGTCATTGCCGCCATGCGCTGGCCGTCCTAGGCGATGGGAGCCCGGCCCAATCTGTGAGCTGGAACGGGCAGCAGGGCACCGAGATGTCTTCACGTGCGCCAACATGGCGCCTGGCCAGGGAGCTACGAGCCGCGTCACCCACGCGCTGATCCGCGACGTGCCGCGGGCGAGCCGCTCGTCCCAGATCCCGGAACTCCAGAAGAATGCGGACGGGTCGGGGCGATGATCGCACTCGTCTCGGTCATTTGTCGTCGAGCCGGTCGAGCGTCCGCAATGCCGCAATCATTAGAAACTTGCGGAGTACGTTTGCCGAAAGCTCGGATTTCAGGTCGACCCGTTTGGCGAACGCGGCAAGATCAGTGTCCTGATTGAACGTAAACGCCAGACTGATGAATACGGCTGCCTCTGCCGAACGCGCATTGTTCGCTTGAGCCTGCTGAAGCAAAGTTATCTTTTGGAGGCATTCGGAAAACGTTTCCTTGAGTTGATACCGCGCCCATTCCTTGGTCGAGACCAGACGGGTTATTCGATTGATGTCAGACGTTTTGGATTCCGCAGTTACCCATGCATCCTCGGCGGGCGTGTTGGTCGGCACGACGTCGAGGATTTCGCGACAATAGGCCTCGACCAGTCGCGACAGCTCCACCCGGTTTACGGGGCTAAAAGGTTGCTTAAAGGCAAACCCGAATAGGTCGCCTTGCGCCGAACCGGGCGCAGTCGCCTGCGAATAAGCCGCTGTCGTTGCTGCGGTCGCCAGGGCGGCGAACATCAGGCCGGCAAGGATGGTCGGACGGCTCGTCATGGGGCGGCCTTGCACGGCCACGCGCTGCGCAGTGCCGCTGTCGCCAGTATAGCAAAGGGCTCATGCTGTCTGGCGGGCAGCTGGTCGATATACGCCACGACGACGCGAGCTACTTCGGCGATATAGACGCCATCGAGCTTGCAACTCTTCGGGTCGACGAAGGCAATCCCGGCAACGAAGCCGCCGCAATATCCTTCGTTGAAAGTAGCTAGCGGACCTCTTTGACTGGCGTTTCCAAACGCACGGCAGCGGGACAGCAATTTATTCTCCGACAGCCCTTGGGCGGAGACCGTCTCAACGCTCAATGCCGTGATGAGAACAGCCATCGACAACCAAAACATCGCCCACCCCCACAATCGCCTCTCGCATATGTCGCCAGGACATATTTATTTTTCATGCTGCGGGACGGCGCTCCGCGTTCAGCCGGGTCAGCAGCGCGTCGCATATTATGTCAGCAACGACAGATGTGATCTATATCAGAAGGTCAGGTATAAATATGATAGTGGTTTGATATTAAACATATTTTTTACCTGGTTGGAGTTAGCCCTTGAGGGGGACGTTTAGAAGCGAGGCAATTGACCGGCGACCCAAGGTACGCCCTCAGCCAAAGCGGGTGGTCTTCGAAACCGGCCCCCTTTCCGTGTGGCTCTGTCACACGCTATGCGCACCTGGCCTACCTGCAGTTTGCATCGATGCTCGCCACAAACAAGACCGACGCGAACGCTGCGGATGGCTTGGCCCATCTGCCGAAAGGCGGCTTTTATTGTGGGGTACCCGTGAAAGGGTTCGATAACATGTTGAGCTCACGCTAGTCTCGGAATGAACCAAGCTGGTCAGGATCACGATCGAGCTCTCCAGCGAATTCCAAGGCCTGATGGGATGGGCTCTCGGTTGAACCGAGCCTGGCGCCATAGGGGCCGAGCTGGCATAGCCAGTAGAGCGGCGCTCTGGGCCGAACTGCTGTTCGCGATGCAATCCGCCTTGTGTGATGCGCCGCCTAGGCCCATAAGCAACGCTCCATGCGTGACGCGAATGGTTTTTCGCCGTGGTTTGCCAACGCAGGTGAGGACTTGAAACACGTCCGTCTGGATGGGTTGTGGGGGCGGGAAAGCGGTTCATTGAACCCAAGGAGCCCGGCCATGAGCGAATTTTTAAACTCGGAAGGAATCACACGTCGACGCGGCCTTTCCTTCTTGTGGTCGGCCGCGACCTTGGCCTTTGCGGGCGCAATTGCGGTTTTGAACCCATCGCATTCTCAGGCTCAAACCAGCGGTACGGACCGCCGTCAGGATCGGCGCACTGGCCGGGACGTTCGGCGCACTGATCGGCGTACTGGTCGCACCGAAAGACGAGTGGACCGCCGAAACTAAACGCCCGACATGCTGTGATATTTCGGGGCTCGACCTTGGTTCCACTTATGGCCGCGCCCCGGCCTACCGCCGAGCTACGACGGAATGTGGCGCTCGATCTAGTCACCGATGCGGATCCGGCCCGTAGGTGCGAATATTTCGGTGCAGAAATCTCGAGATACGCCGGAAAGCTGTCTGGGTGGGCTATTTCGCTGAAGCAATTACCCCCGGACATTTCAAATTACATGAAACCGCGCAAACCGTGCATCGTCACACTGGCCACGATCGCCTTACTTTCAACGCCAGCTTCAGCCCAAAAGAGAACATTGGAAGGCATTGCCCGGTCAGCTAGCCTTTATGCTGCGATAGTTGAATTTTGCCCGCAGCATCAGCGCATCGACCTCGAGTTAGCGACCAGAGCGGCGAAGGCGATGGCCGATGCTGCCAGCGAAGCCTCGGGACCAGCCACGGGGCGAATGATGCTTGATCAGGAAATGCAGCGCCGATTCGATATTGTGCGATCTTCCGGAGCGGAAGCTTGGTGCCAAGCGCAACGACAGCGACCTGCGAATGAGCCCCTATTCTTAAAAGCGCCATAGCCGCCGCCTGTCGGCGGCAATCCCCCTAGGCAGCTTGAGGTCCTGTTGCCCTAAAGCCCGTCGCCTTCGCGACGGGCTTTTTCGTTCGGATCCAAGCAGGCGGAGGGGCAAAACCCTTCAGCTTGGAAACCCCAGAGAAAGACAAAAATCCAAGTGATAAGACGCCGCCCTTCCCAAACTGGGCTTTCGCCCGTGTTGCGCGCATCGAGGGGAGTTCGGCCGATCGCATGCTCTGGCTTCTAAGAGTAGCGAGCCCGACCAACGGTGACTCTAAAACCGCAGTGAAATCTCAGTTTGGTTTTAATTCGATTTCAGACTTGACTCGAGCTGCTTGCAGCGTGAACTTTGGGCGCCAGGGAGGATACCCACGTGCCAAAGACGGACCGCATCGGCGTAAATTGTGCGCTTTCCACCCCGTTCACCGCGGGCGGGGCCATCGATCATTCACTATTGATCGAGCATGCCCGTTGGGTGCTGGCGGCCGGGGCCGATGGCATTACGCTGTTCGGTACGACAGGCGAAGGTGCGGGGATCGGGTTGCATGAGCGCATTGGAGCCATGGGTGCGCTGGCCGGTGCCGGGTTTGATTTTCGCAGGTCGGTAGTGGTCTCGGTTACGTCCTCGACGATCGAGGATGCTGTCGCTCAGACACGCGCGGGCTACGCCTACGGCGCCAGAGCGATCCTGATCACGCCGTCCTTCTACTTTCCGGACATGCCGGAGGACGGCATCTTCGACTGGTTTTCGACCGTGTTCCAAGAGTTGGGAACCGAGTTGCGCGACATCCTGCTCTACCACATCCCCAACATGACGCGTTCGCAGATCACGCCGCACCTGGTGTCTCGCCTGCGTGACGCCTTTGGCGATGCGATCGTCGGAATCAAGGACAGCGCGGGCAACTGGGAGGCGACGCAGGCTTTGCTCGACGCGCATCGCGATTTCCAGGTGCTCGTGGGCAGCGAACGCCATGTCGCCCAGGCCGTCAGCGAAGGCGGCAGCGGCACGATCTGCGGGCTGGCAAATTTTCAGCCGGCGCTCCTTCGCGGGCCAGTGGCCGCCGGGCGCGACGAGCCGCTGATCATGGCTTATCGATCCGCGATCTTGCCGGATCCGTTTCCCGCCTCGTTGAAGGCACTCGTAGCCCGGCGTACGGGCCGGCAAGAATGGCTGCGGATGCGACCGCCCAACGTCACCTTCGATGATGCCCGGGTAACTGCCCTGATGACGCGCATCGAGCAAGTCCGGGCGCTGCAATGAGTGAACCCACGGTGTTTGCCCCCAAGAGCCGGGACCGGGCATATGACCTGTTCACCGAAGGGCTGATGTCACGCAAGATCGTCGCGGGCCAGTTCATCTCGCAGCGCGAACTGATCGAGATCATTGGCCTGCCTATGGCGGCAATCCGGGCCCTGATTCCACGGCTGGAGGCTGAAGGGCTGATCGTCACGGTGCCGCAGCGCGGGCTGCAGATCGCGCATGTCGACGTCAACCTGATCCATAACGCTTTCCAGTTCCGATTGATGCTGGAAAGCTACGCCATGGCTGCCTTCGTGCGGGATGCTCCGGATGAAGAGATCGCCAAGCTGCGAGAGGCCCATGAAATCGTCCTGCGGCAGGGTGAGAGCGAAGTCACGCCGGAACTTCTGCGCCAGGCGCAGCTGACCGATTGGAATTTCCACGATCGGATCATTGATTGGCTCGCCAACGATCTCGTCAGCGCAGCCTATCGCACCAACTCGATCAAGATTCGGCTGATCCGTCAGGGCGAGGTCCGCATCGCGCCTCAACGGCTTCTCATCGTCATGAGGATCCATCTCGACATTATTGAGCGCATGGAGAAGCGCGATGTGGAAAGCGCCGTGCAGGCGTTGACCGAACACATCATGGCGGCTCGCAACCGCGCCATGAACGTCTGAATGGCATGAGCACTTCAATCATAAGCAGCGGAAATCCGTGCATAACCGGGAGGAACGACGATGAGAAGGCCGACAATTTCTCGCCGCACGCTGTTGAAGTCCGGCATCGCCGGAGCCGTGGCGTCGCCGATGCTGAACCTGACGACCGCCTTTTCGCAATCTGAAAGCTTCAACTGGAAGCGTTTCCAGGGCCAGAACATCGAGGTGTCACTGACGCGCACACCGCGCAGCGAAACGCAGAAGCGATATCTGGCCGAGTTTCAGTCGCTGACCGGCATCAAGGTCGGGCTGGAGGAAATCCCCGAGCAGCAGCATCGCCAGAAGATCGTCATCGAGTTCAATTCCGGCAAGCCGAATTTCGACGTCGCGAGCTTGTCCTATTCCGTCCAGAAGCGGCAGCTCGCCCGTGGTAAATGGCTCGCAAACGTCGAGCCGATGCTCGGTGACCGCTCACTGACGCCGCCCGACTGGGACCGGGCCGACTTCAGTCAGCGGGGCCTCGAATATGCGACGGATGACGGGCGCCTGACCTCGCTGCCCCTCTCGGCCGACTACTGGCTGCTCTACTGGAACAAGGATCTATTCAACGCCAAGGGCGTCGCCTATCCGAAGTCGATCGCCGACATCGTGACAGCAGCCGCCAAGCTTCATGACCCAACGAACGGCATTTCCGGCATCGTCGCCCGCGGCCTACGCAATGCAAATGTGCCGGTCTGGACCCAGTTGCTGCTCGGCTACGGCCAGGAGACCACCACCGGGACGCCACCAAAGCTGGCGACGACGACCGAGGATGCCGTCGCCGCCGCGACGATCTATCAGACCCTACTCAAGGCCAGCGGGCCGCAAGGCGTCTCCGGCTTTAACTGGAACGAGGCGCAGTCGCTGTTCGCGCAGGGTCGCGCGGCGATGTGGATCGATGGGGTCGGGTTCGCACCACCTCTCGAGGACGCCAAGCGCAGCCGTATCGTCGGCAAGGTTGGCTACGGCGTGTTCCCGCCCGGGCCGAAAGCCCACCACGCGAATGTCTTCGGCGACGGCATCGGCATCGCAGCGGCAAGCTCCAAGAAGGAAGCCGCTTTCCTCTATTGCCTCTGGGTGACGTCGAAGACGATGTGCAACCGATTGCTGCAGACGGGCTCGGGCGTTCCCTTCCGCAATTCCAGCCTCGTCGACAAGGAGACACTGGCGGCGTTGACGGTTCCCAAGGACTGGGCCGATTGCGTACGAGGCTCGGCCGAGATCGCGCGCACGGGCCTGCCCAACATCGTTCCGGTGACAGAGTTTCGCGACACCTTCGGGGCTGCCCTCACCAACATGATCGGCGGCGCTGACCCAGCCGCCGAACTCAAAAAGGCGACCGACGAATTCGGCCCTGTTCTCGATCGCAGCGAGCAGTCGTGACCAGCCTTGCGGAGATGGCTGTCCGGTCTGCGCCTGTGACGGCGCAGGCCGATCCGCTGCGCAAGCCGTCCTATATCTGGTTCATCCTGCCGGCGTTGGTCGCGACCGTCGCGATCATCGTCTTTCCCTGGATCTTCACAATCTGGATGAGCTTCCACGAATGGAAGATCGGCGGCGCAAAAACCTGGGTCGGATTGCGGAATTATATCGACCTCGCCAGCAACCAGCGCTTCCTTGAGTCGATGTGGCACACGGCGTATTTCACCGTGCTTGCCGTCCTCCTACCGCTGGTCGCCGGCACCTTCGCCGCGGTCATATTCAACCGGCGCTTTCCCCTCCGCGGCCTGCTACGGACGATCTTCATCATGCCGATGATGGCGACGCCGGTCGCCATCGCGCTGGTCTGGACGATGATGTTCCATCCCCAGCTCGGCGTCCTGAACTACCTCCTGAGTGTAGTCGGCATCCCGCCGTCTGAATGGGTTTTTGCACGCAGCACAGTCATTCCAAGCCTCGCCCTAGTCGAAGTCTGGCTCTGGACTCCCTTCGTCATGATCATCGTGCTCGGTGGCCTCGCGGCGGTGCCCGAGGAACCCTACGAGAGCGCGCGGCTCGACGGGGCCACTCAATGGCAGATGTTCCGCTATATCACCTTCCCGCTCGTGCTTCCCTTCATAGCGGTGGCAGGCGTGATGCGCACCATCGACGCGGTGAAGGCCTTCGAGGTGATCTATGTCATCTCCAGCGGAGGCCCGGGGACGGCTTCTGAGACGATCAACCTCTACCTCTATTCGCAGGCCTTCGCCTATTACAACGTCGGCACCGCCTCGACCGTCGTCGTCGTCTTCTTCGCGATCATCCTGCTTCTCTCCGTCGCCCTGCTGTGGGTCAGGGAGCGGTCGAAATGGTACAACAAGTGATGGCTGGCGCGCCGTCGCGCCGCTTCGGCCCTATCTCGTTCGCACAGCTGCGGGAGCATTTGGCGCTAGGCTTCGCTCTTCTCGTGCTGATGGCGCCGGTACTGTTCGTCTTCCTGTGGGTCATCTCCCTGTCGCTCAAGCAGGAGATCGACAACACCGCATATCCGCCGGTCTTCATCCCGAGCGACCCGACCCTCGACAATTTCCGCACGTTGTTCAATGAGACGCCGATCCTGCTGTATTTCTGGAACAGCGTGCTCGTTTCGGGCGGGGCGACCCTGGCAGCGCTGATCCTAGGGGTGCCCGCCGGCTACGGCATCGCGAAATCAAAAGCGCACGGGCTCGCCGTGCTGATGCTAATCAGCCGGCTGACGCCGGGTCTGTCCTATCTCATCCCGCTGTTCGCGCTGTTCCAAGCGTTGGGTCTGGTCGGCACACTCTGGCCGATCGGCATCACGCATCTGGTGATTACCCTTCCGATCGTGATCTACATCATGATCGGCTACTTCGAGACGCTTCCAGCCGAATTAGAGGAGGCCGCGCGCATCGACGGCTGCTCGATGTGGCAGACCTTCTGGCATATCGCGGTACCGCTGGCGCGGCCGGGCATCGTCGTCGGCGCCATCCTGTCCTTCATCTATTCCTGGAACAATTTCGTCTTCGGCGCCGTCTTCGCCGGCCGCACGACACGCACGATGCCGGTCGCCGTCTACAACATGCTCACGTTCGAGCAGGTCTCCTGGGGCCCACTCGCCGCGGCCGCGATCGTGGTGATGCTGCCGGTGATCGTGCTCACCGTGGTGATCCAGAAGGACATCGTCGGCGGCTTGACGGCCGGCGGTGTCAAAGGCGGCTGAACCCCGCCTAGAGCCGACACGAAACCCGAACCTGCCGACTGGAACCAAAGATGATTGCCGATCTCAAGGACAAGGTAGTTTTGATCACAGGCGCCAGCACCGGCATCGGTTCCGCCGTGGCGCAGGGCTTTGCGGCCCATGGCGCGAAAGTCGTGGTCAACTACAACGCCAGCGCCGAGCAGGCGGGGGCGGTGGCAAAACTGATCGCTGACGCCGGTGGTGAGGTTCTGCTCCACCAGGCCGATGTCACCGATACGGCAGCCCTATCCGGGTTGGTGGACGCGACGGTGGCGAAATTTGGCCGCATCGATGTGCTCGTGAACAATGCCGGTGCTATGCTCGGCCGTGTCCCGACGGTCGAGATGGATGACGCGCATTTCGAGCGGGTGATGCGCCTCAACTGCTGGTCGGTCTTCGCGCTCAGCCGGGCGGTAGCGCCCGTCATGGCCGGCGGCGGTGGCGGCTCTATCATCAACGTCACTTCGATCGCCGCGCGCAACGGTGGCGGTGGCGGCGCCAACATCTACGGCGCCGCTAAAGGCTTCGTCAGCTCCTTCTCCAAGGGCCTGGCGCGCGAACTCGTCGCGGACAAGATCAGGGTCAATGCTGTGTCGCCGGGGGTGATCGCGACGCCGTTCCACGAACGCTACTCGTCGGCCGAGCAGATGGAGATGATGCGCCGCCAAGTTCCCATGGGGCGGGTCGGCGAATCCGAGGACTGCGTCGGCGCCTTCCTGTTTCTCGCCGCTCCGTCGCTGAGCGGCTACATGACTGGCCAGATCATCGAAGTCAGCGGCGGCCAGGTGATGCCGTGACGGCCGTCTATCCTGATCTGCTGGGGCGGACCGTTCTGATTACGGGCGGGGCGAGCGGCATTGACGCAGCTCACACAAAGGGCTTTAGCGATGCGGGCTGCCGCGTCGCCTTTCTCGACATCGACGAGGCCGCGGGCACCGATCTCGCAACACGGCTTGCGGCCGCTGGCGGAGAGGTGCTCTTCCTGCCCTGCGACCTCAATGACATTGCCGCGCTAGGCTCGGCGATTGCGTCGGTGCGCGAGCGCTTCGGACCCGTCTTCGCGCTCGTGAATAACGCCGCGCAGGACAAGCGCCAGCGCTTCTCCGACATCACGCCCGAGGACTTTGACGCGATGATGAGCGTCAATCTGCGCCACGCCGTTTTCGCCGCACAGCTGGTGGTGCCGCATATGCGCGAACTAGGATCCGACTCGATCGTCAATACGAGTTCGGTCGCCTGGATGCGTGGCATCGAGGATCTGCAACTCTACAGCACGGCGAAGGCGGCCGCTATCGGGCTGACGAATTCCCTCGCGCGTGAGCTCGGCAGGGATCGCATCCGTGTCAACGCGATCGCGCCGGGCTTCGTCGTCACCGAGCGCCAGCGTGCACTTTGGTTTGACGATAGCGCCATCGACGGGGTGAAGCAGAGACAATGCCTGCCCGACATTATCGAGCCAGACGACATAGCCAACGCCGCGCTGTTCCTATGTTCGGACAGCGCTCGCATGATCACGAAGCATTGCCTGGTTGTTCATGCCGGCTCACTCTGATTGAGAGTACCGACAAGAGACGCGTGTATCTGAAAATCCGACAATGATAGGCGAAGTCGGAGCGGCTGAAGGTGCCGTCGCTGCGCTGGTGCGGTAGGCCAGGTTGAAATGCACCTCCTCGCACAGGCGGCGCTCGGAGCGGATGCCGAAGCAGTAGCCAATGAGCAGCATCCGGATCATCAGTTCCGGATCGATCGAGGGCCGTCCCGTCTCGCTGTAGAAAGGACGCAGATGCGCGCGGATCTCCGAGAGATCGACGAAGCGATCGATGGCGCGCACCCAAATGATCGACTGGAACGTGGCGCTCAAGGTTGAACTCGTAGAACAGCGCCTGCTGCGCAACCTGCCGCTCGCCCATCATTGCGCTGCCCTCTGCCCAAGGAACATTGAATCAGGACTTCATACCCGCGGCAACGACGACTTTTTCAACATGGAGTAACGGTCTGGCTGCTCTTCTTCGGAGGCCGATAGGATTGTCTCGGCTGCAACAGAGGAGATCGATCATGGAGTATTTTGCTGGGCTGGCGTCTCGATGGAGGAGACGCACATCTGCCTCGTTGATCGCGACGGCGCGGTTGTGCACGAGGTCAAAGCCGTCTCGTCCGCGGTGGCGATAGCAGTGGCCCTGGCGCAAGCGCCGCCCTGCACACGGGTGGTGTTCGAGACAGGCCGGATGGCGCCGATGCTCTACCACGGCTTGGCTGAGCGTGGTGTTCCGGTCGTCTGCATCGAGAGCCGGCAGGCCTATCAGGCGCTCAAGACCCTGGCGACGCACAAGACCGACCGCAACGATGCGCGTGGGCTGGCGCAGCTGGCGAGAACCGGCTTCTACAAGGCCGTGCATGTGAAGTCGCTGCCGGCCCATGCGATCCGCGCGCTGATCGTCGCCCGCAAGAAGCTCGTCAGCCAACGCGTCCGTCACCCTGGAGAACCAGATCCGGGGTCTGGCCGTGGTGTTCGGCGTCCGGCTGCCGCGTGGGCTCAGCCCGGCCTTCGTCGACGAGGTCGTGCGGATGAGCGACGGCATCACCGGCCTGGCCGGCGCCATGCGCGGCCTCGTCGCTGCCCGGGACTTGGTTCTCGGCGCGGTCGCTGCCATCGACGCGGATATGAAGCGCCTCGTTCGCGCCTCCGATGCTTGTCGTCGGTTGATGACCATCCCCGGCGTTGGGCAGCTCACCGCTCTGGCCTTCACGGCGGCCGTCGATGATCCTGCACGCTTCCGGCGCTCGCGCGATCTCGGCGCCTATCTCGGCCTTGTGCCGCGTCGCTATCAGTCCGGTGAGATCGACTATGTCGGCAGCATCTCCAAGGTGGGCGACCAGCGCATGCGGACGCTCCTCTATGAGGCCGCCAACGTCATGCTGACCCGCTACAAGGGCGAGCTGAAACTGAAGGACTGGGCACTCGCCATTGCCAGGCGCTCGACAATACGCAAGGCGCGGATCGCGCTCGCCCGCCGTCTCGCCATTATCATGCACGCCATGCTGCGGCATGGCACCGAATTCCGGCCCGCCTGACAATCAGAGCCAGGCAGAAGCAGACGAGACAGGAGGCCGCAACGAGCTCCCAAGCGGGAGCGACGCCCGAGGGAGGGAGCAGGTGATGGCGCCGATTCCGTAGCATGCCGCCGATCATGTCGGCCGACTGCGCTTTCAACCAAGCCACTTTGCACCCAGCTGACCCCATCAAGTGCCGATGAGCACGCAGAGAACGCAGGCACCCAACGGCATCAACCGCTCAGGACCAAGCAGCCAGACCTTGACCCGTTAGAGAACGGTATCGGCGCGAGGTCGAAGTCCGCCCACGGCTAGGCACCAATAGCGGATCGTGGCCCGCTGCCCCAGACCCACTGGCGGTTTCCAGAAGCGCGCTGGGCTCGTTCCGTTCAGCCAGGAAGGCTGAACGGAACCTTTTTCGGTAACTTATTCGGCGTAGGACTGGGTCGCCCAAGCGGCTCTGAGTTTGGGTGAGACCTGGGCGCCGAAGGGGCCGAACCATTTGTTGAAGAGGGCCTCGGCTTCGCCCGATTTGAACATCTTCGCCATGGCGTGATTGACGATCCAGAGCACAGTGGGGTTCAGTCTCGGCACCATGAAGCCCTGTGGCGCATAGCCATATTCGGTGCCGACGATTGTCAGGGCCTCTGGGTTCTTCGATTGCCGGATCAGGCTGTAGAAGGCGCCGTTGTCGCTGAAATAGGCATCCGCACGCCGCGTCTCGACGGAGATCAGCGCGGCCGCATGGTCATCGACATTCTGGATGCGAATGTTCAGGTTCTTTTCCGCGACGAGCTTCTTCAGGTCCGGCTCGCTGCTGCCGCCGGTCGCGACGGCGACGATCTTGCCGTTCAGATCCTCGTATTTGGCGATGCCGGAGCTCTTCAGAACGAGCAGCTGGCTCGACGAGACATAGGAGACCGATGAGAAGTCGACTTGCTTGTTGCGACCGAAAGTGTTGACCGTGCCGCCGCATTCCAGATCGACGGTACCGTTGGCGACGAGCGCCTGGCGGTTCTGAATGCTGACCGGCACGTATTTGACCTTGAGGTCGGGCAACTTCAGCTCCGCCTTGATGTCCTCGATGATGCGCTGACAGAACTCGACCGAATAGCCAGACGGCTTCTTGTCATTGTCGAGGAAGCCATAGGGGTAGAGCGCTTCCCGGATTCCCATGGTGATGGTGTTGGTTTCGCGCAGCTTCTTGACGATCGAATCTACCTCTTGCGCCTGGGCGCTGGCAGCCAGACCGAATGCGAAGAGGCCGCCAATCGCCGCAGCAAAATTCCGTTTCATGTTTCTCTCCCGTTTGAAGCAATCATTCCCAATGCACCGGCCGGTGCGGGGAGTCTAAAATCCAGCGCGGGCCCGCTCCCGCAGCTGCCCGCTACTCATCTTTTCAAAGCCAAGCGCGGGCAGCAGGTCGTTGTCCTTGACAAAATCTCGGCCATAGGCGGCCGACAGCATGGTCAGGCCGGCCTCGTGCAGTCTCGCGGGCTGCCCGGCGAGGCGTCCTAGCAAGATCGTCGGCAGCAGACCAAAAGGCGCATCTTCGAGGACATAGCGGCTATTCAAGGTCGTCGGCCCGAAACCGCCATTGCCGCGCCGATGCAGCTCCGCGTTCATTTCCGCGATGCTCGCGACCGGGAGCTGATATGAGAAGGCATAGTGCTCCTTGATCGTCCGCACCGACACGTCGAAGGCTTTCGCGATCGCCAGGCGTTCGGCGTCGAGCATTTCCATCACGCGCCCGACCGCCGGCGTGACGTTTTCGGCCTGTCCCCAGCGCTCCCCATGCTCCATCCGGGTGAGGTTGAACAACGCAATCGCGAGATGGTTTTGCGGATTGAGATTGCTGAGTGCGATCGCCAGGAGCCCATCCCGCTTGACGAAGCGACCGCCGAAGAGAGCGGTGCAGAGCGCGTGCCCGGCTTCGAGTTCCGCTTCTGGCACGGTGGCGATATCAATCTTGGAGCGCAGCGAATTGACCGTGACCTCGGTCGGCGAGGTTCTGCGTCCCGTTGTCAGGGTGGTGCCCCAGGCGATGATCGGCGCCTTGACGCCGCGCTCGGCCAGGAGCCGTGACAGATAGAGCGCGCCGAAGGAGGCATGCGAGCTGATGATGACCGGCTGATCCGCGCGCAGATGCTCGGCCGTCGCCTCCAGCGCCAGCTTATGAGCGTTGCCCGGCATGGCGAGCATCACAACGTCGGAGCCGGTCACGGCCTCCTTCGCGCTCTGTGCGATGCGCGGGCGGCAGCTCGTCTCGATTGCGCCGATCGCCCGCAATGGCGCTCCCGCCGCCAGCTCGACCGTGCTTTGGCCGGATGGCGACCATAGCAGGGGATCATGTCCGCCGATCAAAAGCTGGGCGGCGGCGCCGTAGGCGGCGGCACCGGCACCGAGAATGCTCACACGCATAGGAGGGCCTCTGTTGAAGCTGAAGAAGACGGCCCCCGGTCGAACGCGACCAGAGAACAAGGCGATCCATTATAGCGGAAGAAATTCAAGAGCCGGCCTTCCCTTGTGGCGTCTTCCGGTAGAGCAGAACCATCAGGCCCCGGGCCGGCTCGTCGCGCTCGTTGCTGATCGAATGCGGCACATCGACGGGATAGCGTGCCGTCTCTCCGGTCTTGACTGGATAGCACGACTGACCGCTGGCGATGACGAGCTGGCCCGACAGCACGGTGAAATGCTCGACCGCACCGGCCGCGTGCGCGGCGCTATCGAGCCGGCCATGGCCGGCGATCTCGACATCGTACCATTCAACCGTGCCGGCAAGGCTCGGTGGGCTGAGAATCCGCAATTGGCAGGAGCCATCGGCGCTGCGGATTTCCGGCGTATGCGCCGGCGCGATGATTTCGATGGCGCTTGTGCCGGCACCCGGCTCGCTCGCTTGCAGAAGCACGGAAAAATCGATCTGCAACCCTCGCGTCAGGCTCCAGAGCACCGCGAAGGTGGGGTTGGCTTCGCCTCGCTCGATTTGCGACAACATCGATTTCGAGACGCCCGACAAGGCTGCAAGCTGCTGCAGCGTCAAATCCCGTGCCTTGCGCTGGCGCTGAAGGATCGGTCCGATCTGGGGGGTGCTCAGCTCTGTCATGATGGCCGGCTAATGCGTCAGGACCTTGGTCAGGAACTGCTTGGCGCGCTCCGTCGCCGGGGCGGTGAAGAACTGCGCCTTGGGCGTGTCCTCGAGAATTTCGCCGCCGTCCATGAACAGCACCCGGTTAGCCACGCGCTGCGCGAAGCCCATCTCATGCGTCACGACCATCATGGTCATGCCTTCGAGCGCGAGCTCCTGCATCACCTCCAACACCTCGTTGATCATTTCGGGATCGAGCGCTGAGGTCGGCTCGTCGAACAGCATCGCCGCCGGATCCATGGCCAGCGCCCGCGCGATGCCGACACGTTGCTGCTGCCCACCGGAGAGCTGGCTCGGGCGGCTCGCCAACTTGTTGCCGAGCCCAACCCGCGCCAGGATCTTCTCCGAGCGTGCATTGGCCTCCGAGCGGGAGCGTTTCAGCACATGGATCTGCGCCAGGCTGACATTCTCCAGCGCGGTCATGTGCGGATAGAGCTCGAAGCTCTGGAACACCATGCCAATGCGCGAGCGCAGCGCCGGGAGGTCAGTCTTCGGGTCAGAGACCGAGACGCCGTTGATGGTAATTGTGCCGCTCTCGAACGGGACGAGCCCGTTGACGCATTTGATCAGCGTGCTCTTGCCGGAGCCCGAAGGGCCGCAGATCACTACGACCTCGCCCTGACGGACCGTCGCTGAGCAGCCACGCAAGATAAGCAGCTTGCCGTAGGATTTATGCACATCCTCGACGAAGATCATTACGCGCGGCCTTTCCGATAGAAGTCGAGCGCCTTCGTCGACGTCAGACAAATGACCAGATAGACGACGGCGACCAGCGTATACATTTCCGTGGGCCGCCCATCGCGCGAGGCGACGATGCTCGCCGTCGTCAGGAAGTCGTGCAGCGCCACGACATAGACTAGGGAGGTGTCCTGGAAGACGATGACGATCTGGTTCAACACCAGTGGCGTCATCGTGCGCAGAGCCTGCGGCATGACGATATGGCGCATCACTTGGCTGCGGCGCAAACCTGTCGCGAGGCCCGCCTCGGTCTGGCCCTTGCGGACATTGTTGATGCCCGCGCGGATGATCTCGCAATAAAAGGCGGCCTCGAAGAGCACGAAGGCGACCAGCGCCGACATCAGCGAGCCGATCGGCCGGCCGATTGCCAGCGGCATCAGAAAATAAAACCAGAACAGCACCAGCACGAGCGGCAACGAACGCATCACGGTGACATAGGCCGCGGCCGGCGCCGCGATGAGCCGGTGCGTCGACAGCCGCATCAACGCGAGGCCGAAGCCGAGGATCAGCCCGCCCACGGTCGCGACCAGCACGAGCAGGGCGCTGAGCGCCATGCCCTCGGCGAGGAAGCTCCAGGACCGAGCGATGACGCCCCAGTCGAAATGGCTCATGTCGCAGTCTTCCGCAGGGCTGCGCCGCCGATCCTGCTGTCGATGAAGTGCATCAGCGCCGTCACGCACAGTCCGATCACCAGATAGCCGACGGTGGCGAAGGTGAAGGCCTCGAGGCCTTGGAAGGTATAGTTCTCGACATGGCGGCTCTGCGCCGTCAGCTCGAGGACGCCGATTGTCAGGCTCAGCGACGACAGCTTGATCGTGATCAGGAACTCGGAGGTCAGCGGCCCCACGATTGCGCGAAGACCGAGCGGCAGGACGACCAGCCGGAACGCTTGCGCAGGGCGCAGGCCCGTCGCCAGCGCGGCGGGCAACAACGGACTGCCAACCGCCTCAATCCCGGCCCGGACCTGCTCCGCGACACGAGACCCCGCGAATAGCCCAATCGCGACGACCGCCGTGCTGAATTCAGGATAAGGTAGATCACGCTTAAGCCAGAGCCCGATCGTGTCAGGCACCACCTCGGGCATCACGTAGAACCACAGGAAGAGCTGGACCAGCGGCGGAATGTTGCGAAATACGTCGACATAGGCACCCGCCACCAAGCGAGCGCTCCGGCTGGGGAGGCTGCGTGCGATGCCCACCGCGACGCCGATCGTCAGCGCTAGCGCCCAGCTGGTCAGGCTGATGGAGAGCGTCCACTGCACGCCGCTCCAGAGCCACTCCCAATAGGGCTCCTGCAGGAGGATGGACCAGTTCCACCGGTAATTCATGCCGCAGGCACGTTGCTGCGTCGGGATTTACGAAACGCTACCACGGGCCGGTCTCCATCGAAGTCACTGAATTCCACTATAGCGGAATGGTGAGACCGTCCATAGTTGGTTGTCAACATGCGCTGCAACATTGAGACCATGCGCCCCTGTAGGTAGACAGGATCAGGCTGCGGCTTTGACGGTGAGCCGGGCTTTCGGAGGATGGAAGCCCATGGCCCGACACCGCACCCACAGCATCGAGTTCAAACGCCAGGTGGCACAGGATTACCTGGCAGGCGAGACGCTCCATAGCCTCGCCCGCCGGCACGACCTGTCACGCAACCTCGTCCGGATCTGGATCCAGAAGTTCGAGGCTGGCGCCTTCGACGACGAGGCAGTCGCCGCCGATACGATCGAAGCCTACGAAGCGCGCATCGCCGCGCTTGAACGGCTCGTCGGCAGACAGGCTCTGGAGATCGAGTTCCTAAAGGGGGGTTTTGGACGGGCCATTGGCCTAGCTGGACCGGACCAGCCCGGTTCGTCTGTCTGGCCCGATGGGGAATGTGATGACCTGCGCTTCTGTTAATGGCAGCGTCGCGAGGGGCGAGAGGCTGCAAAATTTAAGGGCCGCTGAGCCCGCAAGGGAGCGCGTATCTCGCCTATCATCAAACCCGACCATTCGCTTGGGCCGCTTGCGAAGCCCGCTTGCGCAAGGATGGGATCAGATGGACGCCATGACCGTTGGCAGCGATGTGTCGACGGATCGGTTGGATGCGGCGGTTCGTCCGACCAGCGAGAGCTTTATCGTCACGTGCATGGGCGCGGCGATCGACAATCTCATCGCCCCGCTCATGGCCTTGTCGCCGAAGCTAGTGGCGATCGAAGCTACCGGAGGCTTCGAGGCGGTAGTCGCTGGAAATCGCTCGGGCGATAGGTCATCGAGGGGAATTGAACGACCTCTTCAGCATGCGAATGTGTCGTCAGCTCAAGAAGGAGCATCGCCAGGGTGGAGAGCATGGCTCGCTTTGACGACGAAGGCATTTGCGAACCTCCCAGCGGTCAACCTGTCACGTCGAAAGAGAGCAACGAGAGCCTATCGGCGCCACGCCGCGCGTCATGACCGACAACGGCTTGGGCTCCAAAACCCATGCCTGCCGCGATCTCGGCCTGCGCCAAGTCCCTCCGGATTCAGCGCGCCTGAGCGAAAGTAACCTGCACCTGCGCGCGCCCTACCCCTCTGAATGGCCGCGAAGGGCTGTTGCGACGATGACGACCCGCTCCAAATCCGGCTCCGGCTCGACCGGGAATCCGACGCTCTCCACGAGGATGAGTCAAAGATCGGGAGGGCGGCCGCGCGCGAATGACGAAGCCGTCTATTGAGCGTAGGATCGTGTTCGAAGCCTTCCGCCGGGAACGCGTTTCGAGGAAAAGGGGCATGGGGCACGGCAGACGGCCTCGGTGGCGCGCTTATGACAATAGCGCCGCAGGCGGATCTCTGAGCGATCAGCGCGGTGCGCGCCGACATCTACCTCTTCGAATATTCGGACCCGCGAATTCGGCATCGGTCCGGAAATGCAATCAATTTTCGAATTAAATTGTTGCAACGACAGTCCGATCAAGGACCTGAGACGAATCATCAAGTTTTAGATTCCTTATTGATACATAATACCTGTCCTTGGTTGAATTTTGACCGTCATAAATTGCAGCAGCTGAAGCAAAGGACTTGAGTGACTGCAGCTTGAGCCAGTGCCCGAAGCAGAGGCACGCCTCGAAACAAGGGTGGAATCGACCTATGCCGCTTCTGGAGCTTCAGGGCATCTCAAAGCATTTCGGTGCGATCGAAGCCCTCAAGGGCATCGATCTGGCGATCGATGCCGGCGAGGTCGTCGGTCTGATGGGCGACAATGGCGCCGGCAAATCGACATTGGTGAAGATTGTCGCCGGCAATTTTCTCCCCTCCGAGGGCGAGCTTCGCCTTGACGGCATCGTCAAGCACTTTCGCAGGCCGGTCGACGCCCGGACCGACGGGATCGAGGTCGTCTATCAGGACCTCGCCCTGTGCGATAATCTGACTGCGGCCGCCAATGTCTTCCTCGGGCGCGAATTGAAACGCCGCATCGGTCCGCTGGTGATCCTTGACTACAAGGCGATGTACGCCCGGGCCGCAGAGCTGTTCAAGGAACTCAAGTCAGAGACCCGCCCCCGCGATCTCGTGAAATTGATGTCCGGCGGCCAGCGCCAGGCTGTGGCGATCGCGCGGACACGCCTTGCCAACGCGAAGATGGTGCTGATGGACGAGCCGACGGCGGCGATCAGCGTTCGTCAGGTCGCCGAGGTGCTGGATCTGATCCACCGGCTCAAGGATCGCGGGATCGCCGTCGTTCTGATCAGTCACCGCATGCCGGACGTGTTCGCCGTCTGTGACCGGGTGGTCGTGATGAGGCGGGGACGCAAGGTCGCGGACAAGGCGATTGCATCGAGTTCTCCTGAAGAGGTGACCGGACTGATCACCGGCGCCATCCAGGCCGCCTGATGCTGCGCAAGGAGCCCTCCATGTCGAGCAACACATTCCGCCCGATCCCGAACATTATCGCCATCGAGGACGTCACGGGCCTGCGGGAACGGAGCCTCCTGCAGAAGCTGCTCGCGAGCCAGCCGTTCTGGGTGACGATCGCCCTGATCGCCATGATCCTCGTGATGACATGGGATCAACCGGACGCCTTTGCCTCGGCCGACAACTTCTTTAACATCACCCGGAACTTCGCCTTCATTGGCATCATGGCGATCGGCATGACCGCCGTTATTCTCACCGGCGGCATCGATTTGTCGGTTGGGTCGATCATGGGGCTCGCCGGCGTCGTCAGCGGACTTGTCCTCCAGGCCGAGGGGCATTGGCTGCTCGCGATCTTCGCCGGCCTTCTCACCGGCGCGGCTGTCGGGGTCGTGAACGGCGTGCTGATTTCCTATGTCGGCCTACCGGCCTTCGTCGTCACGCTCGGGATGCTGTCGGGCGCCCGATCGCTTGCCATCGTCCTGTCCGAAAACAAGATGATCTACGAATTCGGCCCTTGGGGAGACACCTTCAACGCCATCGGCGGCGGGGCCATCTTCGGCATCGCCAACCCGGTCTGGGTGCTGCTCGCGCTGGCCATCATCTTCAGCATCATCCTGAACTTCACCGGCTGGGGCAATTATCTCTACGCCATCGGCAGCAACGAAAATGCCGCCCGCCTGACGGGCGTGCCGGTCCGGCGGATCAAGCTGCAGGCCTATATCGTCTCAGGCCTGACAGCCGCGCTGAGCGCCGTTCTCATCGTCGGCTGGCAAGGCTCGGCCATCAATGCGCTCGGACAGGGCTACGAATTGCGGGTGATCGCGTCGACCGTGATCGGCGGTGCGGATCTGATGGGTGGCCAGGGCGGAGCCTACGGCGCCGTGATCGGGGCTGCGCTGATCGAGGTGATCCGCAACTCTCTGCTCATGGCCGGGGTCGATTCCAACTGGCAGGGCGCCTTCGTCGGCCTGTTCATCGTATTGGCGGTTCTGCTGCAGCGGATCCGCGGCAAGGGTTCGGCATAGGAACACCGGACAATAATAACCACCAGGAGGAGAGGCTCATGAAAACGCTGACTTTAGGTGTCGCCGCGCTCGCACTGCTCGCCGTTGGAGGAGAAGCCCAGTCTCAGGGCAAGAAATACGTCTTCGCCCTGGTGCCCAAGAACATGAACAATCCCTTCTTCGACCAGGCCCGCGACGGCTGCAAGAAGGCCGAGAAGGAACTCAACGGCGCGATCGAGTGCCTTTATATCGGACCTGGGGAACATGGCGGCGGCGATGAACAGGTCCAGGTCATCAACGATCTCATTGCCAAGAAGGTCGATGGCATCGCCGTCTCGCCGTCGAATGCCGCCGCGATGGGCAAGGCGCTCGAGGGCGCAAAGAAAGCGGGAATTCCGGTTCTGACCTGGGATTCCGACCTGCTTGCGAAGGACAAGGGCCTGCGCAGCGCCTATGTCGGCACCTATAACTACGACATCGGCGTCAATCTCGCGAAGCTCGTCCAGCAAATCAAGCCGAAGGGCGGCACGATCTGCATCCAGTCGGGCGGTGCGGCGGCTGCAAACCATAACGAGCGCATGCAAGGGATTCGCGATACGCTTGCCGGCGCGAAATCGGCCTCCGCGCCGGGTGCCAAGCTCACCGGCCAGCATGGCTGGACGGAAGCCGCGGGTTGCCCGCTCTATACCAATGACGACTTCCCGCTCTCGGTGCAGCAGATGGAGGATACGCTCGGCAAGAACCCCAAGCTCGATGCCTTCGTGCCGACCGGCGGCTTCCCGCAATTCATCCCGCAAGCGTATCGCAAGGTCGCCGAGAAGTATAAGGCCCGGATCGATGACGGCTCGCTTGCGCTGGTCGTCGCAGATACGCTGCCCGTCCAGATGGATCTCCTGAAGGCAGGCCTGTCCAAGGGGCAAGTCGGTCAACGCCCCTTCGAGATGGGCTACAGGACCATGCTGTTCCTGAAGGATATGAAGGACGGCAAACCCGCCCCGAAGGATCCGACCTATACCGGCCTGGATGTCTGCACGCCGCAGAATGCCGCGACCTGCGTCGGCGCCGGGAGCTAAAGATCGGCCCGAAAAGTGGATGGCGGTTTTGGGGCAAAGCCGATGCCAATGGTTAGATCATCGGACCGGATACGATATCCGGTCCGGCGAACTAAGCGAGGGCGGGATGCCGTCCCGCTCGGGCGCTGACTTCGCCCGGGCTCGCAGTCAGCCGCGATACGGAGCCAGGCATGCGCCCCAGAACAGGCTGGAAAAGTACCATGTTGGCGGCCCAAACCCGGCAGCTCCAGCAAGGCAGCAACCTCGTTCTCCAAGGCACGCGGATCGGCGCCCTGCAATATTTTGGCGCGCTCGCCTCGACTTCGGCGGGCTGGGCGCCGTGCATGCGCCAGCGCTCTGCCCAGGCCGCCAGCAGCAGAGGTTCGGCGGCGTAGGCAAAGCGATTGCCGGCAAGTATGAGGTGAGCGCCGGGTTTCAGCCGTGACGCAATGGCGTCAGGAAAGTCGCCGATCTGGTAGGCTTTCTGGAGCGATCCGAGGGCTTGCATGGCGCGCTTCATCGAAGGCGAGAACCGGCGGCAGACAGAGCTCCTGCCCGCCTGTCTTTTGGATTACGTCAGCGAAGACAACCCGGTCCGGGTGGTGGATGTCGTCATCAACTAACTCGATTTGAGAGCGATTGGCTTTGGCGCCCGGCCTCGACGGGGCGGCTTGGATACCATCCCGCTACCCTTCCCAAGCTGTACCTCTACACGATCCGGCGTTGACAAAAATAAGGCTGATGCCGGATCTCCTCCGCGAGTTCATGGATCGCGGATGACGACGCGACTCCCCTAGCGAGATGAAAGCCCGAACGTACCAATAGCCTGTCGCGTTGCATCCGCTACGACGGCATCAATGGCGTCGGGTGATGCGTTTTGCGCGCCCGTGAAGAACACGCAGATCAGAATCGATGGCCCGCTTGGCGGCCAAATAATGCCGATATTGTTGTGCGTCGCCCGCGCCCCGGTGCCGGTCTTGTGGCCGACGGTGTAGCCGGCGGGGACGCCTGCCTTGATCCGGCCTGCCCCGGTCGGAGTCTCGGTGATCCAGCGCACAAGCAACTGCAGGTGCGCCGCCGAGAGCAAGTTGCCGCGCAAGACCTCGTCGAGATTGGCGACATACTGCTCGGCCGTGGTGGTGTCGCGCATGTCGCCGGGCAACGCGGTGTTCAGCTCGGTTTCCATTCGATCAACGCGTGTGACCTGGTCGCCGATGCTGCGATACCACTGCTGGAATGCAGCGAGACCGCCCATTTCGCGGATGAGGATATTCGCCGCTGGGTTGTCGCTAATCTCGACAGTTGCTTTGCACAGCTCCTCCAGCGTGAGCGTTCTGCCGATCGCCGGCTGCGTGACCGGCCCATGCGGCACCATGTCGGCGGCTGTGATCGGGACGGCTCGGTCGAGCCGGTCGCGCCCCTGCTGCACAGTCTGCATCACATAGGCTGCGAGAAACAGTTTGAATGTTGAACAGAAAGCGAAGCGCTCGGTCGAGCGCCAGCCGACCCGCTGACTCTCCCGCGTGGCGAAAAGCCCGAGGCGGCCGCCATGGCGCACTTCCAGGGACCGAAGATCGAGACTAGCCCGAGGTGCAGCCGCGGCATGCCCGGCGCCAAAAAGAGCGGCACCAGCGCCGATCAAGAACCAGCGGCGGTCCGCCACAAGGGAATCGATGGTGCGAGTTGTCATGTGCGTTTCGTCTCCAGAGGGAGGCGCAGAGGTAGCGAGGCCGCATGGCCCTAGCCAAATGATCGTTACTCAGATTTGATATGAATAAAATTGGGGCTTCTGGATGGATGTTTCGAGACTGCCGCTCAACGCCTTGCGCGCCTTTGAGGCATCGGCACGGCTCGGTAGCCTGACCAAGGCCGGGATGGAGCTGCGCGTCGGCCAGACCGCTATTAGTCATCAGATCAAGCTGCTTGAGAAGGATCTCGGCTTCATCTTGTTCGAGCGCTTGCCGCGTGGCATCGCCCTGACCGAGGAGGCCCAGGCGTTGCTGCCGGTGCTGACGGATGCGCTACGGCGAGTCGGCGACAAGGTGCACCAGCTGCGTACAGGCGGCACGGCCGAGATTCTCACGATCGGCGTGGTGAGCAGCTTCGCCCTCGGATGGCTCCTGCCGCGCCTGCAGGACTTCAACGCGCGGCATCCGCAGATCGAGGTGCGGATCAAGACGAACAACAACCGTGCCGACACGCTCCTAGACGGCCTCGATCTGTTCATTCGGTTCGGTGACGGCGCCTGGCACGGCACCGAGGCGGTCGAGCTGATGCAAGCCCCGCTTGCTCCGGTCTGCAGCCCTGCGCTCGCCATGTCAGTCCGCACTCCGGCTGACCTGCTGGCCCAGCACCTCCTGCGCTCATACCGCCAGGACGAATGGCCGCTCTGGTTCCTTACCGTGGGGCTGACCCCGCCGGTTGCGCGAGGCTGGATTTTTGATAATTCGCTGGCGCTGGTCGAAGCGGCAGCGCAAGGTCTAGGCGTTGCGCTTGTCCCCGCCGCGATGTTCTCGCGTGATATCTCTTCCGGACGGATCGTACAGCCGCTCGACCTCGGTATCGTCACCGGGGCCTACTGGATGACGCGGCTGAGATCACGGACCGAAACCAGCGCCATGGTGGCCTTTAAGAGGTGGATTGTCGCTGAGCTGTAGGCTGAGAATGGCAACCGGTCTGCGGCATCAAAGCGGACCATTTTTCAACGGTAAGCGGCAAGATGGACATTGGCGCATCGCCCGGAAACAGACATTCACACGGTGCGGCTCCAGGTCATTTTCGAGACAAATGGATCCTCTGCCTGCCTTCCTTTCGAGGCTCTCACAGGTAAATGTTGATCTATCATGTCCTCTCGTGCACGCGCCGCCTGCTTGCTGCCGATCAGCCTCTTGCTGACGAGCCTCGCGCTGGCATGCGCCGCGCACGGCCAATCAGGCACTCCAAGCGCTGATGGTGTCTACGCCAGAATCCCGATCCGCGACGAGTTCGGCCGCGACCAGATTCCGATGTTTCGCTCGTGGAACCCGAACCCGGTGGGAAATCACGACGCCAACCTGCGTGCGCTCGACCCAATCCTCGCCAATATCGTTAGAGGGGCGCAAGCCGGCCTTCCGAACCTGCGCTTTGTCATTGGCTCGGGCCGGCGTGACCGAGATCAACAAGGTCGGGCCGTGGCCTGGGGATGGTCGAGGACGAAAAGCTCTTCGCATCGCTCCGGACGGGCTGTGGATCTCTGGCCGCTCGACGGGGAGGGGCGTGTCGTCTTCGATCCGACGCTTCAGGGCCAAATCGCCGCGGCCATGAGAAAGGCCGCCTCGGACACTGGGGTCCGGCTTCGCTGGGGCGGTCACTTTGGTCGCTACAAGGACAATGACCGGTCGCATTTTGAACTGGCGGCGAGGCGTCATCGCAGATGACGGCAACTGACGAGACCTGTGAGGACGCACACGGCCGACTAGAGGCACGGTTTCCACTGGATGGCACGTCACAACCGTCGCTAACATCGCGGATGCCGACGGGATTGCGGTTGCGCGGCACTACGGGACACTCAACGATCGCCTGACGGATGCGCTCGCTGATGAGTGTTTCCCCCGCCGGCAGCATCACGGAGTTTTTCGACCAGGAGACTGGCAGGAAGCGACAGTCCCTTGTTCCTTACCGAGATGACAAATTGGCGGCGGGCCCAAGGGTCGGTCAGCGGGACCACCGTCAGACACAGTGCCTGTTGAACGGCGCGCGCTTCCTCGCCAGGGACGATGGCGACTGCCAGACCAGCGGCGACGATCCGGTAGGCAGCATCCACCGTCGACACCTGGATCCGGTGGATCAGCTGCTTTCCGGCTGCTCCTGCGGCGCTCCGTTGTCTTTGCTGCATGATGCTGCGAGCCAGGATATCGACGTGCTCGTAATCCAGGGTCTCGCTAAATGCGACCGAGTCGCGGCTGGCAAGCGGGTGCCCCTCGGGTACAACGACGGCGAGGTGATCCCGGTGATAGGGAAAGAGGGTCAGATCTCGGAAGTCCACCGCATCCCAGCAAACGCCGATGTCGGCTCGTCCCTCTTCGACGCCCCTTACAACCTCCCAGATTTCCCGCTCTTCCATGCTCACTCGGACGTCGCGATACATCTTGGCGAAGCGACCAATATCATTGGGTAGAAACTGGGCGAGCGCCGACTTGCTGCCGAAAACGCGAACGTGGCCCTGCACACCCTGCGCAAAGGCGCCGAGGTCCGATTTGATCCGGTCGAGCATCTGCAGCGACTCGCGCGCATAGCGGCAGAGCGCCTCGCCCGCGGCCGTGACCGTCACGCCTCGGCGACCACGTTCAAACAATCTGACGCCGGCTTCGCTTTCCATATGGGCGAGGCGCTTGCTGACGGCCGAGGGCACGATCGCTTCCCTCTGGGCTGCGGCCGCGATGATGCCCTCCTCGCAGACGGCTACGAACAAGCGCAAGGACACGGGGTCGAAACTGCGCATGACGCCTCCTGCAGAGCTTTGCAGCCATCTCCAAATGGAACGGCTTGGATGAAAAATGACCATGCCAGCGGTGGCTGATATTCCCTTCGCCTCGCTCTATCGTCCCGTCAACGAAGAACGGGGAGGCGACGATGGCGAAACTGGCTCTTGGCATTTTGCTGGCGGCGGCGATCGCGACGCCGGCTGCGGCGCAGAATTATCCTTCACGGCCGATCACGATGATCGTTCCTTTTGCCGCCGGGGGGCCGACCGACACGGTCGCTCGTGTGACCGCGGAAACTATGGGCCGCATTCTGGGCCAGAACATCATCGTCGAGAATGTGGCCGGCGCTGGCGGCACGACCGGCAGTCATCGAGCGGTTCGCTCCGATCCCGATGGGCACACCATCCTGCTCAACCATCTCGGTCTGGCGACGGCTGTCACGCTCTATCGCAAGCTGGCTTTCGATCCGACGGCCGATCTCAGGCCCGTCGGCGTCGTCTCGGATGCCAGCATGGCGATCATCGCCCGACCGGGATACCAGCCTGAATCGCTGGTGGATCTGATCAAGGACGTCAAAGCACGCGGGCAGGATGTGACATTTGCCCATTCTGGCCTGGGCGCCTCCTCGCAACTCTGCGGACTGCTGTTCATGGCCGCCATGGACAAGAAGCTCACTCAGGTGCCTTTCCGGGGCGGCGGGCCAGTACTGCAGGCGCTGCTGGCGAACCAGGTCGACCTTGGCTGCGAGCAGGCCACCACTGCCGCGCCCCAGCTGCAGTCGAAGAGCATCAAGGGCTATGCAGTTACGAGCGCGCAGCGAATCCCCGCGCTTCCTGATCTGCCCACCGTCGGCGAAGGCGGCCTTCCCAACATGGAAATTAGCGTGTGGCACGGCCTCTTCGTGCCTGCGAAGACCCCAGACTCCGTGGTTCAGACTTTGTCGGCCGCGTTGGCGAAGGCGTTGCAGGACCCCACGCTCGCCAGACGTTTCATTGACATTAGCACTGTGCCGACGCCTGAAAAGGCCACGCCGCAGTCCCTGGCGCAGACGCTGAAAGACGACATCGGCCGCTGGCGTCCGCTGATCCAGGCCGCCGGTCAGTTCGCCGACTGAACCCAGCCGCTCCTCCCACCAGGAAGCCCTCTAAATGCGTATCGTCGACATCCGGGAGCGCACCGCTCCGATCGCCTCGCCCATCGCCAATGCCTTCATCGACTTCTCGAAGATGACGCTGAGCCTGGTTGCTGTCGTTACCAACGTCATCCGCGACGGCAAGCCGGTGATCGGCTACGGCTTCAACTCGAACGGGCGCTATGGCCAGGGCGGGTTGATCCGCGAGCGCTTCGCCCCGCGCGTGCTCCAGGCGGCGCCCAACAGCCTGCTCGATGCTGAGGGTGGCAATATCGATCCAGGCAAGGTGTGGGCCGCGATGTTCACCAATGAGAAGCCCGGCGGCCATGGTGAGCGCTCCGTCGCCATGGGCACGATCGACATGGCGGTCTGGGACGCCGTCGCCAAGATCGCCGGCAAGCCGCTCTTCCGGCTGCTGGCGGAGCGCCACGGTACGCAGGCCGATCCTAAGGTCTTTGTCTATGCCGCCGGCGGCTACTACTACCCAGGCAAGGGGCTGGAGGGTCTGGCGGCCGAGATGGAGGGCTATCTCGACCGCGGCTACACGGTCGTGAAGATGAAGATCGGCGGCGCGCCGCTGGCAGACGACTGCAAGCGTATCGAGGCGGTGCTGAAGCTGCTGCCGGCCGGCAGCAGGCTCGCGGTCGATGCCAATGGCCGCTTCGATCTCGATACCGCGATCGCTTATGCCAAGGCGCTGCGCCAGTACGACCTGTTCTGGTACGAGGAGGCCGGCGATCCGCTCGACTACGATCTTCAAGCCAGGCTCACCGAGCATTATCCCGGCCCGATGGCAACCGGCGAGAACCTGTTCTCAATGCAGGACGCACGCAACCTGATCCGCTATGGCGGCATGCGGCCGGATCGCGACTGGCTGCAGTTCGACTGCGCGCTGAGCTACGGCCTCGTCGAGTATCTGCGCACGCTCGACATGCTCAAGGAAAACGGCTGGTCGTGGCGCCGCTGCATCCCCCATGGCGGCCACCAGATGTCGCTGAACATCGCGGCGGGGCTGGGGCTCGGCGGCAACGAGTCCTATCCGGACCTTTTCCAGCCCTATGGCGGTTTCCCGGATGGCGTCCGCGTCGAGGCCGGCCACATCGTCATGCCGGAACTGCCGGGCATCGGCTTCGAGCGCAAGTCGGACCTTATCGCGGAGATGCGTAGCCTCGCCGCGTGAGGCTACAGGCGCCGTCCTTGTGCGCCAACTGCTGACGTTGGAGTGCCGCATGAAACCAGACGTTCGCAGGCAGGACTTTCTCTTTGCAAATGCGCGACCTCACCCGCTGATTGCCCTCACGGACGCTCCGCATGGATTTCCGCCATCCGAGCCCGCAAGCGCGGCACAGTCCAGTCCAGGAAACACCTCACCTTCAGCGGCAGCAGTTCAGCCGCAGGATAGACAAGGCTAACCGGCAGCGGCTCCGGCGCAAAATCCGTAAGGACGACCTCCAGTCGGCCAGACCTTAATTCTTCCTCTACCTGATAGGATAACACGCGGATAATCCCGAGATCGGCGCCCGTCCCGGCTCATCAGGGAGAAGTCGGCGAGACGCGTCGGATCGAGCCGTTCGGCGCCTGCGCTGCGGGCGATGACCGGCACGTTGCGGATGTCTTCCCGGACCTGCGTGACAGGAACGCCGCTCAGCAGGAACTGGAGCTGCTGGCCGACCTGCGCCGACGACAGCCCAATCAAATTGAGGCGGTCCTGGTCCGGCACGAAGCGAGGGACCGGTGTGCGGTTGCCCCAGTCGCTTGCCTGACATCGAGGATGCCGCGCATGACCTGCATGGCATGTCCGGAGATTTTGTAGAGCTCAGCCGGGTCGGGACCGACGATGCGGAACTCGACCGGGAACACCGAGGGAGGCCCGAAGACAAATTGTGTGGCGCGTACATAGGCCTCGGGCGCGAACCCGTTCGCAATCTCCTCTCGCTGCCGAAGCTTGGGCTCTTCACGCGCATGAGCATCCGGCGTCAGCACGACGATCTTGGCGAAGGCCGGATCGGGGAGTTCCAGCGACAGCGCGAGGAAGAAGCGCTGCGCGCCCTGGCCGACATAGCTGGTGAGGATCTTGGCTTCCGGCTGCCGTTCGAGCCAGCGCTCGACCTTTTGGACCGCAGCGGCGGTGGTCTCGATGCTGCTGCCTTCCGGCAGGCGGATTTCGACGAGTACCTCGGGCCGGTCGGAGGTGGGAAAGAACTGCTGCTTCAGCCCGCCCATGCCGACGCCAACGCGCCGAAGGATGCCCGTTCGTCGCGCTTGCGTCCGACGCGGCCCGGCAGGGCCCGGAGGTGAAGGCCGAGTTCGAAGCCGGCATCCGCGCGAAACTCCACATAATCGCAAGCCTGTCCGCGGAAGAAGGTCGCGACACTCTTCTGGCGAAGGTGTCGATGATGGTCGGAGCCGTCCTGCTGTCGCGAACGGTCAATGACGAGACGCTGGCGCGCCAGATCCTGAACGCAGCCGGCTCCCAGATCGCCGGCGGTGCGAGCACAACCAACGGCGAGCTGGAGCGCGTGCAGTGAGTGCTGCGGAAACTGCCCTAGACGGACCGCCGCAGGCTTCCCAAGCTGGCCTCGATCCACTTCGATCCGACCTCCACGAAGTGAGGAGCCCGATCGTCCTGATTCTCGCGGGTCTCGTTGCCCTCGGCACGCTGGCGACCAACATTATTCTCCCGGCTTTTCCCCGCATGGCTGCTGAAATGAGCCTGACGAGCACCCAGCTCGGAATCCTCCTCAGCAAACGCACCCCGTCGAAGCAAGGAGCACGCTCGCGCTCGGCAGCGTGTCTGCAACCTATCGATCCCTCTTGGGCGACGGTCGCTTCCTGCTGCCGGCGATCTCGGTCAGCATGGTCCTCGGCGGGTTGTTCAGCTTCTTTGCCGCGGCGCCCGGTGTCCTGATGGGCCAGTTTGGGCTCACCGCGTTTCAAATGGGTCAGTCCTTCGCTGCGACTGTACTGAGGCTCATGGCGCCTCGACCGGCACGGCGCCATGGCGACAGAACCGGCGGCTTCGCGGAGCTGATCATCTTCGCCACGGGCTCGCTGGCGATGGTCGCGGTGGCGTCTCAGCCGACCTATGCGACATTCACCGCGGCAATTTCGATCGTCCTCTTCGGCATGGGGCTCATCAGTCCGCTTGGCACGGCGATCGCGCTGCAGCCGTTTGGTCGTCAGGCCGGATCGGCCTCTGCCCTGCTCGGCTTCCTACAGATGGGCAGCGCCGCCATCGGATCGACGCTGGCGAGCGCGATGCCGTTCTCGCCATCGGCCTCGCTTGCAATCGTGATGACGGCGGCCTCGGTCGTCGCGCTCGCTGCCTTCCCTTCCATCGCGACCGTCCGCGACGCGAAAAGCAGCCTTCTGCCATCATCGAAGCGCAGGTCTTGAACGATGCGTAGGATAGTTGTCACGGGAATGGGAGCCGTCACGCCGCTCGGCTCCGGCGTCGGCCGCTCCTGGGAGCGCTTGCTCGCCGGCCACTCTGGCTTGCGCCGGCTCTCGGACGAGGTCGTTCGCGATTTGCAGGCGAAGGTTGGAGGGGTCGTTCCCTCGATCGAAGAAGATCCCGAGGGCGGTTTCGAGCCGGCTCGCGTCCTCGCGCCGAAGGACCAGCGCAAGGTCGACCGCTTTATCTTGCTCGCCATGGCAGCCGCCGACGAGGCGATCGCTCAGGCCGGCTGGAATCCGGAGGATGAGCGGCAGCGGTGCCGCACGGCCACCATAATCGCCTCCGGCATCGGCGGGTTTCCTGCGATCACCGAGGCGGTTCGCACCGTCGATACGCGTGGGGTGCGTCGTCTTTCGCGATTCACGGTGCCGTCCTTCCTCGTCAATCTCGCCGCCGGCCAGGTCTCGATCCGCCATGGCTTCAAGGGCCCGTTGGGCGCGCCGGTGACGGCCTGCGCGGCTGGTATCCAGGCGATCGGCGACGCGGGCCGCCTGATCCGTGCCGGCGAGGCCGACATTGCGGTCTGCGGGGGAACTGAGGCTTGCATCAATATCGTCAGCCTCGGCGGCTTCGTCGCAGCCCGCTCCCTCTCGACCGGCTTCAACGACCGGCTGGGTGAGGCCTCCCGGCCGTTCGATTCGAGACGCGACGGGTTCGTCATGGGCGAAGGCGCGGGAATGCTCGTCGTCGAAGCACTCGATCACGCGCTGGACGGTGGAGCGACGCCCATTGCTGAACTCGTCGGCTACGGCACGACGGCCGACGCCCATCATATCACCTCCGGCCCCGAGGATGGCAGTGGAGCACGCCGCGCGATGGAGATTGCGATCGCGCAGGCTGGGATCGTGCCGGCGGACATCCGACATCTCAACGCCCATGCGACATCGACGCCGGTAGGCGATCTCGGCGAGATCGCTGCGATCAAGACATTGTTCGGCGAGTATCCCGAGCTTTGTGTGAGCGCGACCAAATCCGCGACTGGCCACCTGCTCGGCGCCGCCGGCGGATTGGGCGCGATCTTGCTATCCTGTCGCTCCGCGATCAGATCGCGCCACCTACGCTCAATCTCGAAGACCCGGATCCGAAGAGTGCGGGGATCGACCTGGTGGCCCAACATGCGCGTCCCGCCGCCATGGAATTCGCGATGGCGAACGGTTTTGGCTTCGGCGGAGTCAACGGCAGCCTGCTGTTACGGCGATGGAACGGCGACGGTTGAAGGTCGCATGATCGCGGCTTCGCCAGCAAGACGAGACCCACGCGGCAGCGCTGCAATGTTGCCGCGCGAAGCGCGTCGAACGGACGTTCCGATAGTGCCGGAATAACGGTCTGAGAGCTCCTGTCGATGAGGTCGCACGCGGACATTCGAGCACGCCGCTCAGCGGTGTCGACTTGGTAGCGATTTCACTCCCGGTGCCTCAGCGCCTCGACGACCACCTTGAAGGCCGGGAGGTTCTGCCGGCGGCTCGGGTAATAGAGGAAGTAGCCGTCGAAGTGGGGCGACCAGTCGTCGAGCACCTGTACCAGAGCCCCGGATGCCATCTCTCGCTCGACGATGTCGTTTGGGACGTAGGCGATGCCGAAGCCGCTCACGGCCGCATCGATCATCGCGTAGGAGTTATTGAAGGTGAGCTGACCACCCACCCGCACTCGCAGTTCCTGCCCGTCCTTCTCGAACTCCCAGGCATATAGTCCGCCCGCGCTCTCGTGGCGCATGTTGATGCAGGCGTGCCCGACGAGATCCTTCGGATGGCGCGGCGTGCCGCGGGCGGCGAGATAGGCCGGCGAGGCGACCGCGACGAGGCGCCAGTCAGGCCCGATCCGGACCGCGATCATATCCTTCTCGACGCTCTCGCCCAAACGAACGCCGGCGTCGAAGCCTTCCTCGACGATGTTGCGGAACGTGCTGTCGAGGATCAGCTCGACGGTGACGTCGGGATAGTCCTGCAGGACGGGCTTGAGCTTCGGCCAGACGACGCGATCCAGGGCGTGATCCGATAGCGTCAGCCTGATCGAGCCGGAGGGCTTGTCGCGAAACGCGGACAGCGCGACGATCTCGTCGTCGATCTCCATCAGGCGTGGCGCGATCGTCTGCAAGAGCCGCTCGCCCGCCTCGGTCAGCGCCACATTGCGCGTTGTCCGCGTCAATAGCCGGATGCCAATTTGTGCTTCGAGCTGCTTGATGGAGTGGCTGAGCGTTGACTGGGCCACGCCGAGCCGGGCAGCAGCGCGCGTAAAGCTGCGCTCCTCCGCCACGAGCTGGAACCATCGAAGCCTGTTCAGGTCGCCGATCGACATAAGGGTCCCTCACGCACGAATCTATTATTCGACCTGTTCGATCAGTTTAATCTGTTTGCGACGGCTAATAGAAGGATACCGGAACTGCTAGATCGTTTCCATCGATACGGGAGGCGCTTGCGATGGCAGCCGTTACGACCATGAACGAGGGCAGGCCCACCGCCGCCTGGGGTGCCGTCCTATCGATGGCGCTTTGCGTCGCGATGCTCATCGCCTCGGAGTTTATGCCGGTCAGCCTGCTTACGCCGATGGCGGCCGGGTTGAACGCGACCGAGGGCCAGACCGGGCAGGCGATCTCGGTGAGCGGGCTTTTCGCGATTGCTGCGAGCATGCTCGTCACGACCGTGGCCGGTCGGCTCGATCGCAAATGGGTGCTGGTTGCGATGACGGCGCTCATGCTGCTGTCGCTCGTTCTGGTCGCGGCCGCTCCGAACTTCGCCATGCTGATGCTGGGCCGCGCGCTGCTGGGCATCTGCATCGGCGGCTTCTGGGCGCTGGCCACGGCCGTCATCATGCGGCTGGTCCCCGCCGCCGACATGCCGCGGGCGCTGGCTCTCATGTATGGCGGCCAAGCGATCGCGGCCGCCTTCGCCGCACCGATCGGCAGCTATTTCGGCGGCCTGCTCGGCTGGCGCGCCGTCTTCTGGATGCTGGTCCCGATCGTCGCCGTCAATCTCGCCTGGCACGTGGTCTCGCTGCCTTCTCTCCCCGCCCGCGGCCGGCAGGACTTCCGCGGCATGATTGGCTTGCTTGCGCGACCACATTTCCGGCTCGGCCTCATCGCCGCCATGCTGTCCTGGGGCTCGGCTTTCACCATGTTCACCTATCTGCGCCCCTTCCTGGAGCAGGTCACCGGCGCCGACGTCGCCGTCCTCTCCATGCTGCTGCTCCTGCTGGGTTGCGCCGGATTCGCCGGCACCTGGGGGGCCGGTCGGTTCTTTACCGGCAGCATCGCGCCCTGGCTCAGGCTTCCCGCCCTCGTCATGGGCGGATGCACGCTCGGCCTGCTGCTATTGGGCAGTTCGGTCGTCGCTGCGGGCATGTTCCTGGCGATCTGGGGGGCGATGAACACCGCGATGTCGGTGATCTGGATGACCTGGATGTCCCGGACCGTCGACGATGCCCCGGAAGCCGCCGGCAGCCTGATGGTGGCCGCGATCCAGGCCTCGATCCTGCTGGGCGCGGTCCTCGGGGGCATCCTGCTCGACAGTCTTTCGATCGCCGCGACCTTCGCAGGAAGCGTCGCACTCGCTGCCGTGGCCGTCCTGCTGATCGGCGGCGGCCGATCCCTTCTCAAGCCGAACTGACCTCAACCGCAAGGGAGCATGCCATGACCCACGAACACACAGCATCCCGGAATGATCGATCTGCTCGACTGGACCGTCGCGGCCTCATGAAGCTGACGGGCGTGGGCGTGGCGATCGCCGCCGCCGCCTCACTCCGCCCGAACGCCGAGGCGCAGACACAGGCCCCCTCGGCCAGCTGGGACAAGACCTTTCCTCGCAGCGAGAAGGTCGACCACCGCAAGATGACCTTCAAGAACCGCTACGGCTTCACCCTCTCGGGCGACTTCTACCTGCCCAAGGCTCGCGGCGATGGATGGCTTGCGGCGATCGCGGTCGGCGGACCCTTCGGCGCGGTGAAGGAGCAGTCGTCGGGTCTCTATGCCCAGACCATGGCCGAGCGCGGCTTCGCTACGCTGGCCTTCGACGGGTCGTTCACGGGCGAGAGTACCGGCGAGCCGCGCAACGTCGCGTCGCCGGACATCAACACTGAGGACTTCAGCGCGGCCGTGGACTTCCTCGGCCTGCAGCCGATGGTGGACCGCGAGCGCATTGGCGTCATCGGCATCTGCGGCTGGGGCGGGATGGCGTTGAACGCCGTCGCGGTCGACAAGCGGGTCAAGGCCGTGGTCGCGAGCACGATGTACGACATGACCCGCGTCATGTCGAAAGGGTACAACGACAGCGTGACGCTCGAACAGCGGGCGAAGACGCTGGAACAGCTCAGCCGGCAGCGCTGGGAGGACGCGGCCAAGGGCACGCCGGCCTACCAGCCGCCCTATAACGATCGCAAGGGCGGCGAAGCGCAGTTCATGATCGACTACCACGACTATTATCGCACCCCGCGGGGCTATCACCCGCGGGCGGTGAACTCCGGCAACTCCTGGACCCAGACCACGCCGCTGTCTTTCATGAACATGCCGATTCTCACCTACATCAAGGAGATCGCGCCGCGACCCGTCCTGTTCGTCCACGGCGAGAAGGCGCATTCCAGGTACTTCGCCGAGACCGCCTATGCGGCCGCGGCAGAGCCGAAGGAGCTCATGATCATCCCCGGCGCCAGCCACGTCGACCTCTACGACAAGCCGGACGCGATCCCGTTCGACAAGCTGGCGAGCTTCTTCGACCGGCATCTCGTCGCCTGATTGCGACCCGACACGAAGCGTTCGGGCCGCCTGCCCTCCGACGTCGGCCCGAACGCTCGCGGGGCCGAGCCCCGCCCCTGGACCCGGCGGGCATCGGGGGACGACAATCATTGGGGAGCACCGGACAATGCCGCTCAGGACCATTGCGATCGCCAGCGCGATATTCCTAGGAACGATCGGAGCAGCCATGGCTCAGGAACGCATCAAGATCTCGTCGGAGTGGGGGGCCGTGACCGCCGTGCTCGCGGACAACGCCGCATCCAAAGCACTGCTTGGCATGCTGCCCCTGATCATCCCCATGACGGACCATCTTCGGCAGGAGAAAACGGGAAGCCTTCCGTCTGGCCTGCCACCCGCAGCGCGGCAGCGGGCTTTCAAGAACGGCACGATCGGACTTTGGGGCCCCGACCATTTCGTCGTGTACTACCGCGACGGTCAGGTCCCGCAGCCGGGCATCGTTATCCTCGGCGAGGTGACGGGCGGCGCCTCGCTCTTCGATCGAGAGGGACCAGTTTCGGTCCGGGTTGAGCGCGCGGATTAACGGCAACTCGCTGCGGCTGGTTACAACCAAGCTTCAGCTGCCTCCTCCCAGTCAGCCTTGCGCCGATGTCGTTGAAAAAGTCGTCGTTGCTGCGGGTGTGAAGTCCTGATTCAGTCGTCTTGGGCGGAGGGCGGCGCGATGATGGGTGAACGGCGGGTGGCGCAGGAGGCGCTGTTCTACGAGTTCAGTCTTGAGCGTCACGTGCCGGACGATCATTGGGTGCGGTCGATAGACCGGTTCGTCGATCTTTCCGAGATCCGCGCACATCTGCGGCCGTTCTACAGCGAGATGGGTCGGCCCTCGATCGATCCGGAGCTGATGATCCGGATGCTGCTCATCGGCTATTGCTTCGGCATCCGTTCCGAGCGGCGCCTGTGCGAGGAGGTGCACCTGAACCTCGCCTATCGCTGGTTCTGCCGGCTCGGGCTTGAGGGCGACGTTCCCGATCACTCGACCTTCTCGAAGAACCGGCATGGCCGCTTCCGCGAGAGCGATCTTCTGCGTGAGCTGTTCGAGACGACCGTCCGGCGTTGCATCGAAGAAGGGCTCGTGGGCGGAGAAGGCTTCGCGGTCGATGCCAGCCTGATCAAGGCCGATGCGAACAAGCAACGTTCCGCGGACGCCTCAGAGCTGGTCGACTGGCACGATCTCGCCCGGACGCGTCGCTCGGTGCGCGAATATCTCGATACGCTCGATGAGGCCGCCTGGGGCGCGGCGAGCGAGGCGAAGCCGAAGTTCGTGTCGCGCGCCGATCCGGCCGCGCAATGGACCGGCGCTTTGAAGGGGCATGCCTTCTTCGCCTACGCCACCAACTACCTGATCGACCTCGACCACGCCGTCATCGTCGATGTCGAGGCCAGCCGCGCCATCCGGCAGGCCGAAGTCGGCTCGGCCCGGACCATGCTCGACCGAACGCAGGAGCGTTTTGGCCTCTGGCCGGCCAGGCTAGCCGCCGACAGCGCCTATGGCTCGGCCGAGAACCTCGCCTGGCTGGTGCATAAGCGCGGGATCGAGCCGCATATCCCGGTCTTCGACAAATCCCAGCGCAGCGACGGCACCTTCAGCCGCTCCGACTTCGCCTATGACCACGCGCGCGATCGCTACACCTGCCCGGGCGGGAAGGAGTTGAGGCCGCGCCAGAAGGCCTATCGAACCGAGCGGCCGCTCGTCGATGACGAGGGCATGATGCGTTACCGCGCCAGCAAGTTCGACTGCGACGCCTGCTCGCTGAAGCCGCAGTGCTCACCCAACATGCCCGCTCGCAAGATCCTGCGCTCGATCCATGAGGGCGCCCGCGACATGGCCAGGGACATCGCCGAGACCGACGCCTATGTCACCTCGCGGCGCGAACGGAAAAAGGTCGAGATGCTGTTTGCTCACCTCAAGCGCATCTTGCGGCTCGACCGGTTGCGACTGCGCGGACCGAATGGCGCCAGAGACGAGTTCCACCTCGCCGCAGCAGCCCAGAACCTCAGGAAGCTCGCCAAACTCAAGCCAAACGGGCCGCAGGTCAGGCCTGCCTGACCAAGCGAAGCCCTACTCTGCTAAATCCGCTCCCCGCCAGCGCCGATCTCAGGGCCGACTTTTTCAACGGTATCCGCCACTTCCGGACGTTCGTGCCTTGCCAAGAAGCGGACATACAACAGGGTACAACAAGGGGGGTACCGCGACTGATTTCACGACGGCTGCAATGCGCGTGCGCCTTGGCACCGATGCTAGGCGCATCAGTAGAGGCAGCCGTTTTCATCAGCGAGGGAAGATGGAGCGAGCTCCTCAAAACTGAGGTACGAGCGCTATCACGTCTGGACCAGCGCGCTTAGCCGGATGGCTGGTTGGTATGGATTACAGTGGAGCTCAGGCGCCGTACGGAACATAAGTCGCGACGAAGCTGACGAGCTGGCTCTGCCGGGCCGTGCCGGTTTTCGAAAAAATCCTTTGAAGATGGGTTCGTGCCGTCGTCGTCGCGATGCCCATGCGTTTGGCCGCCAGGATCGTGTCGAGGCCCTCCACCACGAGCGCCAGCATGCGCGCCTCGGCAGCGGTCAGGCAGAATGCCCGACCGATCTCGGAGAGATTGCGAGCGATAGCCCGATAGGGATCGTCCACGGTGAGGACGAAAAGATCCAGGCCGAGGCCGCCCAGATGCACGGCGTCGACCGCGACCTGCCGCCCGTCCATCATCGCCAGCGGCAGCCGTGCGGCGTCGCCGGTCGTGCCCTTGCAGCAGCGCCTGAGCCAGGTCTGCAGTCGGGCGGCAAAATTCCGGTCGGTCGAGACAAAGCGCTTCGCCGATCCAAGGCCCTCCCGAGCAAGCGCCACGCCGGCGCTGTTGCCGAAACGGATTTGCAGATCGGCGTCGATGACCAGGAAAGCTTTGGCGCCGCAATCCAGCGCATCAAGCCCGTGATGCTCGATGCCCCAGGAGGGATGGGGCCGCGCGGAGCCGGTAGCCTGCAATGCGAACGACATCAGCTATTCTCGCGTTAGATCCCGGTCGCCGATCCTGTCTGCCATGCGGATCAGCCAGAGAATGGTTTCGCGCTCCTGTGAAACGAGTGCCGTTGAGCGCGAGGCCTTCACGGCGGCCTCCCGAAATTCCGACCATCTCAAATGGAAATCCGCCAAATCCCTGATGGGCATAAGTTCGACTCCGAGGGGTTTTTTAGTCATTGCGTTTTCTTCGCCAGCCACAACTCGCAGCTTATTCGGCCGCCGCGGCCGCTGGCGCGTGAAAAAACCGTGAAGCGCATTGTGGTGCGTCGCGGGAGGTTGCTAATCTTTGATTGCAGCGCGGGACGCTGCGTCATGGACGGCAAGCTTCGTCATGGACAGCAGGCTTCTTGAGATCAATCTCTTCGGCGCGTGCTCGGTTAGGTCGAGCGTGGCCGAGGGGTTCGAGATCACCGGCGCCAAGCACAAGGCTCTGTTCGTTCTGCTTGCGACCGCGCCGTTTGGCCGTCGCACGCGGTCGTTCCTGCAGGAAACGCTCTGGGGGGTGGCCTGCTACGACACGGGGCGCCAAAGCCTTCGTCGCGCGCTCGCCGACATCAAGGCCGTCATGGGCGACAGCTTCGGGGATCTCCTGACGAGCACCAACTCAGAGGTTTCGCTGGATCTCTCGCGCGTCACCTTCCTCGGACGGTCCGGCCAAGGCGCGTTTCTGGAAGGCCTGGACATCAAGGAGGCCGGCTTCGGACAATGGCTGTCCGGCATCCGCCAGAATCCGCGGCAGCTCGACGGCCTGTTCACCCTGGCGTCGAGCGCCGCTGGCGCATCGGTGCTTCCCGCCATCGCCGTCCTGCCCTTCCGCGCCGTCGGCAACGACGTCGCCGACGCGACCATCAGCGATTGGCTGGCGGAGGAAATCTGCCGGTCGCTCAGCCGCTCGCGACTGCTCTCGGTGATCTCGCACCTGTCCTGCCGCGAGCTTGCGCGGACCGGTATCGACATCGCGCAGGTCCGCTCGTCGCTGCGCGTCGATTTCTGCGTTGCCGGGAGCCTTCGGCGGTCGGGAGGGCAACTCGTGCTGGATGCCGATTTCATCGACGTGCGCTCCGGACGCATCCTGTGGACGCGCCAGACGAGCAATCCGATCGACAGCTTCTTCCAGGCTGCCGAGGACGGCATCGCGGCGATCGTCGGCTCAATCGGTGCCGCCATCGCCGACGAAGCGCTCAACCACGTCGCGGGCCGCCATCTGGCCGATGTGGAGGACCACCGCCTCGTCATCGCCGGCGTGCGCCTGATGAACCGGTCGACGCTTCACGACCTGGCGCGTGCGCGCGAGTTGCTGGAGGAAGCGCTGCGGCGCGCGCCTTATGTCGCCGAGACCCATGCCTGGCTCGGCAAGTGGTATTTCCTCAGCGTCTTCAACGGTTGGAGTACCGATACAGCTGCGGAAACGCAGCATGGGATCGACTGTACCGCCCGGGCGCTCGATCTTTCGCCCGACAACGCCTTCTGCCTAACCATCGACGGGCTCGCGCAGAACAATCTCCTGAAGCGGCTCGACGTCGCCGAGCAGCGCTACGCGACTGCACTGGCGATCAATCCCAACGAGGCCCTGTCCCTGCTGTTGCGCGGCGCGCTGCACGCCTTCCGCGACGAGGGGCCGGAGGCGATCCGGTCCGTCGAGCGGGCAAGACGGCTCTCGCCGATCGACCCGTTCCGATACTTCTACGAGTCCCTGAGCGCGACCGCGTATCTGTCGGCAGGCGCCTACGAGCGCGCGCTGGAGCTGGCGGAATCTTCGCTAATGCTCAACGATCGCCATGTCTCGACGCTGCGGGCCAAGATCATCGCGCTGCATAATCTCGATCGTGGCGACGAATTGAAGGCCGCAGGGCAGCAGCTGCGGCGGCACGTGCCCGATTTCACGATCGACGGCTATCTCCGCAGCCATCCGGCCTCGGATTCGAAATTCGGCCGCAAGGCGGTGGCGGCTCTCGCCGCCGCCGGGCTTTCCTAGAAGATCCGGGGAACGACATGTCGAGTGCAGGCGGTATCGGTGGAATCGGCGGGATAGGCGGCATCGGTGGAATTGGAGGCATAGGTGGTATAGGAGGCATAGGCGCGACGGGCGTCGGTCCCTTCGTTCCGGGCGGCGGTGCCAATCCGCTTCTGGCCCAGGGTTTGACCATCAACGCCCAGGCGATCGGTCATATCGGCGGCGTCGACGATACGGGCAACTCGGCAGAGGGCAGCTATGCCGAGCTTCCGGTCGGGCCGGCCGCGAACATGGACAGCTGGGCCGCATGGGTGCGCGCCTCGCTTTATCTCAGCGACGTTCTGAAGCGCCTCGACTGGACTCCCAGCAAGCGGCGAAGTGCGGCTGGAACGGAAGCCTTCAACGGGATCGAGATGACCTATGGTCCAAAGCCGCTCGTCACCCTGCAACGACCGAGCGTCGATCTCTTTCGGCGGCAGCTTCGCCACATCCGCGCCTATGCCGACCAGCGCGCCGACAGGGCGCCGGAGATCCTCACGCAGGTCGGTTATCCCGTCGATTATTTCGCCAGCGTACTCGGACTGAACGCCGATGCCAACAAGTCGACCTTTGAACTCATCGGCATCACGCAGGTCGTCACCTCGCATGTGGCGATGGTCGCCAAGCATCATCTTGCCTGTCGGCGGCCCGACCGTCTCGGTGCGACGACGATGGCGATGATCCCGACGCCGGCGCATGGGACCTTTCCGAGCGCCCATGCGGCGGAGGCCTTCGCGGTCGCGACCGTGCTGGAAGGCCTGCTCAGGAAACTGGATGCCAAGCCGCCGGCCGAGCACCACTTTCCCCAAAGCGGGCGGCTGATCAGACTGCTCTACAAGCAGGCGGAAAGGATCGCGGTCAATCGGACCGTCGCAGGCGTCCATTATCCAATCGACAGCTGGGCCGGCGCCGCGCTCGGCGAGGCGGTCGGCCAAATTATACTGGCCAAATGCCAGGGTGGCGACGTCACACCCCGGACCTACGAGGCCAAGGACGCCGACTTCCTGCTCGCCGACTTCCTCCCACGCATAACTGGCGGCATCGGCGATCCCGCGGCGAAGGGACTGCTGCGGGCGGCCTCGGGCAATCCTTTCCCGAGCAGTCCGCTGTTCGCCTGGCTCTGGGGCAAGGCCCTGAACGAGTTCAAACTCTGACGTTGCAGTCGCGGGAGCGCTCGGATCATGTCGCCAGACCAGCCGGGATCGGAGCGTCGCCCGCAGCTGACGGGCGCCTATGAGGAATGGACCTACGGGGCCGGCGCCGCCTATGCCAATCCGGAGGTGCCGCCCGCCGACACACGCTTCGTCAGCGCCATCGTCCGTCTTCCGCCGGGCGCACAACTCCGTGATTTCGCCGATGGGATCGAGACCAGAACCGCGAGCCGTGGCGAGCCGCTGGTCGCAAAGCTTCGACGTCCCCTGGTTTGGGGTGATCTTTCGACGACGGACCAGGCAACCTTCTGGCCGGTCGTGCTGGATTTCCAAGGCGGCGAACGCGACGAATTCGACATCTCGCGCATCGGCAGGGCGCTCGACGCACTGAGCCAGCCGGTTCGTCGCGCCTCGGCGGCGAATGGGGCCGAGGGCGAGCCGTCATTCGCGCTCGGCCCGCCGATGCTGGCCCACAGCGTGCAAGACGACGTAGCCGGCACGCTGTCCTACGCGGCCGATCCCGGCCTGCTCGCCAAGCTGGCTGCGGGCGGCAAGGCGGTGATCGTGGCAGTGATCGACGACGGCATTCCGTTCGCCCATCGCAACCTCCGGGTCGCCGATGGCGACGGCTCGCGCGTCGAGTTCTGCTGGCTGCAATCGGCGGAGGCGAACCCGAGCGGCCATGTCCCGTTCGGCCGCGAGTTCACGCGCGGCGCGATCGACGAACTCGTGCGCGCACACGGACCGGACGAGGATGCGATCTATCTCAGGGCGGGTGCCGTCGAACAGGGCGCGCGGCGTATTGCAACGATCAATCACGCCGCCAGCCACGGTGCGCATGTTCTCGACGCGGCAGCCGGCCGCAGGCCCGACGATGGCGGGGTTGATCTCGACCTGCTGCGCATCATCGCGGTCCAGCTGCCGGCCGCGGTCACTGCGGATACCTCGGGATATCGCAAGGACGCGTTCATCCTCAGCGCCCTGCACTACATCTTCGACCGGGCCGACCGGTTTGCCGCGACTCATCCTGGCGATGAAGCTGCATCGCTGCCGCTGATCGTCAACCTCAGCTACGGATACACCGGCGGCCCGCACGATGGCACCGACGCGCTCGAAATTGCGATGTCGCGAATGATCGAAGCACGGCAGGCGCAGGGAAAGCCGACGACGCTCGTCATGCCGGCCGGCAACAGCTTTGCCGAGCGGTTGAACGGAGAAATTTCCGCGGACCGGATGAACACCGGCGAGGCACATGCGATCGCCTGGTGCCTGCAACCCAATGATCGTACATCGAGCTATCTCGAGCTCTGGTTGCCGAAGGCGACCGGCGCGACCCGTTTCCAGCTGTCGATCACAGATCCGGACGGCGCCTCGTCCTTGACGGGCGCGACGCTGCTCGCGGATTGCGCGGCGGCGGATCAGCAAGGCGACGCGCCCGCCTTATCGAGCGACGTTTTCTGCGGCGAGCAACGCGTCGGCGGCGTCGTGATCGCTGCCTACAACGCTCATTGGACCCGAATTCTGATTGCGCTCGCTCCCACCGAGCCCGACGATGCCAGCCTGTCCGCAGCCCCGGCCGGCCGATGGACGATCGGCTTGGCCAAGGTTGGGGGCGCCGATCTGAACGCTCCGGTGGGCTGCCGCATCCAGCGCGATTTCGATCCGTTCGGTTATGCGAGGGGCGCTCGCCAGAGCTATTTCGATGATCCGCTGGATGCGCGTTTCACCGAAGACGGGGCGCCCGCGCGGGTGGACAACCCGGCACCGGCGTTCGTGCGGCGGCTGGGCACATTGAACGGCATCGCCACGCACGCGCATGTAACTGTCGTCAGCGGCTATTACGGCGATACCGGCCGGGCGACGGAGTATGCCGGTGCCGGGCGACGGCGCAGGCCCGGTTCATCCGCCGGCCCCGGAGACGTCCGCATGTCGGCGGCTTCGGACGATTCCACGGCGTTGCGCGGCGTGCTCGCCGCCGGGACACGCAGCGGAAGCACGGCGAGACTGTCGGGAACGAGCATGGCGGCCCCGCAGATTTCGCGCTGGATCGCAGTTCAACACCTGTCGCAAAACCCGATGCCGGCCCAGCCCGTCCCGCTGACGTTTCCGTCTGGCCCAATCGAGCTCGACGAGAGAACGACGCGCCTGAGCTAATCGATAGCACGGGTTCATCGCTCTTCGCCGCCGGCCGCTCCCGCCAAACTCACGCTTTCCTCACGCGCTTCCGCTGCCAATCGCGAGTTAGATCACCCTGCCGCTGCGGCAGGAAAGTTTGAAGTTAGCGCATGGCACGATGGCTCGTAAGCGACGCACCGCTGCTTCGCTCGCCAGCTTCCATCGCCGTCATTGACGCGTTCCCTCCTATCGCATCGCGGTCCGAGCCCCAGGCCCCCGGCACAGTCCGAGTGCCTCCTCTCTTATTCGGGGGTTCTACGATGCGTACGACAGCTATCGTTCTCTTGCTGCTGGCACTGGCCGGTCACGCCACACGAGCGCAAAGTCCGTCATCGGCCCCAAGCGACCTTCAGGTCGCGGCCTGCAAAAGTTGGAGCAAGCAGGTTCGGGCCACGGTCGGGCGCCTGAACGACCATGGACTTCTTGACGCCGACGATACAGCGGCCGTGAACAACCTGATTGAAATCATGGGCCATCGCTGCTCCCACGGCGACGCAGGTCGGATCTCGGCACTGTACGCGATCCTGCTTGACACCCTCGTCGACCAGAGACACCAGCCGTGACCACGCCTTCCGCGTTTCTGGATCTGGTCGGGTTTGCCGCCGCCTTCGCGACGGTCATCGCCTTCTGCTGCAAGCGCATGGCGCCGCTTCGCGCGGCTGCGATCACCGCCAATCTGCTTTTCATCACCTATGGCGCCCTGCTCGGCCTGATGCCGGTCCTCCTGCTCCATTGCGCGCTCCTGCCGCTGAACGTGGTGCGCTTCGGTGCCTGCCTTCGCGAGCGCCGGGCCGCGATCCGGCATCCGCAATAGGCGGCCAGCACCTCCCGACCGCCGCCGATCGCGCGGAACCCCGATGTTCAACTGGGACGCGGATTCAATGATGCTTCTGGTCACGTCGCTCGCCGTTCCCTACGCGCTGGTTTTGGCTTCACCGGGCCCCAACCTGCTTGTGATGCTTCGCGTCAGTCTTGCGGCCTCGATGCAACGAACGCTCGCGGCCGCTTTCGGCATCGCATGCGGTGCGACCCTGGCTGCTATGATCGCCTATCAGGGCTCGCTTCTCGTCGTCTGGGCCGACCAGCTCCGCGGGCCGTTCGCGTTCCTGCTTGCCGCGATCCTCGTCCGCTCCGCGATCCGCCTGAAGCGCCGCACGCGTCCGACCCGAGCCGAGTTCAACGGCGACACGGCGCCGCGAATTTCCAAGGCCTTCGGACTCGGAATCGTCTCCTCCCTGTCCAATCCCATGACAATCCCGTTCTTCCTCAGCTTCTTCGTCGCGCATCAAGCGTTCCACTCCGCCGCGTGGATGGCGCCAGCGGTTGTATTCGTCATGGCCGCGAGCTGGTTCTCGCTGGTGGGAATCTGCCTCGGCATGATTTCGCGGTTTAAGATCAACCTGATGATGCAGTTTAGCCTAAAGTTGGCGGTCTCGATTTCGATGACCGCTTATGCGATCTACGTGGTTTGTGCGGCTCTTTAGATGCGGACTTGTTTTATACTCAGCGGGCCGAGATTAGGTGTTTCATGACGCCGGAGGATCCTTTAGCCAAACACGACGGCGGCGTAGCGCCATTTCCTGACGTTAGCCGCTGCCGCAAAGCGCACGCGAATTAGAAAAATACGCCGAGATCGTCACGGCCGCCGTGGGCTGAGCCAAGACACGCGAGCCGGGAGCGGATCAGTCATCTGGCTCAGATGGCAGTAGGCGAAATGTCGACGTTTGACGGCATCGGAAATCTAGACCCAGCCACCATCGACGACATAGTGCTGTGCGGTGCAAGCCGAGGCTTCGTCCGAGGCTAAGAAGACCGTGAACCTAGCCAGTTCGTCCGGGACCAGCCTGCGCTTCAGGCATTGCCGGCGCATCAGCTCGGCCTCGCCTTCAGGCGTCAGCCATTTCTCGATCTGTCGCTCCGTCATGATCCAGCCCGGCGCGATCGCGTTCACGCGAACGTTGAAGGGGCCGTAGTCCCGCGCCAGCGAGCGCGTCAGTCCGATGACGCCCGACTTGCTCGCCGTATACGCCGCCATTCCGCCCTGACCGGCCATCCATGAGGTGGAGCCGAAATTGATGATGACGCCGCCGTTGGCAGCCTTCATCTCCGGCAGCACCGCCTGCGCGGCGAAGAACTGGTGCTTCAGGTTCACAGCGATGCGCTCGTCCCAGTACTCGGGCGTGACGTCGTCGGTCGCATGGCGCTCGTCATGGGCGGCGTTGTTGACGAGGATCTCGGTCGGGCCGTGGCGACGTCGTGACGCCTCGATGCCGGCCTGGAGAGCGCGGATATCCCGCAGATCCACCTTATGGAAATGTACAGATCCCCCACTCTCCCGGAGCTCTTGCGCGAGCGCCTCGCCGGCGTCGCGCAGAATGTCGAACAGGATGACGGTCGATCCTTGCGCGGCGAAGGCCCGGGAGATTGCCGCGCCGATCCCGGAGGCGCCGCCGGTCACAAGAACGACCCTGCCGGCAAGGTCTGAGTAAACGGCGGCCATGGCATGCTCCGGACTCTGCTGCGCCGACCAGTGGGCGGTGTGGCGCCGCCAAACTCTATAGCGCATTTTTTGAGTTGCGCACCTCAGGATCTGAGATAGCTTGAGATCAACCCGCATCAGACGGGACCAGGGAGGATGCAATGCGATTTCTCACGAAGTTGGCGCTTGCTGCTGCAGGATTGACGCTCACTGTCGGCGCCGCTGCCGCACAGACCACCATCCGCTGGCTCCACATCGAGCAGAACCCGGCCCAGGTGAAGATCTGGGAGGAGGTCGCCCGGCGCTTCGAGGCCAAGAATGCCGGCGTCAAAGTCGAGATGCAGTTCCTTGAAAACGAGGCCTACAAGGCCAAGCTTCCGACCGTGCTGCAATCGCGCGATCGGCCCCACATCCTATATTCCTGGGCCGGCGGCGTGCTGAGGACGCAAGTGGAGGCAGGCGTGCTGGAGGACATCACGGCGGGCGTCGGCGCCTACAAGGACAATCTCTCTGCCGGCGCGGTCGAGGCCTTCACGGTCGGCAGCAAGCTCTATGGCCTGCCCTATACGGTCTCGCAGGTTGGCTTCATGTACAACAAGGACCTCTTCGCCAAGGCCGGGGTTGACGGCGGCACCATCAAGAGCTGGGACGATTTCCTGGTCGGAGTGAAGAAGCTCAAGGCGGCCGGCATAACGCCGATCGCCGTCGGTGGCCAGGACAAATGGCCGTTGCACTTCTACTGGACCCATCTCGCCGTCCGGCTCGGCGGCAAGCCGGCCTTCGAGGCCGCGCTCAAGGGCCAGAATGGCGGCTTCGAGGGCGAGACCTTCCAGAAGGCCGGCGAATTAATGAAGCAGCTGGTCGATCTCGAACCCTTCCAAACCGGCTTCCTCGGCTTCAAGAACCAGCAGGCGCTTGGCTTCTTCGGTGATGGCAAGGCCGCGATGAACCTGGCGATCTCGCATCATTCCGCGACGCAGCGCGCGCTCGCCGCCGACAAGAAGGGTATCGCCGAGGACAACCTCGGCTGGATCGACTTCCCGATGCCCGCAGGCGGCAAGGGCCAGCCCTCGGATACGCTCGGCGGCGTCAATGGCTGGATCATCACCAAGGGCGCGCCAAAGGAAGCGGTCGAGTTCGTCAAGTTCTTCATCTCGGACGAAGTCCAGCGCGAACTCTCCAAGCAGAATTTCATCATCCCGACCTTTAAGGGCGCGGAATTGTCCCTGAGCGCCGCCTTCATGCAGAACGTCGCCAAAAACATCGCCGCATCGCAGTATCACCAGAACTTCTACGACCAGGATCTGGGACCCTCGGTCGGCCGGGTGGTCAATGACGCGACGGCCGAGATTGCCGGCGGCTCAATGACGCCCAAGCAAGCCGCCAAGGCGATCCAGGAGGCGTTCAAGCAGGGCAATTGAGCCCGGCATCCCTGCGTCAACCTTGGAAAGCGATACCGATGTCTCAGCACAGCGCTGCCGCCGTCATCCGCGGTAGGCCTGCGGCTCCGGCTCCGGCTGCGCGCCGCAAAGTGACGACCGACGGACAGATCGGCGCCCTCCTGCTATTCCTGCCGCCGGCTCTACTGCTGTTCACGCTCTTCGTCGTGATGCCGATCGGGGAGGCGGCCTGGTATTCCGGTTTCAACTGGAACGGCTTTGGCACGCCGACCCGCTGGATCGGCTTCGACAACTACCGCTTCGTCTTCGATACCCGCGGCTTCGGCATCGCCTTCCGCAATAACCTGCTGATCATCGCGGTCTCGCTGGTAATCCAGTTGCCCATCGCGCTGACGCTGGCTTTGCTGCTCGCCGAGAAATTCCTCGGCTCGTTGGCGCTGCGGATGTTGTTCTTCCTGCCCTATGTGCTGGCCGAGGTGGCGACGGGCCTGATCTTCAGCTTCATCTATGACGGCAATTATGGCCTGCTCGCATCGATCTACCGGATGTTCGGAGCCGAGGCGCCGCATCTGCTCGCCAGCACGCAGACCTCGATGCTGGCGATCCTGATCGTCGTCGTCTGGAAGTATTTTGGCTTCCACATGATGCTGTTCATTGCCGCGTTGCAGGGCATGGACCGCAATCTAGTCGAGGCTGCGCGCATCGACGGGGCGTCGCGCTGGCAGGTGCTGCACCATATCGTGATCCCGCTGCTCTATCCGACGATCCGCCTCTCGGTGTTCTTTGCCGTAGTCGGCTCGTTGCAGCTCTTCGACCTCGTCATGCCGCTGACCCGGGGCGGACCGGCCGATTCCTCCAATACGATGGTCAGCTTCCTCTATAATAACGGCGTCTCGCGCATGCGCGTCGGCTATGGCAGCGCCATCGGTGTCATCCTCTTCGTGATCTGCGTGACCTTCGCGATCACCTACAAACGCTGGTTCATGCGCGATGAGTGAAGCCGCCATCGCCGGCCACCGGCCGCTCGACCTCATCCTCGTCTACAAGATCCTGTTTCTCGGAATCGTGGCGCTGTTCGTCGCCGTGCCGCTGCTTGCGACCCTGCTCGGCGGCTTCAAGACGCTGGGTGAATTGCGCACCAACCCGTTCGGCCTGCCGCAAACCTGGGAATGGCAGAACTACACCGGCATCCTATTCTCCGGCCGCTACTGGCAGATGCTGTGGAACTCGTTCGTGATTTCGGGCTTCACCGTTCTGCTGACGCTGATCGTGGCCTCGATGGCGGCCTTCGCCTTCGCCCATATCCGCTTCTTCGGCTCCTCGATGCTGCTGAGCTATCTCACCATGGGGCTGCTGTTTCCGGCCGCGACGGCGATCCTGCCGCTGTTCATCAAGGTCCGCGATCTCGGCCTGCTGGATAATTACTTCGGCGTGATCCTGCCGCAGGTCGCATTCGGCCTCGCCATGAGCATCTTGCTCCTGCGGCGCTTCTTTAAGGACCTGCCGCATGAATTGCTGGAGGCGGCGCTGGTCGACGGCTGCAGCTATTTCGCCTTCTTCCGCCATGTGACCCTGCCGCTGTCGCGGCCGATCCTCGCCACGGTCGGCACCATCACCTTCGTCCATAGCTGGAACAGCTATTTGCTGCCGCTGGTGATGCTGAACTCCGAGCAGCTTTATCCCTGGCCGCTCGGCATCATGATCTATCAGGGCGAATTCTCGTCGGAATGGCACCTGATCCTGGCGTTCATCACGCTCACTTTGCTACCGACGGTGCTGCTCTTCATCCTCGCGCAGAAGCACATCGTCGCGGGGCTTACCGCCGGCGCGGTCAAGGGCTGACGCCGTTTCAACGAACCGACATCGGGCAACATCTGTGGAGACGAGCATGCGCAAGGTCGGGATAGGCATCATTGGCTGCGGCAACATCAGCACGAAATATCTGGAGGCGCTCAAGCACTTCCCAATGGTCGAGCTCAAGGCCGTCGCGGATATGCGCAGTGCCGCAGCCGAGAAGCGCGGCGCCGAATTCGGCGCGCCGGGCCTGCGCGTCGACCAGTTGCTCAAGCGCGACGATGTCGAGATTGTGGTCAATCTCACGGTGCCGCTGGCCCATACCGATGTCAGCCTCGCGGTCCTCAACGCTGGCAAGCATGTCCATTCCGAGAAGCCGCTCGGCATCAACACCGTCGAGGCCCGCAAGGTCATGGAGCTCGCGGCCCAGAAGGGCCTGCGTGTCGGCTGCGCCCCGGACACCTTCCTCGGCGGAGGCCACCAGACGGCACGCAAGCTGATTGACGACGGAGCGATCGGCAAGCCGGTGGCGGGCAGCGCCTTTTTCGGCTGCCCCGGCCATGAGAGCTGGCATCCGGCGCCGGGCTTCTACTATCTGCGCGGCGGCGGACCCATGCTCGACATGGGGCCCTATTACATCACCGATCTCGTGCAACTGCTCGGGCCTGTGGCAGGGGTAGTGGGTTCGACGGCGCGGCCGCGCTCCGAGCGGCTCGTCAACAGCCCGCCGATGAAGGGCGCGCTGATCCCCGTCGAGGTCGACACCCATGTCGCGGGCACATTGGAGTTCGACAACGGAGCTGTGGTCTCGATCACGATGAGTTTCGACGTGCCCCAGCACAGCCATTCGCCGATCGAGATCCATGGCGACAAGGCGAGTCTGCTGGTGCCCGATCCCAATAAGTTTGGCGGCGAGGTCAAGATCGCCAAGCCGCGCGGCGCATGGGAAACGATCCCCCTTTCCCATGGTCACGCCGATGGCGAGTTCCGCTCGATCGGCGTGGCGGACATGGCCGCCTCGCTCCTGAGCAACCGGCCGCATCGCGCCAGCGGCGAGCTCGCCTTCCATGTGCTGGAGGTGATGGAGGCGTTCCAGACATCGTCCAATGAGGGCCGGCGGGTCAAAATCGAAAGCCGCGTCGACCGGCCTGCTGCCATGCCCGCCGGCCGTGCCACCGGCCAGATTGATTGAACCAGGGGATCACGAGAATGCGCAAGGCGATGATAGTGTGGGGCGGCTGGGCGGGTCACGACCCGGATCTCTGCGCCTCGATGATGCGCGGTTGGCTCAAGGCGGAGGGTTTCGAGGTCCGGGTCGACACCTCGACCGAGGTCTTCCTCGATCCGAGCATCCGCGACCTCTCCCTGATCGTGCCGATCTACACCATGTCGAAGATCGAGAAGCCCGAGGCGCTGGCGCTGTGCGAGGCCGTGCGCGGCGGTGTCGGGCTCGCCGGCCATCATGGTGGCATGGCCGATGCTTTCCGCGATTCTGTGGACTACCAGTTCATGTGCGGCGGGCAGTGGGTTGCCCATCCCGGCAACATCATCGACTACAAGGTCGATATCACGAGGCCGGACGACCCGATCATGGCCGGGATCAGCGGTTTCGAGCATCGGTCGGAGCAGTATTACATGCATGTCGATCCGGCCAACGAGGTCCTGGCGACGACGCGGTTCAATGGCGATCATGCGTCCTGGATCGACGGCGTCGAGATGCCGGTCGTCTGGAAGAAGCGCTACGGCGACGGCCGCGTCTTCTACTGTTCGCTCGGCCACCGCGCCTATGAGTTGGACGTGCCGGAGATCCGCACGATGCTGACGCGCGGGATGCTCTGGGCGGCGCGCTGATGGGAGCTGGCGAGGCAGGGTTGATCGGCCGCGCGACGCTCGAGGATGTCGCGCGTGCCGCGGGCGTGTCGCTCGCGACCGCCGACCGCGTCGTGAACCGCCGCGACGGCGTGCGCGACAAGACGATCGCGCGGGTCGAGGCCGCCGTCTCGCTGCTCGGCTACAGGCCGGACCCCGCCGCCGCCCGCCTGGCCCGCAACCAGAGCTTCCGCTTCCTCTTCGTCCTGCCCAGCGGCGCCAACAGCTTCATGAACCTGCTGGGCGACCAGGTTGCGCGCACCGCCGATTGGCTGGCCGCCCAACGTGCCTTCATCGACGTCGAATATGTCGACGTCTTTGATGCCGACGCCTTGGCGCGCGTGCTGGAAAATCTCCTGCCGGGCTATCACGGCGTCGCCACGATCGCGCTCGATCATCCGCGCGTGCGTGCCGCCATCGACGATCTCGCCGATCGCGGCGTCCCCGTCGTGACGCTCGTCTCCGACGTGCCGAGCGCGCGGCGCCTGCATTATGTCGGCATCGACAATCCGGCCGCCGGGCGCACGGCGGCCAATCTCATGGGCCGTTTCCTGCGTGGACGCCAAGGCACCGTCGGCGTGATCGCGGGCTCGCTGTCGCTGCGCGACCACGCCGAGCGCCTCTACGGCTTCAACCAGGTGATGGCGGGCGAGTATCCCAACCTGACCATGCTGCCGGTGGTGCAGGGCCGCGACGACAACGAATTGACGCTTGCCGGCACGAAGGCGTTGCTGGAGCGGCATGACCATCTCGTCGGCCTCTACAATGTCGGCGCCGGCAGTCGCGGCGTCGCGGCGGCGCTGCAGGAAGCCGGGCGCGCCCAGGAGATCGTCTGGATCGCACATGAACTGACGCCGCATACGCGGCGCTTCCTGGTGCATGGCGAGGTCGACGCGATCATCAGCCAGAATCCCGGGCACGAGGCGCGCTCGGCGGCGCGCGTGCTGCTGGCGCATTGCTCCGGCGACCAGCTGGTGCCGGATCAGGAACACATCGGGATCGACATTTTCCTCAGGGACAATCTGCCTTGATCGCGGAGCGCGCAACGGCAGGTCGCAACTCCCCCGCGCGCGTGGACGAATGCGTCAAGGGCAGCGATGCCAAATCCAAGCTTGACCGCTCGCCCCTTTCTTTGGTGAGTTTTCAGGTGCGCGTCATCGCTGCTATCTGTGCAATTGTATCTATTCTTTCAGCATCTTCAACAGACCATGCTTCTCAAGTAGGCATCTAATTGTACGGCTTGATGTCGGGGTATATTGCCTCTCGCGCCGACACTTCCTAGCGATTGACGGAAAATCAACTGCTTCGGATCGTCGAGGCATCCAAGAGCTCAGGTCGTCCGGACATCTGGTAACGGTGGAGCGGACAAGGATCCTTCGACCACCGGTCCCGGCAAGCCCGGTGCGAACGTCGATATGATCGATCCCAGAGTGGTCCATTTCGAGTTGCCACAGGAGCAGCTCAGGGCCGTCGGCTGGCAGATGACCTGTCTCATACAGTTATCGGCGGCGCCTCAGGGTTCCAATGTGTTGACGACCGCTTCACCAGCGTGCCGGGGAAGCGCAGGTCCAGAGGTCCAGCCCACGGCGTGGAATCTGGCATCGCCCGCGTGATCGCCTCCTCCACGATTCTGTCGATCGGGTGCTGAATTGTCGTGAGCTGGTAATGGGGCCAGGACGACATCGCAATGTCGTCGAAGCCAGCCACCGCAATGTCCCGGGGGATGTTCAACCCGCGCTCGTCGCGCAAGGCGTCCATGCCGCCGACCGCGAGGATGTCGTTGGCGAAGAAGACAGCCTCGGGTCGGCTCGCGCTTGACAGGTGATGCGCCGCTTTCCATCCGGCCATGTAGCTGTATTCGCCGGCGCTCAACGCGTCGGTCAGCGTCATGCCATGCTCGGCGATCCGCGTGATGAACGCATCCCGCCTCTCGCGGGCGATTACCGTATGCGCGAGCCCCCCGATATAAGCGACCTTGCGTACGCCGAGATCGTGGAAATGGTCAGCGACGGCGCGAGCGCCCGCCACGCTGTCGCATGAGACCGACGGAAGGTCCGTCTCAGCCGCCACCCGGTTCACCAGAAGCATCTGGCGCCCCTCGGCTGCCCAGAGCAGATCCCTGGCGGACAGCACCGTCGCCGAGATCACGATCACCGACGAGACATGGTGCAGTTTCAGCGCCGCGAGCTGCTGCTTCACGTCGGCGCCGAGCGTGATGTTAAACAGCAGCGTCTGGAGCCTTGCCTCCTGGAGCGCCTGGGTCATGCGCTCGAGCAGCACGGAATAGAACGGATTCCTCAAATCCGAGATCACAAGTCCGACGATATCGCGCGATTGACCAGACAGGGTTCGCTCGGGGCTCGGGCTGTAACCGAGGCGTTCGGCCGCCGAGAGCACGCGAGCGCGCAACCGCGGCGAGATGGACGCACCGGGCGTGAAGGCGCGCGAGACGGCCGATTGGCTGACGCCGATAAGCTGCGCCAGATCGCGCGATGTCAAAGTCCGTTCGCTCATGGCCATTCTAAAACACGTTTGCATCAGTGATGCAAGAATTTGATTCGTCGTAATCAACGAGCATTTCGAAATTTGCTGAATTTTTCATGCCATCTACTGCGCCACAGTGCCGCTTTTGATCAGAGAAGCACCGATTCTGGATGAAGCGTGGATTAATTCCAGAGATGATCGAAAACGTCTTGAATGACAATTCAGCCCGCGCTAGGCTCTCGCCAACTCGGGGCCGCTAAATGCCCGGATCGCGAGGCGGGAGGATCTGACGACATGCCGCACCCTGCGTTGCATGGCATCCGCGTGCTGGACCTGTCTGAATCGATCGCGGGCCAATACTGCTCGCGGTTGCTTGCGGATTTCGGTGCGGATGTCGCCCTCATCGAGCCCGCTAGCGGCTCGGCGCTCAGGTCTCAGTCGCCGATGTCCATGGGCAGCGACACGTCGCTGACCTTTCTGCATCTCAATTCAGGCAAGTCGTCCATCGTACTCGATGCATTGTCCCGGGAGCAGCGGCACGAGCTCTTCGCCTCCACCGATGTCGCCATCTTGGGCCCCTCTATGAGCCAGTCAGCACTGCCCTTGCCGGAATCTGCCGTAACGGTCGAGATCACGCCATTCGGCCGCGATGGCCCCCGCGCCGGCTGGCAGGGTCCCGAAATCGTCATCCAGGCGTTATCGGGCATGATGTTCAACAATGGCGCGGAAGGGCGCGAGCCGCTTTATGGCTGCGGCGAGCGCTCCTCTTACGCGGCGGGCCTCGCGGCCCATATCGGTGTTGCCACAGCCCTGCTGGCGCGCGGCACGTCCGGGCGCGGGCAGCATGTCGAGATCTCGGCCGCCGAGACAGCCGCGGCCATGTGCTTTCCCTACGCCTTCCAACACATCTACAGCAGGACGCTCCGCCGTCGCGGGGACATCACTAACCCCTGCGGCCAGGTCCAGTGTCGCGACGGCTGGGTCTGCATATGGATCTACAACCATCGCTGGCCTCGCTTTTGCGAGACAGTCGGTCTCGAACACCTGACCGACGATGCGCGCTTCGCCGATCCAGCGATCAGACGCCAGAACTGGGCACAGCTTTTCGAGATCGTCCAGATCCATCTCGCTGATCGGGAGGCCGAGGCGCTGGTCGACGAGCTTCAGCGGGCGGACGTCATCGCGGCCAAATCCTATCGTCTCACCGAGCTGCCGCGCCAAAAGCACCTGCTCGAACGCGGCTACTGGGAACGGCTGCCCGATGGACAACCGATCCTGGGGCCTCCCTTCAGACTCTCGCGCACGCCCCGCCGCGTGATGGGAGGGGCTCCGGCGCTGGGCCAGAGGCGGGCCGAGCCAGCGACGATCCCGCAACCGGCCCCGGTCAGGACCTCGCCGCGGCAGGTGGCGGCAACCGGTTCAGGGCCTCTCGCCGGGCTGCGCGTGCTGGAACTGACGACGGCTTGGGCCGGGCCGATGGCCGGCCGCGTGCTCGGCTTCCTCGGCGCCGAGTGCATCCACATCGAGTCGCCTAATCGGGTGAACTCCTGGCGGCTCAACAAGGAAAAGCCCAACCCGGACAACTTCCCGGAGGGTGAGCCGGGCGAGCGCCCTTACGACCGTTCGTTCCTGTTCAACTCGCAGAACGTTAACAAGCTGTCGTGCATCCTCGACCTCAAGACGGGCGAAGGCCGTGAGATCGCCAAGCGGCTGGCCGTGGCCTGCGATGTCGTCATCTGCAATTTCCGCCCGGGCACGCTGGCGAAGCTAGGGCTCGACTATGATAGCCTCCGGGAGGTGCGGCCTGACATCATCGTGGCGGAATTGCCGGCCTTCGGCGTCCACGGGCCGCTGGCGAACCATGCGGCGCTTGGGCCGACCATGGAGATGGCGGCGGGGATGTCGAGCCTCGTAGGCTATCGCGACGCGCAGCCCGAGACTACGGGACCGTCCTATCTTGACCCGATCGGCGGCTTCAACACGGCCGCCGCCGTTCTCACCGCTCTCATCCACCGCCAGCGCACGGGCGAAGGCCAGCAGATCGAGGTGCCCCAGGTCGAGGCCGCGATGCACTTCATCGGCGGTGAAATCCTGGCCGCGGCCGAAACCGGACGCGACCCTGGCAGGAACGGCAACCGGGTCGAGCACGCGTCGCCCCACGATGCCTTTCCATGCGCCGGGCTGGACTCATGGATCGCGATTGCCGTCCGCGACGAGACGGAGTGGGCCTCGCTGTGCCGCGTGATCGATCGTCCGGAGCTGATCGGCGACCCGCGTTTCGTCTCGCTGGCGGCCCGCAAGCGCCATGAGGACGAGCTCGCGGCCCTGATTGCGGGCCGGACCGCGCCGCAGGACCGGCACGCGCTCGCGGAGCGCCTCCAGCGGGCCGGCGTACCCGCCGCGCCGGTGCAGACACCGCGCGATATCGCCGAAGACGCACATTTGTCCCAACGCGGCTTCTTCCATCGGCTCCACCATCCTGATGCGGGAGAGCATAGCCATCCGGGACTGCCCTTCCATCTCAGTGCCACGCCTGGCAGCCAACACCGTGCCGCGCCGGCCTTCGGAGAGCACACGGAAGACGTGTTGGCCCGGATCGCCGGCCTCGCGCCCCATGAAATCGCGCATGCCTGGGCCGCGAATGCGACCGCGACGCGGCCGTTGCCGGGCTTCTGAGGGCGCGACATGCTGATGACCCGTCCCGAACCTGTCACGCTCACCATCCGACTGGACGACAGCCCGCGTTACCGTGGCAGCGTCCATGACGACGAAGTGGCCAAGCGCATGGGCTATCGCGCCGCGCTCGTGCCCGGCGCCTTCCTGTATGGCCATTTCAGCCGGCTCGCGGTCGATCTTTGGGGCCGGTCCTGGATCGAGACGGGGGCGATGGCGGCGACCTTCCGCCGCCCTGTTTACAATGGCGACGACGTCGGCATCGACGCGGCACTCGACAGCGACGGGAACCGACTCGCGCTCGCTATGCACGGGCCGGACGGACAGCTGGTTGCCGATGGCTGGATCGCTCCTCCCGCCGCCGTGCCCGCGCCTGCGCTCGCCCTATGGCCCATGCTCGCCGTGTCCGACGTCCGCCCCGCGATCGGTGATGGCAGGCAGATGGTCGGTCTGCGCGGTACGACGGCGGGAGCCGTCCTCACTCAAGATGACATTGCCACGTCGCGCGCGGCCTTCGCCGAGCGGCACCCGATCTACGAGACGCAGGGCCTCGCCCATCCCGGATTCCTGATGCGTCGCGCCATGTTCGAAGTGAATGCGAGCTATCGCTGGCCGGGACCGGTGGTGCTGACCGGCTGCGAGGCACGGCACTTCGCGCCCGTTGCCGCCGGTATGCGTTTCGAGACGTCGAGCGTGATCAGCGAGACCTTCGAGCGGCGCGGCAAGAATTATGTCGTCACCGAAGAACTGGTGCTGGCCGACGGCCGGCCGGCCGCGCTGTTCAGGCGCACGCAGCTTTATACGCAGCGAGCCGCGTGATGCACGCGATGCGTGCTTTGCCCGCTCAAGTCGAGATGTGGTCAGATCAATTTCAAGCGAGCCGGCGCTTGACGCCTGGAACGCCAAAAAGAAGCAGAGAAACGGATGGAAACGTGGGGAGCGGAGAGCGATGGCAGCATGAGGCCTGAGGCTGGAACTGCCTTGGCGGCGAGACGCGCCCGGCAGCAGCACTGACCGCATTCGCCGTTCTTCGAGGCTCCTCCCGCAATGGGAGGCCGATATCGTGCAAGCGCTAGCGACGATAAAAAGCGTCGAGCCGTTTCAGGTGGCATGGTCGCCAGAGGATCCTGCGGGGAGCCGCAGCGCCTTCGTTCGGATCACGACCAGCGATGGCGTGGTGGGCTATGGCGAGGCTTCCCCAATGCAGGGCGGGCTGCACTCGCTCGGCATCATCGCGCGTGACATCGCCCCCGGCCTCGTCGGAGCCGACGCGTTCGATCAGGCGGTGCTGCATGACCGATTCTTTCACAAGAATATAAAACTGGGCCCTGAAGGCGCGCTGACCGGCGCGCTGGCGGCCGTAGATATCGCGCTGTGGGACATCAAGGGAAAGGTGCTGGGCCTGCCAATCGCGAAGCTGCTTGGCGGGGCATGGCGCCGGGATGTCGCCTTCTATTCGTCGATCGGGGGCAATGCCAACCGCACGGTCGACGAGGTGCTGAAAGTGGTCGAAGGGAGATTTCGGCGCGAGACGCCCTCCGCCATCAAGGTCCGGCGCGACGGCGATCGCTCCAAGCTCGACATGGACATTCCCGGCGACATCGCGAAAGCTACGGCGGTGCGTAATCTCGTCGGCGAGGACTTCCCCCTCGCCTTCGACGCCAACAATGGCTACTCGGTCGGCGGCGCGATCAGGGTCGGCCGGGCGCTCGAAGACCTCGGCTATGTCTGGTTCGAGGAGCCCGTCCAGCATTATGACGTGCGCAATATGGGCGAGGTCGCGCAGCGGCTCGACATCACCGTTTCGGCAGCGGAGCAGACCTACACGCTCCAGGCCCTCGTCGACATCATCAACGCGGGCGTTCGCATGGTCCAGCCCGACATCGTCAAGATGGGCGGCATCACCGGCCTGATGCAGTGCGCGGCCGTCTGCTTCGCGCATGGCGTCGAACTTGTGCCGCACCAGACCCAGCCCACCATCGGCCATGTTGCCAACCTACACGTCCTTGGCGCGATCATGCATCTCACCAAGCCTGCGGAGTATGCCGATGGTTCGGGTCGCATGGACGCAGCCTTTCCCGATCTGCCGAGGCCTCAGGACGGGCGCTTCACCATCCCGGACGGGCCCGGGCTGGGAATTTCCATCAACGATGGCGAACTCAGACGTAAAACGGTCTGACAAACAGCCGTTCAACAGGAGGGAAACCCATGGACCGTCGTGAAGTTCTCAAGCTCGGGACGGCCGTCTTCGCGGCGAGCGTCGCTGGGCTCTCCTCGTCGCACGCTCAGGAAGCCGACGTCCTGCGCATCGGCATCGCGGCCGCGCGGCCGCGGCATACCGATCCCAACTTGACCACGCAGGGGTCGGACAATTGGGCCACCGAACAGATGTACGAACAGCTTGTCCGGCCCGACGACGGCCGCTTCGCGGTCAAGCCGGAAGACAACATCCCGACGCTGGCGACGAGTTGGACACAGTCGGACGACGCGCTGACCTGGCGCTTCAAGCTTCGCGAGGGTGTGCAGTTCCACAAAGGCTACGGCGAGATGACCTCCGAGGACGTGGTATTCTCGTACGAACGCGCCATCAAAAGCGGCACGAATACCACCGTTCTGTCGAACATCGCGGACGTCCAGCCGGACGGCCGCCATGGCGTGGTCGTCAGGCTCAAGGGCCCCGATGCGCTGTTTCTCGGCTCGATCGCCTTCAGCAACAACACATCGATCGTCTCCAAGAAAGCCGCGCTGGAACTCGGGGAACGCTTCGCCACCGACGCAGTCGGGACGGGACCTTACGAACTCGCCAAGTTCGACCCCAATGGCGCGGTGATCCTCAAGCGCCATGAGGGCTATTGGGGCCAGAAGGCCAAAATCGGCAATGTCGAGTGCCTCTATATTGCCGACACGACCGCCCGCACGCTCGCTTTGCTCGCTGGCAAGATCGACATGATGGAAGCCGTCCGCGCGCCGGGGTGGGTCGACTCGATCCTGCAGCGCGACCGCACCGTCAAGATGGACATGACCGCCCCGGGCTCGTTCAACACGCTGCATGTCAACCTGACCCGCCAGCCTTTCGGCAACCTCAAGGTCCGCCAGGCGCTGATGCATGCCATCAACCGGCCGGCCGTGTCGCAGGCACTGGCGCCGATGGGCGGCGTTCTGGCCTGCCTCCAGCCAGCCGGCTTCCCCGCCGGCTTCACCACCGAGGAATTGCCGCCGGAGCTGCGCTATCCGCATGATCCGCGCCGGGCGCGCCAGCTCCTTGTGGAGGCCGGATTTCCCAACGGCATCGCCTTCTCCGCCAACAGCAGCCGCCGCGAGGACTATGCTTCGACCATGCTAATCGTGCAGGAGCAGCTGCGCGAGGCCGGCTTCAACATGGATCTCAAGATCGGGGATCACACAGCCTATCATGCCGACAACCGCTCCGACAAAAACACGCTGGCGATGCACTCGTCGAGCTATCCGCCGATCCCGACGCAGCTCTACCAGCAGCAGCTCGCCAAGGCCTCGCTGGTCACGGCCGACGGAACCGGAGGCGGAAACTACAGCCATTACGGCGTCGCCATGCCCGGAATCGACGGCCTGCTCGACAAGGCCCTGAACACGGCAAGCTTTAAGGACTACGAAGCGATCTGCCGGCAGATCGAGCTGCAGGTCCTGCGCGACCTTCCGCTCATCGGCCTGTCGACCCTCTCCTTCACCGTCGCGCGCCGGGGCAATGTCGATCTCGGCTACGAGGTGAAGGGTGGCTACGCACGCTGGCGCTTCCACCGCGCCACAAAGCGCGTCTGAGGAGCGAGGGTGAGATGGGTCAATTTCTGCTGAGACGCCTCTTTGATGCGTTGCCGACGGTTCTGCTCGTCCTGACCCTCGTCTTCGGAGCGATGCGGATTCTGCCGGGCGATCCGGCCCTCGCCGCCCTCGGCGACAACGCGTTGCCCGAACAGCTCGCGGCCTTCCGCGAGCATTTCGGGCTCAACATGCCGCTCTGGCGCCAGTATCTCGACTTTCTGGCAGGTGTGCTGACTTTCGACCTCGGGCGCTCACTGCTGCACAACCAGCCGGTGGTGACGCTTCTGGCCAACGCCCTGCCCTTCACGATCGAGTTGACCATCGTGGCGACGCTGATCGGCGTGACGATTGGCGTGCCGCTTGGGGTGCTTGCTGCGACGCACCGCAACAGGCTGGCCGATTCCGGCGTGCGCCTGTTCTCCCTCGTCGGCTACGCGGTGCCGGACTTCTATCTTGGGGCGCTGCTGCTCATCGCGCTCTCGCTGAATCTCGGACTATTCCCGATCAGTGGCGGCGGCCAGGGATTCTGGGACCGCATGCATCACATCATGCTGCCTGCGGTCACACTGGCCTTCCTCAAGGCGGCCTTCATCGGCAAGCTCACGCGGACCTCGCTGCTCGAGGTCTTCGGCAAGGACTATGTCCGCACGGCCCGGGCCAAGGGTGCGCGCGAGGGCCGCGTCATCTATCGCCACGCGCTGCGCAATGCGCTGCTGCCGCTGACGACCGGTCTCGGCATCAGTCTGCTCGCCACGCTGTCGGGCTCCGTCGCGGTGGAACTGGTGTTCAACCGGCCAGGCCTCGGGACCCTGCTCATCGGGGCGATCAGCGAACGCGACTACGCGGTCATCCAGGGCGGCATCATCGTGTTCGCACTGCTCGTGGTGGGCGTGAACCTCATGATCGACCTGCTCTACATCGCCGTCGATCCCAGGCTGAGGATACAGGCATGACGTTTGCCGCAGACCAGATCGATACGATCGCGCCCGAGCCGTCCCGCCTCGCCATCGCCCGGCGGGTCGTTTTGGACAGGCCCGGCACCATGGCGGCCGTCGCACTGATCGCGGTCTTCGTCCTGATCGCGACCTTCGCGCCGCTGCTCTCGCCCTACAATCCGCTCGCGCAGAGCTACGTCAAGATCAACCGCGTGCCGTCATGGGAGCATTGGCTCGGTACAGACCAGTTCGGCCGGGATGTGTTGTCGCGGATACTCTACGGCTCCCGGAACTCCCTCATCATCGGCGTGCTAGCACCGTTTCTAGCTGCGATCATCGGCACTACCCTGGGCGTCGTCGCCGGTTTCTTCGGGGGCCTTGTCGACAGGATCATCTCGCGGGTCATCGATCTGCTCATTTCCTTTCCCGAACTGCTCCTCGCCATCATCATCGCCGCGGCCCTGGGCGGCGGGTTCTGGAACATCGTGATCGTGCTCGCAGCGGCATTCGTCCCGAACTTTGCGCGCGTCGCTAGGGCGCAGACCATGACGGTGCGGGCCGAGCCGTATGTCGAGGCGGCTGTCGCCTCCGGCGTCACCAGGTTTCGCATCATCCTGCGCCACATCATTCCCAACATCGCCGCGCCCGTAGTGGTGCTGATGACTTTGTGGACGGCGTCCGCCATCCGACTCGAGGCTTCGCTGAGCTTTCTGGGCCTCGGCACGCAGGCGCCCCAGCCGAGCTGGGGCAACATCATCCGCGACGGGCTCAACAACCTGTTTGGTTCGCCCTGGCCCGTGATCGGCGCTGGCCTGGCCATCACTGGCGTCGTCCTCGCGTTCAACCTGCTGGGCGACACCATTCGCGACGTGCTCGATCCGGAGATTTCGTCGTGAACGCTATCGGCGAGCCACGCGTGCTGCTGCGGGTCGAAGGGCTCAGCGTCGAATTCGGTCCGAAGGGCGCGCGGCTGCGTGTCGTCGATGAGGTCAGCTTCGAGATCGAGGCGGGAGAGACGGTCGGCCTGGTGGGGGAGTCAGGCTCGGGCAAGTCGATCACGGCCCTCTCGATCCTACGCCTTGTGCCGGAGCCGCCGAGCCACCTCGCGGGCGGTAGGGTGCTGCTCGACGGCATCGATCTGACCGCCCTGCCTCGCGATCGGCTTCCCGAGATCCGTGGCCGCGACATCGCGATGATCTTCCAGGAGCCGATGAGTTCGCTCAACCCTGTCATGCGCATCGGCGACCAGATCGGCGAGGCTATCCTCCTGCACCAGACGCTCGGGGCGGCGGCGCGCCGGTCGCGCGTGCTCGAACTTCTCGGGCTCGTCGGCATTCCCGACCCGGAACAGAGGATCGACGCCTTTCCGCACCAGTTCTCCGGCGGCATGCGCCAGCGCGTGATGATCGCAATGGCGCTCGCCTGCAATCCGCGGCTGCTAATCGCCGACGAACCCACGACGGCGCTCGACGTCACCATCCAGGCTCAGGTCCTGGCGCTCCTACGCGACCTCAAGGCAAGGTTGGGAACGGCGACGCTCCTGATCACGCATGACCTCGGCGTCGTGGCCGAGTCCTGCCAACGCGTCGTCGTCATGTATGCGGGCCGGGTCGTCGAAACCGGCAGCGTGCGCGACATCTTCCGCAGGCCGTCCCACCCCTACACGCGAGCGCTGCTGCAATCGATCCCGCGGCTCGACGAGGAGCGGCGGCGCCTCCACCAGATCCCGGGCAACGTGCCGCCGCCTGGGCCGCTGCGCGCCGGCTGCGCCTTCCACACGCGTTGCGCCGACAGGCTCCCGCGCTGCTCGGTCGACCGTCCCCCGGCAGCGCGTATCGGGCCCGGGCACGAGGCCGCCTGCTGGCTGGTGCAGGAGGCGGCCGCGCCGTCCAGGTCGGAGGCGCTGAACCGATGAACGATACGCTCCTGTCGGTCACGGACCTCTGGAAGGTCTTCAGCGCCAGGGCCGGCCTCGGCCTCGGGCGAACCACGAAGGATGTACGCGCCGTCGATGGCGTATCCTTCGACATCAAGCGCGGCGAGACCATGGCGCTGGTCGGCGAGACGGGGTGCGGAAAATCGACCCTTGGCCGGCTTATCCTTCAGTTGATCCCGCCAAGCGGCGGCGAGGTGCTTTTTGAAGGGGTCAGCCTGACCAAGCTCGGCGCGCGCCCCCTGCGCGAGATGCGGCGGCGCATGCAGATGGTCTTTCAGGATCCGTTCGGCTCGCTAAGCCCGCGCCGTAGTATCGCCGACATCGTCGCCGAACCGATCGACGCCTTCGGACTGGCGCCCTCACGCCCGGCGCGGCGCGAGATGGTCGCGCAACTCCTGCATCAGGTCGGCTTATCGACGTCCGTCATGGACCGCTATCCGCGCCAGTTCTCAGGCGGTCAGCGGCAGAGGATCGGCATCGCCAGGGCGATTGCGGCCGGCCCGTCTTTCATCGTGGCCGACGAGCCGGTCTCCGCCCTCGACGTTTCGGTTCAGGCCCAGGTGATCAACCTCATGCAGGACCTTCAGGAAAGCCGGGACCTGACCTACCTATTCATCGCCCATGATCTCGCCGTCGTGCGCCATATCGCGACGAGAGTGGCCGTAATGTATCTGGGTCGCATCGTCGAGATCGGCCCCAAACGTCTGGTCTACGACACGCCTCACCATCCCTACACCCAGGCGCTCCTTTCCGCCGCGCCCAACCCGGATCCGGACGCGCCGAGGCGGCAGATCGTTCTGAGCGGTGATGTTCCCAACCCGAGCAACGCGCCGAGCGGCTGCGCCTTCCACAGCCGCTGCCCGATAGCGGTTGCTCGCTGCCGGACTGAGCGACCGGAGTTGATAGCCGTGGCCTCTGGACATGCAGCAGCCTGCCATTTTGCAAGGCCGAGTCCGATCCAAGCCGTCTAGATAAGGCTTCGCTGCCGCTCACCAGATTTCACTGTCAGAAAGCAGATGGGGTGGATGGCTCCCGCTCCCGGCGTTGCGGCGCCACAGTGGTGCTGTCACGCAGCACGAGCTTGGAGCGACCACGATGGAGATCACGACTGTCGGCATCGACTTGGCCAAGAATGTCTTCCAGGTGCACGCTATCAGCGGAACAGGAGAGGTTCTCGCCCGACGAGGGCTGAGGCGCGCTCAGGTCATGCCCTTCTTCCGCAAGCTTGCTCCGTCCCTGCCTGGTCGGCATGGAGGCCTGCGGCACAAGCCATCACTGGGCGCGCGAGCTGACCGCTCTGGGCCATACTGTGCGGTTGATGCCGCCGGCCTACGTCAAGCCATATGTGAAGCGAGGCAAGACCGACGCCGCTGATGCGGAGGCGATCTGCGAGGCGGTCACGCGCCCGACCATGCGCTTTGTTCCAATCAAGTCGGTCGAGGCCGCGCTGGCGCTTCATCGGACACACGCGGCATCTCCATCGTCGATCTCACCGGCCACACGCCCGGGCATATCGGCGTACGATCGAAGATGCCGGCCAGAGCCTGATCATGGTGTCCGACATGCTCTTTCCCGTGGTGCATCCGGTTGCGACCGATGTGAGCTTTCTGTTCGAGCAAGATCGCGCCGCGGCTAAGACGATGCGGGATCGCTTCTTCCCGCTTGCCGCGTCAGAAGGCGCACTCATCGCCGCAACCCACATGCCCTTCCCAGGCCTCGGCCGGATCGTCTCTGATCGGGGATAACATCGCTGGGAGGTTGCAGACTGGGCGCTGCAAGGCTGACGGAAACAGCATACTCGATTGCTCGCTCTCAGCCCGCAGATGTCAGTGATGTTCGCCTGCGGACTGCGCGAGCCTAGACGACGGAAATCCGGGACGGCCGAAGCGGTCCCGGAACAGGTAATGGCCGACCAGTTCGGTGAAGGCGCGGGTTCGCTCGCGCTTGCCGTCGCCGTAGATCTTCGCCACCGCGATGCCCGTGTTGTCGTAGAGATCGATAGTGACCCCTCGATCCTCAGACGGCTCGGCCGCCCCTACAACAGAATCTGTGGCGCCGCCTCCATGCGCCGCCCCTGCCGCGAGAGCGGCTTAGAAGCCATGGCGGTCGCCTGGTATTGGCCCCCCATGACGCCCAGAGCCATGACCACGGCTTTCCGCCCTTCGCCAGCAATCCGGGGATGATCGTGGGGAACGGCCGCTTGCTTGGTGCGATCGGTCTTGCACGGTTGGGTAGTGCCGCAACGGCACCCTGGCCCGCTCGCGAAAAAACATGCTTGCGATCGCACCGGCATTGGCCAAGCTAGACCGCACTTTGACCTGCTGCCTTCCCCGGAGACGCCGATGCCCGACTATCTGATCGACCCCATGCCGCCGCAGCTTTCCGCGGCCTTGGTGGCCAAGCTCCAGCGCGTCGAGACCGCGACGGTCGGGCATTCCAGGCATTGGGGATTCATGGATCGTGGCATCCAGCCCGTGCTTCGGGGCAAGCGGATTGCGGGCGCCGCCGTGACGCTGGCGATCCCCAGCCAGGATTCGACGCTGCTGCATCACGCGCTGGGGCTGCTGCGCCCCGGCGATATCCTTGTCGTCGACAGGCTTGGCGACGACAAGCACGCCTGCTGGGGCGGCGGCGTCACCATCGCCGCGAAGACCGCCGGTGCCATCGGCGGCATCGTCGACGGGCCCTGCACGGACCTCGCCGAGATCGAGGATTCTGATTTTCCGATGTGGTGCCGGGGCATGACGCCGATCACCACGCGCGTCTACAATCTCGGCGGCACGATGAACCGGGCGATCTCCTGCGGCAATGTGCCAGTCAATGCCGGGGACGTCATCCTGGCCGATGAATCCGGCGTGTTGGTGCTGGCCGTCGCGGAAGCCGAGGCCATCGCCGATGCAGCAATCGCGCGCCAGGAGCGCGGCGAACGCAACCAGGAGCGCGTCAAGGCGGGCGAGAAGCTCGGAGACATTTCTGGTGCCACGAAAATGGTGCTCGACGCCATGAAGGCCAACGACTGACCGCAGACAGACCATATGGCTCCCTCCGATCACTGCGGAGGCTGGCCGCTCAATTGCAACGGGATCATCAGGGGAATCACGCCATGTCTTTCACGCGCTTCTTGAAAGTTGCCTCGCTGGCCGTCGGGCTGATCGGCGCGAGCGCCGCCTCCGCACAGACGCTCAACATGGGCGTCCGGGCCGGGCCGGAATCGATGGACCCGCATTACAGCGCGCTGGGCGTCCATGTCGAGGCGCTCAAGCACATCTTCGACACGCTGGTGCGCTCGAACGAGAAGCTGCAGGTCGAGCCCAATCTGGCCGAGTCGTGGAAGGCCATCGATGCCACGACCTGGGAGTTCAAGCTGCGCAAGGGCGTCAAGTTCCATGACGGCTCCGACTTCACCGCCGAAGACGTGAAGTTCTCGATCGAGCGCATTCCCAACGTAACCGGCCCCAATCCGGCGACGCTCTATACGCGCCGCATCAAGGAGGTGCGGGTCATCGACAGCCATACGGTGCATCTCCTCACCGACAGCGCCGCGCCGACCCTGCCCAACGACCTCGTCCGGCTGTTCATCGTCTCGTCGAAGGCCGCCGCCGGTCTGACCCGCGAGACCTCGAACGAGGCCTTCAATTCAGGCAAGGCCGCGATCGGAACCGGCCCCTACAAGCTCGTCTCCTGGACGCCCAAGGCCGATCTGACGCTCGACCGGTTCGACGGCTACTGGGCCGGCCCGCAGCCCTGGCAGCGCGTCATCCGCAAGGAGATTTCCAACGATGCAGCCCGCGTCGCGCAGTTGCGTGCCCGCCAGGTCGACATGATCTCGCGCGTCTCGGCGACCGATGTCGCCGCGCTGCAGAAGGACAGCAAGCTCAACGTCCCGACGCAGGACACGATCTTCGTCTTCCTGCTTGATTTCGATCTGCGCGAGAAAACGCCGCAGGTCAGCGCCAAGGACGGCTCGCCGCTCGCCGCCAACCCCTTCCGCGATCCGCGCGTCCGCGAGGCACTGGATCTCGCGATCGATCGCCGCCAACTCGGGGACATCGCCATGGACGGGATGGGCTCGCCCGCGACGCAACTGGTCTCGCAGGGGATCTTCGGCTTCAATCCCGAGATTCCCGAAGTCAAGGCCGATCTAGCGCGCTCGCGACAGTTGCTGGCCGAGGCCGGATATCCCAATGGCTTTAAGTTCACGCTGAGCTTCACCGTCGACCGCCTCCCGGGCGACCGCGAGATCGGCACGACGCTGGTGCAGATGCTGGCGCGTGTCGGCGTCGATGTGCAGGCCAATGGCGTGCCCGTCTCGATCCTGTTCTCGGCGCGGCCGCGCGGCGAGCTCTCGGCGACGATGGCCGGCTGGGGCACGATCACCGGCGAGGCCTATTACACCCTGTCCGCGATCGCGCATTCCAACGATGCGGACCGCAAGCTCGGCCAGTTCAACTGGCGCGGCTATGCCAATCCCGCCGTCGACAAGCTGATCGACAGTGCCGGCAGCGAACTCGACAATGCTAAGCGCAGCGCCATGCTCAGCGAGGCGGGAGCGCTGTTTATGAAGGATCGCGTCACGCTGCCGCTGACCGTGATCAAATATGGCTGGGCGGTCTGGCGGGATCGCGCCCAGACAGTGCGCCTGCGCAGCGACGAGGAAACGCTCGCCATGGACGTCGTCCCGGTCAAGGCGAACTGAGGCCAGCCGGCCCGGCCTTCCAGACGGAACGCCGGGCCTCCCCGCCGATTGCGTCAATCGAGCCGGGCGACGATGCCCGCCGCCTCGGCTGAGGAAGGCGGAAAGCGCGTCATGATCTGCGGATCGTGGCCGGGAATGACCATACTCTCGGAATTGGCGAGCTCGCGCAGCCGTTGGAAGCCGTCGAGCGTCGCCCCGACGTTGTAGACCCACGGAAACGGAATGTTGCGCTCGAAGTTCTCGAAGAAATGGGTCGCGTCCGAGGCCAGCACGAGCCAGCCATTGCGTGTCATCACCCGCACGACCTGCTGGCCGTCGGTGTGCCCGCCCACGCGATGGAGCGTGATTCCGGGAGCAACCTCGCCCTCGCCTTGATGATAGACGACGCGCCCCTCGAACAGCTTGCGCACGGTCTCGGCGATATCATGGGGATCATAACCGCCGCGCAGCATGCCGTGGCACATGCAGGGGCCCGTGGCATAGGCCATCTCGGCCGCCTGGAGATGAAAGCGCGCCTTCGGGAACAGGTTCTGGTTGCCCGAATGGTCGTAATGCAAATGCGTCAGCACGACATCGGCGATGCTGCCCGGATCGATCCCGAGCAGCCTCAGGCCCTCGCTCGGACACAGCAAGAATTCGCGCCCGCGCTTCTGAGCGACCTCGGCGCTGAAGCCGGTATCGACGATGATCGCGCCATCCGGGCCCTTGATGACGAAGACGAAGTAGTCAAACGGCATCGGCCCGTCATGGGCATCGCCGCCCAGGAAATTCTCGGCGCGCCGGCGCGCCGCATGATGTGCGAAACGGATCGCATGGACTTCATGCACCGGGATGCCGCTGGCAGGAGTGGTGTTCATCGGACGACTTTCGGTTCAGGCGATGGTCAGGCCGCCGTCCACCACGATCGTGGCGCCGGTGACATAGGCTGCGGCATCGCTTGCGAGATAGGCCACGGCCCCTGCCACATCCTCGGGGGTGCCGGCGCGGCGCAACGGCACCGGCGCGAGCTTGCGCGCCCGGAACTCCGGATCGGCCAGCATGTGCCGGTTGATGTCAGTTTCGATCGTACCCGGCGCGACGAGATTGACGGTGATGTCGTGCGGCGCCAGCTCCAGCGCCATGGCCCGGGCCAGCATCATGACGCCTCCCTTGGTGGCGACGTAATGGGCGATGTCGGGATTGGCATGGGCCTGGTTAACCGAGGAGACCATGACGATGCGGCCGGGCTTGCCCCGATCGATCATGATCTTCGCCGCCTCCTGCGCACAGGCGAAATAGCCGTGCAGGTTGACGGCATGTATGGCGGCCCAGTCCTCGTCGGTGATCTCCATGAAGGCCCGGCGCTGGATCCTGGCCGCGTTGCAGACGAGGATGCCGAGCCCGCTCAACGCCTCGGACGCGCCCCGCACGGCGGCCCGGGCGGCCGCCGGATCCCCCATATCGGCGTGAACCAGCTCTGCCCGTCGCCCCATGCCCCGGATCGTGACCGCCAGTTCCTCAGCCAGCTCGCGGCTGCGATACCAGTGCAGGGCGACGTCGGCTCCGGCTTCGGCAAGGGCGAGCGCCACGGCACGGCCGATGCCCTGGCTATCCGCTCCAGTCACGAGAGCGGTCGATGATGCAAGCGTCACGGCTTAAGTCCTGTGGAGTCAGATCGGCTGCGGGGTCATTCCAGCGCCGCGTCGGACCCCGATCGGCCCGGCCCGGTATTCTCGCTTGCCGAGGCCCGCTGAAGCAAGGCGTGCGACGTTTTCCGCGAAGCTTGGGCGCGGCTTAGCGGTATGCGGGCAGGGCATTGCGGCGCGAGGCAAATTAGACCCAAATGGCACGATCCCTGCTTTATGCGGGTCGAGCTACCGGCGTTCAAAGACGATGGACAGGCATACGATTTTCCTCACCTCTCCGCTCGAGCCGGAGCATGTCGATCGCATCCGGGCGGCCGCGACGGCGGCCGTCGAGGTGATCCATGAACCCGATCTGCTGCCGACTGTCCGCTTCGTCGCGGATCACAAGGGCGAGCCGGATTTCAAGCGCGATGCCGGACAGGAGGCGCGCTGGCGCGCCCATCTCGGACGCGCGACGATCCTATGGGATTTCCCGTCCGGACCTGCCACGAACGGCGGCGGGCTCTCGGTGGCTCCCCATGTCCGCTGGGTTCAGACCACGAGCTCCGGCGTCGGCCGGATGGTCAACGATTACGGCCTGGCCGGGAGCGAGCTCATCGTCACGACCGCACGCGGCGTTCATGCTAGGCCCCTTGCGGAGTTCGCCGTGATGGCGCTGCTCGTTCACGCCAAGCGCTATCCGTTCCTCAAGGACGAGCAGAAGGCGCATCGCTGGGAGCGCTATTGCGGCACGTCGCTGGCGGGGCAGACCCTTCTCGTGGTCGGAGCCGGCAAGGTCGGTGCGGAAGTCGGACGCTTCGCGCAGGCCTTCGGCATGAGGGTCATCGCACTGGTGCGCCGTCCCTCGGACGATAGGCGCGCCGAACTTTTTGCCGACGAGGTCCACGGCCTCGACATGCTGGAGCAGGCCGTCGCGCGTGCCGACGCCGTCGTGCTCGCGGCGCCGCATACGCCGGCGACGGAGGGCATGCTCAGCCGCGCCATCATCGCGCGTATGAAACCGGGCGTCGTCTTCGTCAATATCGGGCGCGGGCAGTTGGTCGATGAGGAGGCACTGACCGAGGCGCTGCAATCCGGCGCGATCGGCTTGGCGGCGCTCGATGTCGCGCAGATCGAGCCGCTGCCGGATGTCTCCGCACTTTGGGACCTACCCAATGTGTTGATCTCGCCGCACTCGGCCAGCACCGTCGCCAGCGAGAACGATGCGATCACCGATATCTTCTGCCACAATATCCCGCTGTTCCTGGCGGGCCGAAGCTCCGAAATGACCAATATCCTCGACAAGGCGCAAATGTACTGAATGCGGCTCGCGGTCGCCTCCGGCGCACCCGAACCGGCAACCATGGAGGACAGATCATGCTGCCGAGACTGACGAACCTGCTCGCACGGCTCGCCCTCGCGGGAGCGCTCGCCTCAGGTGCCGCCTTGGCGCAGGATGCCGGCAAGCCGCAATATGGCGGGCAACTGATCTATGCCCAGTCCGGCGAGAAGTTCACGCTCTTCATGGGCCGCAGCACCGACCAGTCGGGGCAGGATGTCTGGTTGCATGCCTGCGAGACGCTCGTCGAACTGAGCCCGCAAAACGAGATCAAGCCACTGCTCGCCAAGAGCTGGACGACCTCGCCCGATGGCAAGACCGTGACCTTCAAGCTGCAGGAGGGCGTCAAGTTCCATGACGGATCGTCCTTCAACGCCGAGGCCGCGGCATTCGTGTTCAACGAGGCGAAGGCCAAGAAATTCATCTATCTGCCGCTGCTCGAGGGCTTCGAGAACGCGACGGCCGATTCCGAATACGAGATGTCGTTCCATCTCGCGGCACCCTTCGCCGCGCTGTTGCCGACGCTGGGCTACCGCCCGCTCTGCATGTTCAGCCCGACTGCCTACAAGGCCGTGGGCGAGGCCGGGCTGGCGACCAAGGTTGTCGGAACCGGCCCCTTCGTGCACACGCAGTTCGTCAAGGGCGAATACACGATCTTCGAGAAGAACAAGGACTACTGGCAGGCCGGAAAGCCCTATTTTGACAGCGTCAAGATCGTGATCGTGCCCGATGCCGCGACACGCACGGCGATGCTAGAGCGCGGCGAGATCGACCGCACCGTCCAGCTCGGCGATCTCGAACTGGCCAGGCTCGAGCGCAACAAGAGCGTGCTGGTCAGGACGGTGCCGAGCACGCGCCAGTTCTACGTCGTGCTGAATCACAAGGTCCCGGCGCTTGCCAATCCGACCTTCCGCCGGGCGCTAAACTACGCGATCGACAAGGCCGGCATCGTGCAGAGCGTCTTCGCCGGGCGCGGCGCCGCGCTGATGACGGCGCCAACCCTGATGGAAGGCGTCGTCGGCTACACCGATATGCGCGCGCCGGGCGAGGACACCATCTTCCCCTATGATCCCGATAAGGCGCTAGCGCTGATGAAGGAGGCCGGCTACGCCTTTAGCGGCGGCGTGCTCAAGGACCCACAGGGCCAGCCGGTCAAGCTGAAACTCTTCACCCCGCGCGGCGCCACCAAGGGCGACTATCAGATCGCCCAGCTGCTCCAGACCTTCCTGAAACAGGTCGGCATCGCCGTCGATCTCACCGTGATGGAGAGCGCCGCCTTCAGCTCGGCGACGAATTTGGGTCCCAACGACGCGAAATACGACATGGCGCTGCTGTCCTGGGGCATTCCGACGGCCGATCCCGATCAGCCGATGATGTATTTCACCCACACCAACGCCTGGAAGCCCAATGGCGCCAACCGTATGTTCTTCTCCGACGCCGAGATCGACCGCCTCGCCAACGTCGCCCATACCGAGACCGACCCGGCCAAACGCAACGAATATGTCAAGCAGTGGATGGCGCGGCTCCTAGTCCTGGCGCCGGTGATCTACCTGCCGACGCTCAATCTCGGCTTGGCCGGCCGGACCTATCTCAAGGGCGACGAGATCTTGGCGGTCGACAATTATCCGGCGCATTTCGCCTGGTTCGACAAGGGCGAGATGGAGCGCCAGGGCGTAAAGCGCTGAGCGCAGCGGGGATCGGGCCGCGCATCGGCGCCAAACGCTGCGCGGCCTCGCCAACACATGGGGACGTCATGCCTTGCTCAGAATGATCATCGGACGGATGGGCTTCATCGTCCTCGCCGGACTGCTACTGCTGACGTTCCTGTTCGCGCTGTTCCACATCATTCCGGGCGATCCGGCCGTGCTGCTGGCCGGCGACAATGCGCCCAAGGACGTGGTCGACGGCATCCGCAAGGCCTATGGCTTCGACCGGCCGCTCTATATCCAGTACAGCACCTATATCGGCAATGTGCTGCTCGGCGATTTCGGTGTCTCGAACTACAACCGCCAGCCCGTGCTCGGAATCGTCCTGACCCGGGTCTTCAACACGGCGCAACTCGCCACGCTGGCGATGATCTTCGCCGTCGTAGTCAGCCTGACGCTCGGCTCGCTCTCGGCGACGTTCTGGGGCAGTTCGCTCGACAAGACCGTAACGGTCGGGTCGCTGGTTGGCATCTGCCTGCCGGTATTCGTCACCGGCATCGCCGGAATCTATCTCTTCGGCGTGCACCTCGAATGGCTGCCGATCGCTGGAATGGCGAGTTGGGCCAACTATGTCCTGCCAGTCGTTACGCTGGGCGCCTATCAGGCAGCGATCTTCACGCGCATGGTCCGCTCCTGCATGATCGAAGCGCTCGGCAAGGAGTTCGTGATCACCGCCCGCGCCAAGGGCGTCGCCGAGTGGCGCATCGTGTTGACTCATGCGCTGCCCAACGCCTTCTTGCCGATCATCACGCTGTTCGGCCTGGGCTTCGGACACACGCTCGGCGGCTCAGTGGTGATCGAATCGATCTTCAACTGGCCCGGCCTCGGCCGGCTGATGGTCGAATCCGTGCTGACGCGCGATCTGCCGATCATCCAGGCCTCGATCTTCTTTTTCGCGATCATCTTCATCACGCTGAACATGGTCGTGGACATCCTCTACACTTGGTTCGACCCGAGGATCTCGTATTGACCCGCTCGCAGCCCCCAAAAGCGAGGCCGTGATGGATTTCCTCAGGAGCTTCGCGCGCGATCGCGTCGGCCTGTTCTTCGCCGTCGTGCTGCTGGCGCTCTTCGTGGTCGCGCTGACGGCCCCTTGGATCACCCCGCGCGACCCCTTCGCGATCAGCCTGCGCCAGGGCATGAAGCCGCCCTCCTGGGCGAACTTGCTCGGCACCGACCAGTTCGGCCGCGACGTGCTTTCGCGGGTGATCCTGGCGACCCAGGTGACGACCAAGATCGCTCTCGCCTCGATCTTGTTCGCCGTCGTGCTGGGCGTGCCGCTGGGCATGTTCGTCGGTTATCGCGGCGGCATCTGGGATGCGGTGACGATGCGCATCACGGACATCATGCTAATCTTCCCGATTATCCTGCTGGCGATCGTCATCGTCGTCGTCGCCGGCCCCTCTGAGCAGGGCGTCGTCATCGCGCTCGGCCTGTCGCAGATGCCGCAATTCATCCGCGTCGCGCGCGGCGTGACGCTGTCGGCCAAGGAGGAGCTCTATGTCGAGGCGGCGATCGCGGCGGGTGCAAGTTGGCCCGGCATCCTGTGGCGCCACATCTGGCCCAACATCTCCACCCCGATCATCGTCCAGGCGACGCTGACCCTGCCCGTCTTCGTGCTGAACACCGCCGCGCTGAGCTATCTCGGCCTCGGCGTTCAGCCGCCGACGCCGGAATGGGGCCAGATGCTGAACGAGGCCAAGGAGGTGCTGACCAGCGCGCCGTATCTGATCATCGGCCCTTCGGTCGCACTGTTCCTGTTCGTGCTCTCGGCAAACCTCGTCGGTGACACGCTGCAGGAGACGCTGAATCCGAAGCTGAAGGGCCGGCGCCTGGCGATGATGGGGCCACGGCGCTTCGGCGCGAAGACGGCGGGCGAGCCGCGACCCGAACCGAAGGTCGTGCCATGAGCGATCGAGACACCATTCACGCCCATATCGAGGCGCATATCGGCGAGCATATCGCCAACATCCAGCGCTTGGTCCAACAGCCGAGCGTCAGCCTGGAGAAGACGGGTCTACGCGAATGCGCCGCACTGCTCGTCTCGAACATGATGGCGGCGGGCTTCACTGAGGCCGAGACCGTCGATGTTGGCGACGATTATCCCGGCGTCTGGGGAATGGTCGACTGCGGCAAGCCGACGACCATGCTGATCTACGGCCATTACGACGTCCGCCCCGTCGGCACAGAGGCTTGGACCCATCCGCCGTTTTCCGGCGAGGCGATACCCTTCGACGGCTTTCCGAAGGTGGTGCTCGGCCGTGGTGCCGCCGCGCAAAAGGGACCGTTGCAGGCATGGATCAACGCGGTCTCCTCGATCCTCTCCGTCGAGGGGGCATTACCGGTCAACCTGATCTTCCTGATCGAAGGGGCCGAACTGCTCGGCAGCCCGAATTACGGCAAGCTCTTCGAACGCTATCGCGACCGGCTTGCGCAGGTCTCGGCCCTCTACGGCCCCAAGACGGCGCAGGATGCCAGCGGCGCCGTCAGTATGACGCTGGGCTACAAGGGCCTGATCTATCTGGAGTTCGTCGCCAGCACGCAGAGTACGGGCCTCGGCCCTCAGGGCGGCGCGGTCCATAGCGCCACCAGCGTCGTCGTCGACAATCCGGTCTGGCGCCTGCTCCATGCCATGGCATCGCTGACCGACGACACCGGCCGGACCATAGCCATCCCCGAACTCGCCGCCATGATGGCGCAGGCAAAGCCGATTGCCGACTGGGAACGCCCGCTCCTCGACGCGATGCGCGCAGGCGTTGCCGGCAAGGATCCCAACGGCTTCATCCCCGGGCTGGCGCCGCAGTTCCCGGTCAAGACCTTCAAGGAGGAGGTGGCGCCAGCAGATCTACTGCAGCGCTACATGTATGGCCCATCCTTCAACATCAGCGGATTGCGCAGCGGCTATACCGGGCCTGGCACCAAGTCCTTCCTGCTGCCCGACACGGCGACCGCGACTTGCGATCTGCGCGTGATCAGCGAGGTTGGCGCGCAGGACATCATCGCGATCATCCGCCGCCATCTCGATTCGGCCGGTTTCCCGGACATCACGATCAGGGTGATGGCGGCCTATGATTGGTATCAGACCTCATTAGAATCCAGCCTGATCCGCGCCACGCTGGCGACGCTCGACGCCTATGACTGCCCCCGCACGATCTGGCCGGTGCAGGGTTTCGGCGGCCCTTGGGCGCATTTCGCCAAGCTCCTCGGCATCCCCTCGCTGCAGGGCGGCTCGCCGGGCCATGGCGCGCGCTTGGCGACCAGCGATGAGTTCTTGGTGGTCGAGGGCGACGGAAAGGTCGCGAGCCTCGCGACGATCGAACGCTACTATGTCGATCTGATCTATGCTTTTGCAGCCGTGACGAAACAATGATCGAGCGCTCCATCCCAATGAACTTTGTGCCGACGACGTCCGGTTCCGGGCCGTCGTTCAATGTGTGAAGATGGCTCGACGGGACGGCTCACGTCTCCGAGCGCGGGCCGCTCCTAGGCGTCTGGGGCCGGATGCCGAGCAATCTTGTATAAGCGACTCGTAGTCCAGCGGTTGGGTGATAGCGTAGCAGGTGTGAGGTTGCGTAACGATGAGGTGGTGTCATGCCGAACGTCGACGCCGCGATGATCTCGTCTTATGGACAGCGGAAGGCTGCTGTGCTGCGAGCTGCACAGCTAATCTCATCATCGAGGGGCTCTGACGATGAGCGGGAATTCGAGATGCTAACCGAGGCTATCGCGGACTTCGACATCCGTCAGGAAGCTCTCGGCTTCGTTGAGATCCCGCCGGCCTTCATGCAGTTCCTTTCCAGTGCGCATCAGGGCCGGTTTCAAGCGGCCGGCGCTGAGAAGAAAAGGGCTGTCCCGTAGCGCCGGAAAGTAGTTTGTGCCTTCGGGAACTGCCTCCGTATTGGACGCACCAGATTTTGAGGACCGGTACTCGACGTCAAGACGTATCACAGAACTCGCCTGGCAGCGCGAGACACTGCTCGAAATCCTGATCCGGATCTTCTGCGACAAGCTGCCGAAGCGGTCCGCCGCGGCATGCCCCGTCGACGAGTTGTCAGAAGAAATCGCGCTGAACCGCATCATGAAAGCGGCCGTCGCGCACCTGTCTAGGAGGTCGCGCAAAGCGGCCAATTTGCAGCGCCTTCGTGACTGGCCTTCGTCTATGCAGATATCACGGAGGCACCAGCGGTCGATGACCGCGCGAACAGGCCGGACACAAGGCTGCACTCGACCAGCACGCCAGACCGTCACAGCCCCCCTTGCAACGCGGGAGCCATCTACACAAGACATTCTCGGCGTCAGGTAAGGGCCACTTTTCGCTTTTCGTCCCTAAAGAACGCTTCCTAGCAGGCGTTCGGGACGGACCAGCTTCAGCCGATGTCCCAATCGACCAACACCATCGGGTCCTCACAACGAGCGCAGGCCGCGCGAACGAGCGACCAGAGGGGCCAGTGAGAAGGCGTTCGATTGCTGCCCTGCGCTGACCCAACGAGTAGCGACCTTCCTGCCAATTGGACGAAGGAGTCAGCTAGGGATTCCAGATCGCCGGGCGACATAGTCGCACTGGTGTGCTGTGAGGGAACATGATTCGAATTTTGCATACGGCTGATTGGCACATCGGTCAGACGTTGCGTGGGTACTCGCGGGAGCACGAGTTACGCAGCGTCCTGCGCGGGCTGGAAGAGATTGCGGTGGAGCGCGACGTCGACGCCCTGGTGATCGCCGGCGATGTATTCGACAGCCAGAACCCGTCCGGCGAGGCGCAGCAGCTATTCTATGAGACCATCGCACGATTGAGCCGCTCGCGCCCGCGCATGACTGTGGTGATCGCCGCGGGCAACCACGATGCCGCTGGCCGGCTGGAAGCGCCCCGGCCGCTGCTGGAGGCCTTCAACGTTCGAGTCGTCGGCAACGTGCGTCGCCGCGAGGGACGCCTCGACGCTTACCGCCATCTCGTCCCGATCGCTGACGCGAGCGGATCGATAGCCGCTCATGTGCTTGCGGTGTCCTACCCGACCGCCGCCTGCTTGCCGAATTTGACCAGGCTAGATGGCGAAGGGATATCGCCGATCATTACCGGCGTGCGGAATCTCTATTCCGAGCTGGTCGACGCGCTGAACACATCGTTGCATGGTCTGCCTTGGGTTTTGACCGGCCATCTGCACGTCGCTGGCGGAATCGAGTCGGAAGGCGCGGAGCGGCGCATATTGGTCGGCGGCCAGCATGCTGTCCCGCATGACGTATTCCCGGCCGAGGCGAGCTATGTGGCGCTCGGCCACCTACACCGGGCGCAGGCGGTAGGACGCGAGACGTTGCGCTATTGTGGGTCGCTCATCCCCCTGTCCGCAACTGAATTACCTTATAGGCACGGCGTTACACTGGTCACATTGGATGGCTCCCTCGCCACATCGGAGCATATCCCGATTAACCGGCCCGTGCCGTTCATCCGCCTTCCCGACGCTGGCGATATTCGCCTGAGCGAACTAGGCGACCATCTGACGGCGCTAGCACTTCCAACCGATCTACCGCTCGAACAGCGGCCGTTCGTGCAAGTGAGGCTGGAGCGCGAGGGGCTGTCGCCTGGATTCCGGGAGGAGGTCGACCGTATCGCCGAGGGTTTCCCGGTTCGCATCGTCGAGGCACGTGTCGCAGCGCGCCCCGATGCGGTCAAGGTGCCGACTGATTCAGCATCGACGATCCGACTCTCCGATCGAGATCCGGAGGACCTGTTCAAGCTGGCCTTCGAACGCACCTTCGGGAGCGCGCCCGATGCCAGCCATCTTGATGTCTTCCACCGCGCTCAGGCGGAGGCATAAGGATGCGCATCCTGGCAATCCGCGGGGAGAACCTGGCGAGTTTCGCTTCTCGCTTCGAGATCGATCTGGCAGCAGAGCCGCTTGCGGGATCTGGACTATTTGCGATCACCGGTGAGACGGGAGCGGGGAAGTCGACCATTCTCGATGCTCTGTGCCTGGCGCTCTACGGACAATTCCCGCGCACGACGGTCGGCCGGCGCGAGTACGCACCTGACCCCAGCGGCGAGGCGATTTCGGCGAGCGACGGGCGAGCGATCCTGCGCCGGGGAGCAGGTGGCGGCTATGCCGAGGTCGATTTCATCGGGCAGGACGGCGAAGGTTACCGCGCTCGTTGGGAAGCGAATCGAGCGCGGGGGCGGGCAAACGGCCGCCTTCAGAATGAACAGCGTGCCCTGTATCGCCTGGACGATGGGAGTGCTGTTGCCGCCGGCAAGACGCTAGTCAAGGAAGCGGTCGAGGCTCGAACCGACCTTACATTCGAGCAGTTCAGGCGCACCGTCCTTCTGGCCCAAGGCGAATTCGATGCCTTCCTGCTCGCAGCCGAAGGCGACCGCGCCGAGCTCTTGGAAAAGATCACGGGCACCGAGATCTATGCGGCAATTTCAATTCAAGTCCGTGCGGGCACGGATGAGAGACGCGCCATGGTCGAGCGGTTAGAATTTCGCAGAAACGAAATTGGTCTGCTCGATGCGCAGGCGAGGCAGGCGCTGCTAAACGATGGGATCGAGATAGCTTCGACTAGCGGCGAAAGAGGCATTGCGCGCGATCAGAATCTCGAACGGCTGGAGCACGTCAAGCGCGTCGTGACCGCTCGCGAAAATCTCGCTCGAGCCGAAGCAGATGCATCGTCGGCTCGACTCGTTCGTGAAGCGGCCGCCGACGATTTTCGCTCGCTCGCGGAGTTCGACCTGGTTGAGCCACTTCGGCCGCTCGCCGTCGAACTTAGAAATGCGCAAGGCGCGCGAGCTGAGGCCGAGAGCCGCCTCGAGGCCTTATTGGTAGCGCGCGAGGAATCCAGGCTTTCGGACGCTGGCATGGCAACGGAGCTGGCGGCGGCGGCATCCGAGAATGGCGTTGCCGAGAAAGTGCTGAAGGACTTTCTCCCGGCTTGGAGCGAAGCAGAGAGGCTGGACACGCAGTTGGCTGCCGCGCGGACGGAGCTCGCGGACGCGATCGAGAAATCGCACGTGGCCGAGGAGAGTTTACGCGGCAAGAGCGAAGCGCTTGCAGCGTTGGATCGAACGATCGCGGAGAAATCCGAGCTAAGCGATACGACCGTTGCTCAACTCGACAGCCGATCCGGCCGCGACCTGGTCCTAAATCGCCTCGCGGATGCGCTGGATCTGCTGACAAAACGCAAGGCCCTGGCCGAGGAGCGATCAGGATACATATCGACAGCCGAACGCGCGAGAGCGGCCGCCGAGACTATGCAGCGCGAGATCGTAGCGCTGTCCGAGCAAGCCGCTGAGGCGCGGGCTCAAAGACTGGAGATCGCTGGTCAGACCACAATGCGCAGGGATCGCCTCACGGCCATTAACGACGTCGCATTGCGCGATCGGGATCTTCTACTGCAGCGCGCGGATGAAACGTTGCGCAATCTCATCGACGTATGCGGACAGCACGATCGGGCTGCCGTTGCGCTGAAGCGCCATGAAGCGGACGGTGAACTGGCCGTCAAGGCGCTTAAAGAGGCCGGGGCGCTCATCAGTCAGGCCGAACTGGACCGGGGGCGTCGCCAAGCGGCGCGTACTGAGATCATTCCAATCGCTGAGCTTGCCGATGAAGCGGTTTCCTCCGAAGCCCTGCATCTGCGCAGCCTGCTTGCTCCAACCTTGCCTTGCCCAGTGTGCGGGAGCACCGATCATCCGCATCTTGCGCATCCCAGCGCACTCAACGAGATCGCCGAGAGGCTTCGCGAAAGACGGGGAGAGCTTGACCGGGCTTTGATCCAAGTCGGCGAGCGACTGGATGGGGCTACCCGGGCTCGGGCAGCCGCGGAGGTCCGGCAGGCAGAGGCACGCCGCTGGGCCGAATCCGCCCGCGAGCAAGTGCAGATTGCGAGCGCGGCGTACACCGCGCGGTGGCCGTCGTCGAATGATGCTTACCTGAAGGCGGGCATGGAGAGAGACGTTCCCAGCACGCTCAGCGATAATACGACAGGCGAATTGAATGCCCTGACGGCGGCCATCGGCGCAGCCCGGCAGATGATCGCTGGGCCTCTCGCGGAAGCACAGGAACTCCGAACGGCAATCGACGCCGCCCAGCGCGAGCTGGATGCGCTTGACGTGAAGATAGGAGCGATCGGGCAATCGGTTGAAGACAAGCGGCCAGACGCTCAGGCCGAGCAATTGAAGGCCACCGACTACGCGGCGCGAGCGGCCGGATTGGCCGAGCGACTGGTTTCCATTGAACGCGAGCTCGCGCCCTTTCTTGCTGTCGCGGGTTTGGCGCTCGACATGGTCGACGCCGATCCGGCCGAGGTTGCGGCAGTTCTCAAGGCAATTGCTGAAGAAAGTACCCGGCTGCGCAAGCAGGCCGATGAACTTGAAGCGGTCCTCCAGAATCTCGGCCGAGAGCGGGTAGCCACGAATACCTCGCTCGACCATGCACGGGCGCACCTGACCGCCATGAGCAGTGGTCTCACTCAACGCCGGCGGACGGAGCAGGGAAAAGCACAGGCCCGAGCTGCGCTCCTTAGTGGGGAGGCCACGGCAACGCATCGTGCGAGAATCTCGGGAGCTTGCGAGGTCAGCCGTGAGACGCTTGCTCGTGCACTTGCCAGGAAGGCAGCGTCCGAAGGAGCGCTGCAAGCCGCGGCTGCCCGATGCGACGAGGCGACGTCCATATTGGAGATGTCTGCAAGCAGAAGTGATCGTGCCGAACGCACATTCGGCGCGGCGTGCCACGAAATAGCGCGCTCGACCGCCCAAGTTGTGGCGCTCATCATGACCGATCCCGCTGTCAGCCAGGAATTGAAAGGCAAAGTCCAGGGCGTCGACCGTGCTGTGAACGACGCCAATACAGCGGTGCTGACGCGTCGGAGCGACCTGGACCGGACGCTGGAAGGCTTCGACGAGACCGTGGACCCCCAGGCGCTCGCCGCGAGCGTCGCATCATTGGCCCAAGAGATAGAAGGTCTGCAGCAGAGATCTGGAGCGCTCAGGGCGACGCTTGCGAGAGACGACGTAGCGCGCAAGGAGGCGGCAAATCTGGCCGGCCAGATCGATGCGGCAAACACCGAACTCACGGTATGGCAGGCCGTGGACGACGCAATAGGCTCGGCAAACGGAGATCGTTTCCGGCGTTTCGCGCAAGGCATCACGCTCGATCATATGGTGCAGCTCGCCAACGAGCATCTGGACGCCCTCACCCCGCGATACAGGCTCGCCCGCGACGCTTCATCCGACCTGACGCTCCATGTCATCGATCGCGATATGGGCGACGAAGTCCGTGGGACACGTAGCCTTTCGGGTGGCGAGCGCTTCCTGGTTTCGCTCGCTCTGGCACTTGCTCTTTCGGGCCTGGAGGGACGTTCGTCCTTCGTCGACACGCTTTTCATCGACGAAGGTTTCGGGTCTCTCGACGCCGAGACCCTAGATTTGGCCCTCGACGCGCTGGAGACCCTGCAGGGGCGGGGGCGCAAAGTCGGCGTCATCACCCATGTTGCCGCGATGATTGAGCGGATCGCCGTACAAGTCCGTGTTGAAAAGCTAGGTGCAGGCCGATCCGAGATCAAGATCGTCGGTAGCATCGGCGCTATTGCGTGAGGCGCTCGTCGTTCTCAATCGACGAGAGCGAGCAGTGATGCTGCAGCCCAGAGGCAAAGGCGTCATCGCCTGGACCCTGCGCTTCGGCGACGAGGTCCGGAAGCCCGCCATTTACTTCCGCGACATCGGCTAAGCGCCAGACGACCCGTCGCTGAGTAAGTTGGCGGACAACCTGGTCGCCCAAAAGTCTGCGCCGTGGTCAGCGGACTTCATGAAAGACCCGATCCAGGATCACCTCCTGAAGCTGATCGATTCAAAGAAGAGCCGCAGCGTGAAGCGGGGTGAAGCGCCCGGCCGACCGCAGAAGGTGGTCAGCATATTCGACGCTCTCAAGAAGAGCCTTCAGGAAGAAGAGCGCAAGCAGCGCTGAACCGTTGCCTATGCCTACGTTGGCGACCGCCTCGGCAGTAATTCGAACAGCTGCCGCTGGGAACCCCTTCGTCCGCCTTTTGCGCTGCGCGGTCGCCCACGCCCTTCGGCGAGCGTGTCCTCAAAGACCTTCACGGCGTCCGCGATGCAAGCTCGCGTCCCCGTCGCTGTCGTTGGTGCGGCCCATGAGGTCCTGCGGGGCACTCTAGGACTCAGGACTGATTGCTCAGAGCCAGGAGATGACGGTAGCGGCGATACAGACAGCGCTCACTGCGCCCTAACGAAGCTTGCTTCGCGGCGTTATAGGGCATTCCTGCCAAGTTTATTGATCGACAGCCGGAACACGGCAGATTTTTTGCATGAGGGATTCAACGCAATCTGCGAGTCGCACGCGCACCTGGCGGATCCCTCTTATGAAGATGTCAGAATCAGCATCGGATGCCGGCAAAGCACAGATTTTCGGACAGCATAACAATATGTTCGGATTTCTCAGGCTGCTCTTCGCGTCGGCCGTGATCCTATCTCATGTTCCGGAAATAATCGACGGCAGTCGTAGCAACGAAATTCTGACTCGCTTATTTGGGTCAATCTCCCTTGGCGATTTTTCAGTAGACATGTTCTTTTTGATCAGCGGATACCTCATCACAAACAGCTTTATAGGGAGAAAGTCGTTAGCCGAGTACGTCAGGAAGAGATTAGCCAGAATATTTCCTGGGTTCATTTGCGCATATTTTATATGCGTTTTAATCGTTGCTCCTATAGGTGGAGCAAAAATGCCGGGGCATCTGGGAGAATTTTTATCAATCGTAGTGCGAGCACTACTACTTCAAGCGCCGAATGTCGGAAACGTTTTCCATGGGACGATGTTCCCGTTTCTAAATGCATCGATGTGGACCATCAGCATCGAATTCAAATGCTATTTGCTCGTTATCGTGATGGGGTACTTTGGTTTATTTGGAAAAAGACATTTGGTTTTAATTGCGACAGCGGCATTGCTTGTAATTGCCATTTTTCTGGAAATCGAGACTCAACCTTTCGACACAAGCATTACTGATCGACCTATACCAAATATATTTTCCATATCAGAATGGAATAGCATTCTGTTTGGAGCAAAAAAGAGTTGGCTGAGGCTGAGCGGCATATTTTTGACCGGATCATGTTTTTTTCTGTATAGAGACGTCATAATATTCAAGCTAAAATACGTTCTGATATCGACTGCGGCGCTCGCGTTATGCCTGTTCGTCGATCGATTGGCCCATTTCGGAGTCGCCATATTCGGGGCCTATATACTATTTTCCATTTCGAATATTAAAAATAGGACCTTGAGCAAAATTAATAATAAAAACGACATATCTTACGGCGTATATTTATACGCTTGGCCAACGACAAAGGTCATACTTCTCATATCTCCGCATATGTCGGTGATAAATGCGACTGTCCTGACAGTTATTATTTCATACATACTTGGTTGGGTTAGCTGGGTCTGCATCGAAAGGCCGGTATTGGCACTCGTCAAGTCGACGAAGCATGCCTCTCCATTGCCCAATAAGCAGTCGCGCTTGGCCTTGTAGCGCCAAAGATAGCTGAAAATCAGGTGGCAAAGCCAAACTCCGTGCAAGTTTGCGCGTGTTCGGACACTCCCCCGCTAGGGCTCGATCATTCCCCGTTTAGTGGGAATCCAGCAAGTCTCATTTTTACTTTCGAACAGACCAATCAGGGTCCTGAACCGCTGAGAGGCCGCGGAAGGGCCGGAAGTGGTGAAAACATCGGCGGCGACCGACCGGATATGGGTCAATTCGAGCGCCTGCGGAAGGGCGCTTGGGTGATCCGCGGGTATGCCATCGATCTCGCCGCGCCGGATCTTGCCGCGCATTTCGCGATCCGCCAGAACGGCAAGATACTCGCGATCGTCGGCACCCGCCAAGTACGGCCTGACGTCGCGACGATGTTCGAAAGAGCTGATCTGAAAGGCAAGCGGTTCGGCTTCATGCTGCTGCTCGACGGCATCGACTGCCCGAAAGGGCCACTGCAAGGCTTCGTCGCCATCGAGGACGGGCGCGCTATCGAGCTCCCGGCCGATCGCCTGTCGGCGCTCTGCCCGCAATAGAGCGTCGCCCACCCGGGCCAAGATCGAGCGCTGAGACCACACGCTCCGGAGCCGCATGCTGCCGGAAACTCGCGCTTACCCCGCAGCAACGCCTTAGGTGGATCGACGGGCGTCCCGCAATTTGGTCTCATCGTCTGCAGCGGGTCGAAAGCGCTCATTTGCGCGCCGCCTAGAGGAAGCGGATCCGCAATATTGGAATATCACCGGACGTCGCCGAGGCGGACGGCGCCGGCAGCGAGACGCCACCGGCCCTTTGGGCCGGGGGGCTTTTGCGGTCCGGTGGCGTTCGACCGCGTCCCAGCGGTGGGTCGAGGCTACGCCTGCCATCGTGTATCGTCCACTAATTGTGGAGCGAGATCCTGACTATAAAATTCTAGGAAGCCGACGGCGCTGCCCCCGGGGACTAGCCGGTCGGGCGATGGCGCCGGGATTCGGAATCGGCCTCGGCCATTGTGACGGCGTCGTGCTCGATCGAGGCCGCAAGGAGGCAGTAGTCGTCGAAGCTGAACATCGCGCAGTGTTCGTCCTGGGACATCGCCTCCCAGACAAGATCGTACTCCTCGCAGACACCGCGAAAACGTCGGTCCTCCATTCGCGCGAAGCGGTCGCGGAACTCCGGGAACCTCATCTGCAGTCGGGCTAGCCCACGATCTTCAGCCGACATCGGACGCCCCCATGAACCACGGAAGACATAAGCGAGGAAGGCATAGGCAAGGGTGGAAGGTGGGAACGTTGGTGAGCAGCATTCCCTTGGGACAGGCTGACACAGGCTCGACAAACGGCAAATGTAATTCAACGCGCTAACCATGATTTAGCGGCGCGATGGGGGGGCATCCTTAAAGCGGCCTTGACGCATTCGCAGAAAGACGCGACCGATGTTCCTCCAAGGGGGCGTCCCATCAGACAGACACACAACCTCTCAGTTGGCCCTCGACTTCCGTGGCACGGCCGGCCTATAGACCTGGCCGTCGAGCAGCAGCGTCAGGGGATCATTGCCGACGTTCTCGGGCGCGCTGATCCTAGCGCGCGCGACCGGGCTCAAGCCAAGTGCGTCGCCGGCCAGATGCATCTCCTTTGCTGCGAGACTTTGAATCCGGACCAGCGGCGACATCGCCAATTGGCCGGTCGAGTCCCTACTGAACATCGTCAGCTGGCCGATTTTGCGCTGGCATTCGCGAAACCTCGCCCACGCGACGCACATCCTTTCGACCGCCTGGCTGTCGGCCAACGTCAGCAGCCCGGTCGGCATGCCGGCCTCGATCTGTTTCCACAAGCCCGCTGCTCGTCTCCGAGATAATAGGGCATCAGTGGCTGGCCACAGCTCTCGACGCTGTCCGGGACAGGTCGATGCCCGCGCCGGCCCTCTAACTCGCGGATGCGACGCGGCTTCGGCGGGCGTCCTGCTGGCATGGGCGGTGCTCCGAACGTGGCAGAAGGCGGCCATACTGACGCGTCGTCACGTGATCACCATGCCGATTACGGGCCGGGAAAAGCCAATCGTCTTCACGAGAAGCTCTCTTTCTCAGCCAGGTGGTAGCGCGTCGCGTGTTGAGTGTGTTTCGGCCCTTTAATTGCGGAGAGCTGTCAACCTCGGATTTCGCGCCGTCATCGCCGGGGTCATGGTCCTTTCCGAGGTCGAGCGCCTCATGATGATGTTCGGGTCGGGTGCCTCAACGTGTGCAACGACGTTCCAGTGGACGTCAGCCGAAACAACGAGGTCACCACAACCGCCGTCCCGGCGGGGACATCGCGAGTGCCGAGATGGGCGCCCGTGAGCAGGTTTATGCGGGAAGCGCCTACGCCGTCTTTTCGCTCCCCCATTCGAAGCTGGTGCCGTCGACCCAGATGCAGTGGAGGAGCACGGCCATCTTGCGCGCGACGGCCACCTTGGCCTTCTTCATCCCGATCCGCTTGGAGAGACGAATGCCCCATGCTTTCAGCGTCGACCATTTCTTGGTTCGATGCATCAGGACGCTGGCTGCCTCGTAGAGATATGTTCTCAGCAGGCGATCTCCCCAATGCGAGACACGGCCGCTGACATCCGTTTCCCCGGATTGCTTTCGCCGCGGCGTCAGGCCCAGGTAGGCACCGACGTCGCTGGCCGATGAAAAGCGCGAGGGATCATCGATCGTGTGGCGGTAGGTCAGCGCCGTCACCACGCCGACGCCGGGAACTGTCATCAGCCGGCGCGTAGTACAGTCGTCATGAGCGAGACGCCGGACCTGACGATCGAGTTTCTCCTGTTCCTCGCAGGTCTGTTCATGGACTCTGAGGAGCGCCCCAATCACGGATCGGAGCGGATGATCCTCGGCAAGCAGCTCCAGGACCTTTCGCCGGAACTGTGATCCAATCGATCGGCTGAACTGTAGCCCATGCTCCTTCAGCATCGAACGGATTTGGTTCTCCAGATCGCGGCGGATGGCGACAAGCCTGGAACGCGCGACGAGCAGGGATCGGGTTGCCTGACTCTCCGGACTCTTCACTTTGACTACTCGGTACCAGCCAACCCGAACCAACTCCGCCAGGCCTTGGGCATCGTTCTCGTCGCTCTTGTTCATTCGAACCGAAAGTACTGCCTTCGCGTGACGAGCGTCGATGCACACGACGGGCAGACCGATCCGGTTGAGTTCATGCCACAGCCAGCTCGACATGGCGCCGGTCTCGAAGCCGATCCGCTCGGCGCTCGGCGCGCGCTTGCTCAGCAGTTCCGCCAAAGCGCCGGGATCGGACCTCGCGCGGCCTTGAAAGATGACCTTTCCAGATTCATCGACGACGCAAACGCTGGTCTCTTTCTGCGATACATCCAGCCCGACATACTGTTTCATGACGACCATCCCGTGCTCAGGCCGGCGCCGCTGCCTGCCGACCATCACTCTGATGTCATGGCATCGACGGCAGCAATTACGTCATCGTATGCAAGTTTGACCCCGTGAGGCGGCGGACACTTTCAGCCTGCCAACTCCTGACGATCACGGAACAGGTCGCGAATTCTGTCGCGTCAGAATGCAACATGATCTAACGGATGCCGATTGACCCTTCCTGACCACACCCTGACCTCCCGCCGTAACCTGAGCTCTGCCTGAGGGCGTCTGCATTCCCTGAAAGGAAGAACTATGTCCAAGATCGCTGCAACGGTTGCTATCGCTACCGCTCTTATGTCAGGTGCGGCGGTGGCTCAGCCCGCCAAGCCCACCATTGTCCTCGTCCATGGCGCCTTCGCTGACTCGTCGAGCTGGAACGGGGTCATCGCCAATCTCCAGAAGAACGGATACACGACAGTTGCCGTCGCCAATCCGCTGCGGAGCGTCTCAGGTGACGCGCGCCTCGTGTCCGACGTCGTCGCGAGCATTGCAGGTCCGGTGGTCCTCGTCGGGCATTCCTACGGCGGCCAGGTCATTTCGAACGCGGCGAAGGGCCACGACAACGTCAAGTCGCTGGTCTATGTGGCGGCGTTCGCGCCCGATGCCGGCGAGGCAGCCTCGGAGCTAGCCGGCAAGTTCCCGGGTGGGACGCTCGGCGAGGCACTGGCGCCTCCGGTCAAGCTCACCGGCGGCGGCGTCGACCTCTACATTGATCAGGCCAAGTTCCGCGACCAGTTCGCTCACGACGTTCCGGCCGAGGCGACCGCACTGATGGCCGCCGGCCAGCGGCCGATCACCGAAGCGGCCCTAACCGAAAAGTCCGGCGAGCCTGCCTGGAAGCACGTGCCATCCTTCTTCGTCTATGGCGACGGGGACAAAAACATCCCGGCCAAGGCGCTCGGATACATGGCCGAGCGCGCGCGGTCCAAGCGCACGGTCGTGGTCAACAGCGCGTCGCATGTCGTAATGGTCTCGCAGCCGGACCTCGTCGCGAAGCTGATCGACGAAGCAGCTCGCTAAGCCTCAGACAGGGCACGGCGCGTTATTGCCGTGCCCATCTGCTTACCCGCCGATGGCCCCTTGAAATTGAACGCGCGATGTCGGCGGGGCCAGTAATCCGTTACTGCTCCTTCTTGGACAGGTCCTGGAAGATGAGCTGACCCCAAGTGTGGCCGTGTGCGTGCACCAGTGCGCCACCCTGGTTGAGCTCTTCCAGCGGGTGCGAACCCGAGTTGTCTGGCCAAGGCTGACACCATCGTATCCTCGTCGTCGCTCGACAAAAGACGACCCGATGGCCCCCCTCGACGATCGGATCGGCAGCCAGGGTGGCAGCGACGAGGTGATTGAAACCTTTCACCAGCTTGGCGCCGGTGAATGACTTCGCCACGAAGGCGGAGGACGGGAGACCGTCCAGCTCTTCAGGGACTGGAAATGCGTTCATCGCGCATCCGGAAGCCCTATCGGGCGGAAGACGTCGTCGCCGCCCTGAGGAAGCCGCCTAGCATCGGGCAGCGATGTGAGGCTTAGCCATGTCTGTCCCCCTCCGCGCCTCGCCGCTTGCGCGTAAATGAAATCGCGGTGGTACGACCGGCTAGGGCTGTCTCTGCGGGGAGCCGTGCCGATCCGCAAGCACGGCTATTTGACCGAAGAGAATGCTGTCGGAGCGAGAATCTGGCTCGCGATGTTGGCGACGATCTGGCCGTCCGCTTCTGACTTGTCGCGCGCCTCGTGCCATTCCGGGTCGGCCACGAACGCACCCCATTTCTTCTCACGCTCGGCGAGGGACTCCCATGCCAGTAAGTAGGTCAGTTCCTGGTGGGACTCGCCGATTAGCGTGGTGAAGAATCCGGCTTGGCGGATGCCATGCTTCTCCCAGATCATCAGCGTGGCAGTCTCGAACCGCTTCAGTAATGCCGGCAGGTGGCCAGGTACGCAGCGATACTGGCGCAATTCGTAGATCATTCTCGTTTCCTTTTCTGGCAGGTCCATCTTACTGGCGTCATCCCATACCCGACTACGTCGCCATCGGGAGGACCGTGCCCTTCGCGAACTCTCCCGCAGCGATACCGATCGGCTGCTGAGTCGCTGGGTAGCCGCTATAGGGCGCGAGATTGAATAGCGTTTTCGCACCCACGTTCAAGGCTCGATGATTGCTACCAACACGCGGGTCGGGCTCGTCATCGTTCGCGTTGGGGAAACTGCGATTGGATAAATCGAGAGGGGCTCCCGCAGTCCCCTGTGTGGTAGGCAGCCTGGGTCCGGACGCCCTATCGTACTCCCCGCTAACTTTCGTCAAACGTCCGCTCCGCGCCCAACGCGAAGGCATCCGACGATACCAATACCGAACTCCTTAGGTTACCCTCCGACCACGGTGCGATGTCTGCGAAAAGCTAAATCAATCAGGCAGCTTAGACGCGCCTCAGCGCTCCATTATCTTCACCCCCAATTCGAGCCAGCAAATTCTTTTCGGTTTCGGGCAACAATGTTCGCCCGAGGCGGTTAGGTCTAATGCAGACCTTGAAAGTGTATGCCATGTCAAAGCTCGTCGTTTTGGTCGTTGAAGATGAAGCATTGATCCGCCTGGTCGCGGTGGACTTCATTGAAGAGGCGGGCTTTGAGGCTGTTGAGGCTGCCCATGCTGAAAAGCCATCGCAATTCTTAAGTCACGCGACGACATTGCCCCCATCGTAATTGTGGTGGCCAGCGGACGTGTCATCCCCAATCAGGGACAGCTGCCTTCCGACGTGCGCCACATTAGAAACCATACAGCTCGAAAGAGGTTATCGCCGCGCTGAGTGCCGCGGCGTGACCCAGCCCGACGAAATCTGGATTGAGACGGAAGCCGACTACGACATCGCCCTCATGGGGGTTGCGCAGCTGATCGAATGCGATCCTGACAGCCCGGAAGAAGAGGAGCTGAACGCACTGCTCAAAGCCATCGAAGCCTGGGGTACCCAGCCTATGCCACCCCAGCCGCTGACTTGACTACGAAGGAGCCGATTTACCCCGTCCTCGACACATGGGGCGCGCCCCATAGGTAGAAAGAGCAAACATGAAACACACGTCCGTTCTGGCGCTCTTACTTTTTGCGTCAATTAACACCGCCGTCGCCCAGACTGCCGGGCCGACGACGGCTGCACCTTCCGAAAAGCCTGCATCGCCAGAGCTGGCGTCCTGCAAGGCAGCAGCGCTTCGCACACTTTCAACAAGTGACCCTGACATTAAAGATATCTATTTCGACGAGGACGGTATGACGATAGCGACCTCCGAAACCAAAATTGAGGACATCGAGGTCAATCGAATTATCATGGGGCAGGCCTATCTTCGAACGGACAAGTCAGACAAACCGCGGGGCTTTCTTTGCCTGATCGGTGATAAGAGCAAGGTGCTGCTGACGTTCTTTACCGCTAGATAGTACGCATCCCATTTTCCGGAGCATCCCGAAAAGTGCCCGGGAACAGCCCATTGGCCGACCTCAAGATCGTCGTCGGATGGTTACTGTCGTCGCGGAAAACTATGGCGAAAGCCGCGGTCGGCAAGGCCGGCGTCAGTTCAGCGGCGGTGGCCCAGCTACTAGGTAAGCCGCTGTAAGTCGAAAAGGGCCTCGCTCACAGAGCGAGGCCTGTTACGCTACACGCAGATACTACCAAGTTTGGCGATCGTACCAAGTGTCGACGTCGGCCTTCACTTGATCCTTAGCCAGGCCATAGCGCTCCTGGATCTTGCCCTCGAGCTGATCGCGCTTACCGGCGATCACGTCCAGATCATCGTCAGTGAGATCGCCCCACTGCTCTTTGATCTTGCCCTTGATCTGCTTCCAATTACCTTCGACGCGGTTCCAATCCATCGGATCTCTCCTTGGTTTTGACTAATACCTACTCAACGCCCAGGGACACCGTTTGTTCGGAGGGCCGCTCAGATTTTGAGGAATGGATCAGGCAGCGAGCGCGTGCTGACGTAATACGTCGTGCAAGGTGACCTCGCCGACGAGGCCGCCAGCGCTGACAGCGGTTTCGCCACGCTCGATTTCGTGTGCGAACCGGACCGCCGGATCCGCCTCCAGCTTCTCGAATAGCCGTTGGAGGCCGGGATAGTCGCGGCGATCGACGACATCGTGTTACTTGGTCACCGCGCGATTCCGATGAAATACGCGTCGGAAGACGTAGCGCGAAACGCTCTCACGGCTTCTTTTTCCCGGCGATTTCCATATCCCAGATTCGAAACGCCTGAGCCATCTGGTTGAGCTCGAGCGGCATCTCGACAGGAACCGAGGCGATCAATGCCTCGTATTCCTCCCGACCGAACTCCGCCAATGTCTTCTGGCTCGCGGCGGGCGCGGCCGAGAGCGGCACGTTCTTCACGGCTGGACCTGGATATAGGTAGCCCTCGTCATAGGCGAGCGCCTGCTGTTCGGGTGAAAGCATAAACGACACCAGATCGAGGATGACCGCCATTCGCTCGGGCGCGACGCCGGCGGGTACGGCGACGAAATGCGCGTCTGCGATGAAATGCGACCCCTTGAGTGCGATCGTCTTGGCCTCCTTCGGCACTATGCCCAGCGCGCGCGGGTTGATGTCCCATCCCATTGTCGAGGTGATCATGTCGCGGGAGCCGTCGCCCAGCTCCTTCATCGTCACGGCGGTGCCGGTCGGGTAATACTCGATGAAGTTATTGAGCTCGCGCAGATAGGCCCACGTCTTGTCCCAGCCCTTGGCAGGGTCCTTTGGATCGGTGTCCTTGAGCAGATAGGGCAAGGCCATGAGGAAGCCGCGCGCCGGTCCCGAATTCGACGGCCGGGCGTAGAAGAAGCGGTTCGGGTTCTGCCGGCACCAGTCGAGCAGTTCGGCCGTGGTGGTCGGGGGCGATTTCACCCGGTCGGGCATATATTCGAGCAGGGGGCCCGACGGCGTGAAGGCAATGCAGACGCCCTGTCCCTGGGTGACGGCCTGCATGCGCTGGACGTCAGGGGCATAGATGTCGGCGAGTTTGGGCAGCGCCGCGGCATGGTCGGGAAACAGCTTCGTCCAGACCTGCTGCTCCGCGCCCGCGGAAATCGCGTCGGTGCCGACCAAGGCGATGTCGATGTCGACGCGGTTGGCCGCCTGCTGGGCCTTGAGCTTCCCGGGCAGCTCGGGCGAGGGCGCCTTGGTGAAGACGAAGCGGCCGACGAGGTCGGGCCTCGCCTTGCGGTAGTTTTCGAAGACGGGCTGCGTCAAAGCCAGACTTCCGGCTGCGTCGATGACGGATATCGTCAGGGGCGATGCCGGCTTCGGGACCTGCCCGCGGGCGCCGTGGGCCGAAGCGGCAAATGCGGTCGCGGCCGCCAATCCGCCGACGAAACGGCGCCGATCGATCTCGTTAGTCATCTCTTCCCTCTTGGTTTGTTTTGTTTCTTGCGTTGTCGCCTGCGCTGGCCCGCGCCTACGGGCGCTTGCCAAATCTCTCGAAGCTCGCAGCCAGCGGCGTGGTTCCCGCGCCGGGCTGCTGCGGCAGCGCATAGAGGCCGCCCTCCACCCGGATCGGCTCCTGGAAATGGTCCTTGATCCAGGGAATGTACTCGAGGATCGTCGAGGCCGGATGCCAGTAGGACAGGTGCACATGCACTTGGCTCATCTCGCCGGCATGGGGCACGACCGGCAAGCGATGCGCGTGGGCGAGGTTGGCGACCTGGATGTATTCGGTGATGCCCGCGAGCCTTGTTACATCAGGCTGGACGTACGTCAGCGCGCCGGCTGCGAGAAAGGTTTTGAAGGCATCGAGCGTGTAAAGCTGCTCGCCGAGCGCAATCGGGATCGAGGTCGAGCGGGCAAGCGCCGCGTGACCCGCCACATCATCGTACCAGAGTGGTTCCTCGAACCAGAAGATGTCTAGGGGCTCGACCTGCGCGCAGAAGCGGATGCAGGTCGGCAGATCCCATTTGCCGTTTCCGTCGATCGCCATCCGCACGCCTGGACCAATCGCCTTGCGGACGGCAGCGAGGCGATCGATGTCGATATTGGGATCGTCATGACCGACCTTGACCTTGATGCGGGTGAAGCCGTCGACCTCAACGGCCTTCTTCGCTTCCGAAAGCAGGGTTTCCCTTGAAAAGGACAACCAGCCCATATCGGTGTTATAGGCTTCTAGCGCCTTGACGCCCTGGCCCCCGAGGAATTTCCACAGCGGCAGCCTCGCCTGCTTCGCAGCGAGATCCCACAGGGCGACATCGACGGCCGCGAGCGCCAGATGCGTAATGCCGGCGCGCCCGACCCACTGCAGCGCAGGAGAGCGCGCAAGCTTCGTCCAGAGCCGCGAGCGGTCGTTGGCGTCCTCCCCGATCAGCAACGGCGCATAGGAGGTTCCGATGCAGGAGGTGATCAGGCGATCGGATGCGATATGGCCATGGGTGCCCGTGAAGCCGTAGCCCTCCAGCCCGTTATCCGTCCGAATACGTGTGCCGACGACACCCCAGTGGGTGATGCTGTGGGTGGAGTCCGAGATCGAGCTCTGCGTCAGTGGCAGGTGCAGGATGAACGGTTCGACGGCAACGATCTTCATGGGGGTGTTAAGTCCTGGAGGGGGACGGGCAAGCTCAGAAGCAACTGCGCGAGAAAGCTACGGGTGCGCTCATGGCGCGGCTTGAGAAGAACCCCTCCGGCGGCGCTTGGGACGTTTGTCGTTGTGATCCTCCGGCAAGGACCATAACCAGAGTCCTCGACAAAATAAAATAGAAAATTTTTTATTTTCAATATTGCATTATCTGCCCGCGCAGCGATCATAGCGATATGAACTCCGTCGTCCGCGCCACCTTGTCCGATCAGGCCTATGAAGAATTGCGCGCGCGCATCCTCTCCGGAGTTCTACCTGGCGGCAAACGACTCCTTCCCGAGGAACTCGCTCTCAGCCTTGCCATCAGCCAGACGCCCATTAAGGAGGCGCTGCTGCGGCTAGAGGCGGACGGTCTCGTCGTATCCGCGATGCGCAAGGGGGCAGTCGTGCGGCAATTCACCTTCGCAGATGTGGAGGAGCTCTACGAAGGGCGCATGCTGATCGAGCTCAACGCCGTAGGCCGCCTCTTCGAGCTACAGGCAGTGAGGACCGATCTGCTCGGCGAATTGTCGCGCTGCCTTGAGACGCATGAGTTCTACGCGCGGCGCGGCTCGCTCGACGACATCACCACCGCCCTCGTCCACGATCGCAAGTTCCACAGTGCCCTTATGGCGGCTGCCGGTAACAGGCTCATCTGCGAATGGCACCAGCGAATCCTAGGCCAGACCCATACCGTCTTCGTCTATCTGGCCGGTGATTACAGCCGCTCGGCCGACGAGCACCAAGATATCCTAGACGCGTTAAAGGTCGGCTCACCCGACCAAACTCGCGAAGCTCTGCGCCGGCATCTCCTGCACAGCCGCGACAACGCGCTCGAAAATGTCAGCCGCTCAATACTCAGCGAGACAACAGAGTCCTGATCGGGCCGCGTGCGCTCTGTCGCACATCCCGGAGAAATACGATGAACTATCTGGACTTTTCCGGCGCGCGCTCGCAGGCCGCAATTCGTCGAGGGCGGCATCGGCACGACAGCCTGGTCCTCCCTCTACCGTGTCGGCCACCTCGCGCAGGCAGCGCAATGGACACTCCTGCTCTCGCTGATCGCCTTTGCCGGCGGCGGGCTGCTCGGCGCCGGACTGACATTGTTGCCCGTCCCGATTTTCCCGCCCTTGCGCTGGATCATCGCCTATTTCGGGGTATCTCATCTCGGGTTCGGCTTGCGGGTAATCCTCGCAGCAGGGCTCGCGCTGACGCTCTGTGCGGCGGCCTTACTGACCGACATCTGGCGCGGCGCGATCGGGTCGGTCGGGTGCGGCCCATGGGAGGGAGCCGACGGGTTGGCTGCCCACGGCGATGCGGTTTGTCATCCTGCCGCGGGGGTTGCGGCTCGCAGTCCCCGACAGTCGGCTTTTCCGTGCAACTGGTGAAGAACATAGCGCTCGCCGCCGTCATCAGCTTCATTGAGCTGGCGCCCGACGGCGATTTCGGCCGAGAACCTCGCGCGCAGCGCGATTCTCGCCGGTGTCGATCCGCAAGAAGCCTATCTCCGCCACGGCAAGTTCTAAGGGGTTGCTCACGTGAGGATCACCGATATCGAGGTCCGCTGCTGCCAGCGCAAGCCTGAGCATTTTCAGGCTGCCGCCTTCCGCACGGGCGATTTCGGCAATTTCGAATTCCTGGTGGTGACGCTGAAGACCGACAGCGCCCTGTCGGCGACGACCTTCGGTTTCGCCGGCCGGTCCGCGCCCGGTGCTGGCCAGCTCATCGCCGACACCTTGCGGCCTTTCTTCATCGGACGCGATCCGCGCGATCGCGAAAAAGCCTGGCACGAGTTCCGAACTGCCGATCGCTGGTGGGGGCATCTGCCGATCTACGCCTATGGCCCCTTCGACACCGCACTCTGGCTGCTCAGCGCGCAAGCAGCCGGCCAGCCGCTCTACAAATATCTTGGCGCCTATCGCGATTCCGTTCCGGCCTATGGCAGCTCGATGATCCTGAAGGAGCCTAAGAACTACGCAGCCGAGGCGCTGCGGGCTCAGGCAGAAGGCCTGCGCGCCTACAAGCTCCACACGCCGGGCAACGATATCGAAGAAGATCTGGAGGCCCATCGGTTGGTGCGCGAGGCGGTCGGGGCGACATTTACGCTGATGTCGGACCCCGTCTCGACCTATAATCTCGAGCAGGCGATCCGCTTCGGTCGAGCACTGGAGAAGCTCGACTACTACTGGTTCGAAGAGCCGCTCTACGACGAGGATGTGCATTCGCTGCGCGAACTCAGCCGGACGCTGGAGATACCGATTGTTGGGACCGAAGTCCTCGCCAAACATCCCTACAGCATCGCCGAATGCATCGCGACACGCGTCGTCGATCGGGTCCGTGCCGACGTATCCTGGACCGGCGGCGTGACCGGCGTCATGAAGACCGCGCGGCTGGCGGAAGCCTTCGGCGTCAATTGCGAGGTCCACACCTCGATCTTCCACCCAATGGAGATCGTCAATCTGCACTGCTGCGCGGCGATGAAGAACTGCGATTATTTCGAGGTTCTCTATCCGATCGAGGGCTTCGCCTTTGGATTGAAGGAGAAACTGCCGATCAGCGACGGTCTGGCGACACTACCCACCCTGCCCGGTCTCGGCGTCGAGATCGATTGGGACGACGTCGATCGCATGACCGTCAAGATCGTTTGAGGTGAAATGAAAGCCCTCTCCATCGACCGCCCCAGTTCGATATCCTTCGCCGAACGAGGATGCTGATCCGCGCCAACACCAAGATCCTGATCGATGTAGGAGACCGCTTGTGACTGCATCCCACCCACTCGATATTTTCTCGCTGAAGGGACACCACGCGCTCGTTACTGGCGGCGGCAGCGGCCTGGGCCTGGGCATCGCGCGCTGCTTTGCAGCGGCCGGAGCCAGAGTAACGCTGGCAGGCACCAATGCGCAGAAGATAGAGAACGCAGCGGCAGATCTGGGCGGCGAGACTGGATCTTTACCATTCGACGTCACTCGCGTCGATCAGGCTGAAGCCTATGCCGAGGCGGTCATGCAGCGTTTCGGGCCGGTATCGATCCTGGTGAACAACGCCGGCAACACGATTAAAAAACCCATTGCGAATATGACACCAACCGACTTTAGGACGATCCTGGACGTGCATGTCCATGGTGCTTACGCTCTGTCGCGCGCCTTCCTCGCCCAGATCGAGCGAGCCGGGAACGGCTCGATCCTGTTCACGGCCTCGATGAGCTCCTTCCTCGGCATTCCCAACGTGATTGGCTATTCGGCGGCGAAGGCCGCCTATGTCGGAATGGTCCGGGCCATGGCGACCGAACTCGCGCCCCAGAAGGTCAGGGTCAATGGCGTCGCGCCGGGCTGGATCGACACGCCGCTGTTTCGGCAGGCAACCTCGACCGACCCTGCCCGAAAGGCCAAGATCGACGGCCGTATCCCGATGAAAAGCTATGGCACCGAAGCCGATATCGGCTGGGCGATGACGTATCTAGCGTCGGCAGCTGCAGCCTATGTCACCGGCCATATCATGGTAGTCGATGGCGGCGCACTACATGGATTCTAAGCAATTTCGAAAGCACCGATTTCTTTCAGGTCATCTGGACTTACGCCCTGAGGTCGCGATCGAGGGGGGGGCCGGGTTCGCTAGAGAGCGGTTTCCGGTCATTCTGGATCGTACCCAGCGGCTTTGAAGAAGTTTGAGCATTCGGCTCGCGAGAATAGCGGGATGATGTCTGCGATCCTGCTCCATAGATTGTCGCGCGTTCGCTCTGCTGTCTTGCGCAGCACGGCTTTCACCTTCGAGAAGGCGTTTTCGACCGGGTTGAAGTCGGGGCCGTAGGGCGGGAGGTAAAGCAGGCTCGCCCGGGGCCTCGATGGCCGCACGCACGCGCGCGCCCTCCGAAGTTGACCATGACGACTATGTCGCCGGGCTTCAACTCGGGCACGAGCACCTGATCGACATAGGCCTGGCGGCACGGTGGGGTTCTTCTTCAGCGAAAACCGTGACCTGCCGTCGGCCAAATGCTTCCTGCGGAAGGCACTTGCGCGCCATGGCAGACCGGATCGCATTTCATTGACACGACTTCACCACCCGCGCTGGCGCTTGATCATGTCCTTCTGCGCTTCTTTCTGCTGCTTCCAGTAGGATTTCTGATCGTGCCGCTGCATCTCGTTGAAGTCGCGGATACGCTCCTTGCGAGACGTCGAATTGCGATAATCGTTCCAGTCATAGTGGTTGTCGTGGACGAAATCGTCCTCGCCATCGTCGCGGAAGAGATCGCGCAGGAGCGAGCGGGCCGGCTCGACCAGCCCCGGCGCCTGAAGGCCGAGCACGGGCGATGCCGCAGAGGCCGAGCCCCGGAACACGGCCACCGCCAGAACTGGCAATGTCAACACCAGACCGAGCCGCATCAGGCTGTAAAAGCTCGTCATCGGACCCTCCCTATTGCTCGGACTGTCGGGTGAAGAGATGGGGCAGCTCCGGATTGATCCAACGCACCTGCGCAACCCGCCCGGTCACATCGCGCTCGAAGCGCATCTGGACAAAGGGCGTGTCACCGACGATCGCAACGATGGCCTCGTAGCCTCCTGCCGCGGTGATCCGTGCCTGGAACAGGTTCGGATCATCCTTGTGGGCCTCGAGGAGCATGCTCAGGTCGGTCCGGTCGAGCTTCATCTGCGGCTTGCCATCAGCCACCGAAACGACCGCGTCGCCAAGAACCGGCGACGCATAGGTCCCGAGAAGGGCGGCGATGTTGGCCGGCATCGGGCCGACAACGAACGCCGCCTGCTCCAGCTTCTCCTGCTCTCGCTGCTTCTTCGACGAGGCGGCCGCCAGCGCGATGTTGTCGACCGCAGGGTTGCCGAGCACCCGGTCGTAGAACCAGAGTCCAAGCGCATCGGCCAGGCTCGGGCCGCCGACATTGGTCAGGATTACGATGCCGGTTTTGGCGTCGGGCAGGAAGCCAACATGAGCGCCGAAGCCCGAGGTGCCGCCATTATGCCAGATCGCCCGACCGCGCGGCATCGCCATCGCAAGCCAGCCGACGGCGTAGCTCATACGCTCGTTCACCGCGACGCGCGGCGTCCAGGTGACGTCGAGATTCTCCTCGGAGACAATGACCTTCTCGCCGAAATGGCCGCGCCCGAGCTGGAGCCGCAGCCACTTTGCCATGTCCGGCACGTTGGAGTTGAACGCGCCCGCCGGTCCCAGCGCATAGGGGAAGGCAGGGTGGAACGGGATCGCGACCGGCTTGTCATCGAGCCTGTGGCCCATGGCACGGTTGGGCGCCTGCGCGATCGCCTCGGCCGTTGCTGTGGTGGAGGACATGCCGAGCGGGTCGAGCAGGGTCCGCTTCACCGATGCTGCCCAGGACTCGGCGCCATTGACCTTGGCGACGATTTCGCCGCCGGCCAGATGCGGGATGTTGAGATAGCGGAAATCGGAGCGGAAGATACCGGTCTGCGGCGCCACGCGCATCGAGCGGAACAGCGTCTCCTTGTCGAATCCGAGGAAGGCCAGCCCATCATTTACATAGGGCGTCAGGCCGCTGCGCTGGGCGGCGATGTCGAGGATACGGAAATCACGCGAGATGAACGGGTCGGATAGCTGGAAATCCGGAACGAAGTCGCTGGCATGGTCGGTCCATTTCAGCTTGCCGGCATCGACCGCCTGGGCCAGCGTCGTCGCGAAGAAGGCCTTGGTGGTCGAGCCGACCTGGAACATCGTGTCGGGCGTGACGGGATCGGGCTTGCCGGCCTCCTTGACACCGAAGGCCTTGCTGAAGATGAGCTTGTCGTCGAAGACGATGCCGATCGCGACGCCAGGGACCGACAAAGCGCTCATCCCCGCCGCGACCTGCTTGTCGAGATCGGGCAGCAGTGCCTCGATCGACGCCTGCGTCGGCAGTTGCGCCATCGCTGGCGCGACTGCAAGCGATGCAGTCAGAGCGAATCCTCCCAAGCTGAACAACCGGCAGATGCGACGACCCGGTGCGATGCCATGACCGCCTGCTGATACTTGCGACATGCGTCCTCCAAGCTCATGGCCATCGGTCATCTGGAGAGGTCTGACCCTGCAAGCTTGCGCCAAAGTATGGCGGCCAGCGATTGAAGTGCAAACGAAAGATTCCGTTTCGACGATCCTTGGTTGATCATTCCATAGCGAGACGACGGATTTCCATCGGCGATTGCCGAGCGCCCCGCGCCGACGCAGGAGGCAAGACAAGAATCCGTAAATTCAGGAATGGATTTCTTGTCTCGACGCAAGGATCAATGTTTGCCGTTGCGATGGACTTGTCGGATAACCAGTTAAATTTAAGATTTCATACAGTAGCTTAAACCAATTATCAAAGTCCCTCTCCTATCAACTTTCTCGTGAAGCTTGGGCTCACGGTCGATCTTTCGAAATCCTGAATGTCTGCGGCAGCTTCGCAGCCCAGCATGCCGGTCAGGCGGCCAGGATAGCCTTGATCTGACGCCAGCTCTCTGCATCGGGCGCGCAGAGCAAACCGGGGGATGGCCGTCCCGCGCGATGAACGCTGCCGTCAAGCATTGACATAGACGAGCTCATCGCCCTTTCGCGCAGCCACCGGCCGTTGCCGCCTAGCGCAACGGCCGAGGGTTAGCCGATGGTGACGAAGCTGTCGGACTGGACGCATTTGATCTTGCCAATCGCCGCCGCGGCCGGATCGATATTGCTCGGTGGAAAGGATCTTTCTGATGTTGATCTTGGACAAGCTTACGACGCTGCAAAAATTGCAGCGGAGCGTGATGCTGGAGCATTCCGCTGCGCGATTGATTGGTTCTTTGATGCCCTTTTTTGCGGTGGCCAAGAATTCCCCTCCGCGTTCGGGGGAGGATGATTCAATTCGCGGAATCGAGCTCAAACGGTTCAATCCCACCGCTCGACTTCCTCCTCGAACCGATCAGCCTGGCCCCGGAATAAGTTCGCGGCTCCAGGGCGATCCAGCAGGCTCAGCTGCCGCTCTATGAAGGCATCCGCCTGGGCCGAACTGCTGTCGCGATGCAATCCGCCTTGTGTGATGCGCCGTCGAGGCCCATAAGCAACGCTCCATGCGTGATGCGAATGGTTTTTCGCCGTGGTTTGCCATCGCAGGACAAGCGCCAGCGCTTCGCCGACATCACGCCCGAGGACTTTGACGCGATGATGAGTGTCAATTTGCGCCACGCCGTTTTCGCCGCACAGCTGGTGGTGCCGCATATGCGCGAACTAGGATCCGGCTCGATCGTCAATACGAGTTCGGTCGCCTGGATGCGTGGCATCGAGGATCTGCAGCTCTACAGCACGGCGAAGGCGGCCGCTATCGGGCTGACGAATTCCCTCGCGCGTGAGCTCGGCAGGGATCGCATCCGCGTCAACGCGATCGCACCGGGCTTCGTCGTCACCGAGCGCCAGCGCGCACTTTGGTTTGACGATAGCGCCATCGAGGGGGTGAAGCAGAGACAATGCCTGCCCGACATTATCGAGCCAGACGACATAGCCAACGCCGCGCTGTTCCTATGTTCGGACAGCGCTCGCATGATCACGAAGCATTGCCTGGTTGTTCATGCCGGCTCACTCTGATTGAGAGTACCGACAAGAGACGCGTGTATCTGAAAATCCGACAATGAGCAGTGCGCCGCATTTGCATGAGCTTTCTAGAACTGCCGATCGGCAGATTCGCAGCATCACGTTGCGTTCGAGTTCCGGCATGGAAGCAGAGGTCATCGACTACGGCGCGAGCCTGCGGGATCTGCGCGTGCCGAGGGCGGGCGGTGCGCTGCAGCGGGTTGTCCTTGGATTGGAGAGACTGGAGGACTATCCGGCGTACTCGCCTCACATGGGCGCGGTCGCCGGGCGCTTCGCCAACCGCATCGCCGAGGGGCGCTTCGTTCTGGGTGGCGTGGAATACCAGCTCCCGCGCAATCAGGATGGGCGCCACTCACTGCATGGTGGCGGCAACGGCTTCGGCAAGCGGCACTGGACACTCGTCGAGCAGAACGAGCGATCAACGACCCTTGCTCTGGTTTCGCCTGCAGGCGACGCTGGATACCCCGGAACGCTGCGCGTTTGGTGTCGATACAGCTTGACCGAAGACGAGACTTTACGCATCGAATTTTCGGCGACGACGGATGCAGCGACCGTCATAAATCTCGCTCACCATCCCTATTTCAAACTGGACAATACGGCGGACATCCTCGCCCACCGTTTGCAAATCGAGGGCGATCTCGTGCTTCTGACGGATGCGGACCTCATTCCCGACGGGTCTGTTGCCGCCGTGGCCGGCACGCCCTTCGATTTTCGAGAAGCCAGATCGATCCGAGAGCCGGGGCACGGCGAGGCGCCGACACGCTACGACGCGAACTTCATACTTCGACGGAGCCGCACAGAGCACGATCCCGCGTCCGGCATGGAACTCGCACATGCGGCGACATTGCGGTCAGACGCGAGTGGCCTGGGACTTGAAATCTGGACCACCGAGCCGTGCCTTCAGTTCTATGACGGCGCCAAGCTTGCCGTCGCGGTTCCCGGCCTTGGCGGGGCGACCTACGGGTCATTCGCCGGGGTTGCCCTGGAGCCGCAGCACGCGCCCAACTCACCCAACCTGGCGCATCTGCCGTCCACCGTCCTCTGTCCGGGAGCGGTCTATCGTCAGGTCAGCGAGTACCGGTTTTCGTGATCGCGACGGCTCTCATATGATTGGGATCAATCGAGAAATTGAGAATCATGTCCCGGGACTAAAAGGGCGAGCCGCACCAATAGCCGACTCTGGCTCATCGCCCGAAAGCCGACATCCCGGGGCGATCTGCTAAAGGCCCCTCTCTCGGTAGCAAAATTGGTGGGCTTTCCGGGACAAGAGCGGCGCCGTTGCACCGCTCTCCTCTCAAGCTGAGGGAGTTAGGATCATGCGTCTGATTGCGCTGAAACTGCCCAGGCTTCGCCGGAGGCCGCTTAGGTCACGTTGCTAGGGCTGGCCTATCCTGCATAGCGTAGTAGCACTCCTCGGCTTTCAGCTTTTCGAGAAATTGCCGATAGGCTCCAGCCGCCGTCATTGTTGAACCTCGAGGTGCCTTCCGCTCTTGCGGCCGCAAAACGCCTAGCAGAAATCAAAATCAACGCCCTCGTCGGCCTGGAGCACGTGCTCGTCATAGAGCTGGTCATAGCCACGGCGCTGGATCGCCTGAGGAGCTGGCAGCGCCTTGCGGCGCGTCTCGAGTTCGGCCTCGCCCACCAGAAGGTCGAGGCGGCGCTCGGCGACACTGAGCCGGATTCGGTCGCCATTGCACACCAGCGCGAGCGGCCCGCCGATTGCGGCCTCGGGCGCAACATGCAGCACGATCGCGCCATATGCCGTGCCGGACATGCGCGCATCCGAGATGCGGACCATGTCCTTGACGCCCTTTGAGGCGAGCTTGCGCGGAATCGGCAGGTAGCCGGCTTCCGGCATCGCCGCTGCGCTCTTGGGGCCGGCATTCTGCAACACGAGGATGTCGTCGGCGGTGACGTCGAGATCTGGGCTGTCGATCCGCGCCGCGAGGTCCTCCAGCGAGGAGAAGACCACCGCCCTGCCCTCATGCTCGAGCAGGCGCTTGTCGGCTGCGGCGCGCTTCACGATGGCGCCGCGCGGCGCGAGCGAACCGAACACGGCGACAAGGCCGCCATCGGGATCGACCGGCTCCGCGCGCGGGCGCACAATGCTGCGGTCGACCTGATCCACAAGCGGCTCGTCGATCAGCTCGCCGAGCGTCTTGCCGGTCACGGTCATGCAATCGAGATGCATCAGGTCGCGGAGTTCCTTCAGTACGGCGGGCACGCCGCCGCCGGCGAAGAAATCCTCCATGTAATTGTTGCCCACCGGTTTCAGGTTCACCAGCACCGGCGTCTCGTCGGAGAGCTTGTTGAGCCGGTTGAGGTCGACCTTTACCCCGGCGCGGCGCGCGATCGCGGTGAGATGAACCACCGCGTTGGTCGAGCCCGAAATCGCCAGCAGCATGCGCCAGGCGTTATCGATCGCCTTCTCGGTGACGATCTGCTTCGGCAGAAGTGTCGTCGTGCCGATGAGTTCGACGGCGCGCTTGCCGCTCTCCTCGGCGCAGCGCAACCGGTCGGCATGAACCGCCGGGATCGCGGCCGAGCGCGGCAACGACAGGCCGAGCGTCTCGGCGATGCAGGCCATGGTGCTGGCGGTGCCCATGACGGCGCAGGTGCCGGCTGTGGTGGCGAGCCGGCCCTCAACTACATCGATCTCCTCCTGATCGATGTCGCCCGCCCGGAAGCGGGCCCAGAAGCGGCGACAATCGGTGCAGGCGCCCAGGCGCTCACCCTTGTAGCGGCCGGTCGACATCGGCCCGGCCACGAGTTGCACCGTCGGGACATTGGCCGAGAGCGCGGCCATGAGCTGCGCCGGCACGGTCTTGTCGCAGCCGCCCATCAGGACGACAGCGTCGATCGGCTGCGCGCGGATCATCTCCTCGGTGCCCATGGCCATCAGATTGCGGAATTTCAGGCTGGTCGGCTTGAGGAAGACCTCGCCGAGCGAGATGGTCGGGAACTCAACCGGCAGGCCGCCAGCCATCAGCACGCCGCGCTTAATCGCCTCGAGCAGCTCGGGGAAGTGCCGATGGCAATTGTTGAAGCCGCTATAGGTGTTGGCGATGCCCACGATGGGACGCGCCAGCGCCTCGTTGGAATAACCCATCGAGCGCGCGAAGGAGCGGCGCAGATAGGCGGCGAATTCGGGGTCGCCGTAATTGGTCAGCCCACCGGCAATGCCGCGCCGCTTCGGTTCGTTCTCGCTCATGCCGCCGCCATCCCTCGAGCTGTCTTTTCGTCCGGCCAGGGTGTTCAGGCCGGCGCGTTATGGACGAACTTGGTGTTGAGATACTCGCGCACGCCCTCGGCGCCGCCCTCACGGCCGAAGCCGCTCTGCTTGATGCCGCCGAACGGCGCCTCCGGCACGGCGACGACCGTCGTGTTGACGCCGAGCACGCCCACCTGGAGCTCGCGCGTGACATGGTCGATCGCACGCTTCGAGCTAGCGAAGAGATAACCGGCCAAGCCGAACTCGACGGCATTGGCCCGCGCTATCGCCTCGTCCGCGCTGGCGCAGCGTACGATGGCCGCGACCGGCGCGAACGGCTCGTCCGCGAGGATCGAGGCATCCGGCGGCAGATCGGCCAGCACGGTTGGCTCAAAGAAATAGCCGCGGTTGAGGCTGGCCGGGCGCTTACCACCGGTGGCGAGCGTCGCGCCCTTGCCAAGGGCATCCTCGACCAGCCGCTCGGCCCGGTCGCGCTGGCGCGCGGTCGCGAGCGGGCCCATCAGGACGCCGTCGTCGAGCCCGTTGCCGAGGCGCAGGGCTTGCGCCTTCGCCGCCATCTTTTCGGTGAAGGTATCGGCGATCTTTTCGTGCACGAAGAAGCGGCTCGGCGAGGTGCAGACCTGGCCGGCATTGCGGTACTTGCCGCCGACGGCGGCGGTCGCCGCCTTCTCGACATCGGCATCGCCCAGCACGATGAAGGGGGCGTGGCCGCCGAGCTCCATGGTCATGCGCTTTACCGTGTCGGCCGCCTGGCGCATCAGGGTCTGGCCGACGCGGGTCGAGCCGGTGAAGGAGAGCTTGCGCACAGCGGGCGCCGCCATCAGCGGCACCACGACCTGCTGCGGCGAACCGAAGAGCAAGTTCACGGCACCGTTGGGAAGGCCGCCATCATGGCAGCAGCGCACCAGCTCGGCGACGCAGGCCGGCGCCTCCTCGGCCGGACGCAGGATCACTGTGCAACCGGCGGCGAGCGCCATGGCGAGCTTGCGAGAGGCCAGGCTGATCGGAAAATTCCAGGCCGCCAGCGCCAGCACGACGCCGACCGGTCCATGCGAAACCTCAAAGCGGGCTCCGGGCGTGCGCCCGTCGAGCATGTAGCCATGCAGGCGTCGGGCTTCGTCGGCGCAATAGTCGAAATATTCGGCGGAGACGGCGACCTCGGCGCGCGCCTCCGACAGCGGCTTGCCGATCTCCATGGTCAGCAGGCGCGCGATCATCTCCTGCCGCTCGCGCAGCAGTCCGGCGATCTTGCGCAGCACGTTGCAGCGCTCCCAAGGCAGCGTATTGCGCCACACCTCGAAGCCGCGCTCCGCCGCCGCCAGCGCAGCGGTGACCTCGGCCGCGGTAGAAGACGGCACCGAGCCGAGAGTCTCCTCGGTCGCCGGGTTGACGACCTCGATCCTCTCGGCGCCGGTCTTGTCGATATGGGCCCCGTCGATGAACAGGTTGGCGGCATACATTGTAGCAGTCCTCAATAGGGAAGCGGCTCAGGCCGCGTTGATCTCGCCGAGCAGGGCTTCGCTGCGGCGGGCCAGGATTGCGGTGTCCGAGCCGACGGCGATGTAGCTGTAGCCGGCGTCGAACAGCTCGCGCGCCTCTCCGACATTGAAGTTCAGGATGCCCGGCGCCCTGCCGGTTTTCTTGATCGCGTCGAGTGCCCGGTCGATCTCGGCCCGGACCTCGGGCGCACCCGGCTTGCCGAACAGGCCCATATTGGCGGCGAGATCATTCGGACCGACGAAGATGCCGTCGACGCCCTCGACGGCGCCGATCTCGGGGATCGCAACGGCGGCGGCCGGCGTCTCGATCTGCACGATGATACACTGTTCCTCGTGATAGCGTTCGTTATAATCCTTGATGCGTGCGTAGTTGTTACCACGCATGTTGCCGCTGACCCCGCGGATGCCGTGCGGCGGATAGCGCGTCGCGGCGACGGCGGCGCGGGCCTCCTCTGCATTCTGCACGAAGGGCACCATGAAGGAACGCACACCGGCATCGAGCAGGCGCTTCATCATGATCGGCTCGTTCCACGGAATACGGACCACGACTTCGGCCGTGCCGCCTTTGGCTGCTCGCAGGTGCTGGGAGACCTGCGAGGGGTCGACCGGCGTATGCTCCATGTCAAGCAAGAGCCAGGAATAGCCCGCGCCGGCGAGAATCTCGGTCGCGTTCAGGCTTTCCAGCGTCAGCCAGAGGCCGGGCTGGCGCTTGCCCTCAATGAGGCCGCGTTTGAACAGGTTCGGCTGCAGGGTCGCGTGCGACATTGTCGCTCCAATCGGTTCGTGAGGATCAGGCAGCTTTGCCGGCGGCGGAGCGCAGCTCGGCCCAGGGCGTCATCGCGTAGGTGTCGAGCGCCTTTGCGTCGAAATCGAAGCCGAGGCCCGGCCGCTGCGGCAGATCGATCATACCCTTGCGCACGGTGAGCTGCGTGTCGACGAGGCGGCGGAAGTTCAGCACCTGGTCATCGGCGAAGAACTCGACATAGCGCGCGTTCGGCGTCGCGGCGACGAGATGAGCGTGCAGATCGTGGAACCAGTGCGGACACAGCGTTATGCCGAAGCTCGCCGCGGCCGCGGCGATACGGCGAAACTCGCTGATGCCACCGCAGACGCAGGCATCGGTCTGCAGGATCGCAGCGCCGCCCTTGCTCATCAGCTCCATGAAGCGCCAGCGTCCCACCTCGATCTCGCCGGTCGCGATCGGCATCGCGACCTGCTGGGCGAGGCGGGCATGGTTGTCGATATCGTCCGGGCTGAACGGCTCTTCGAGGAAATACGGGTCGTACTGCTCGTACATGCGGGCGAAACGCAAAGCCGTCGGAAGGTCCGACCAGGCGTTGTTGGCGTCGAGCATCAGGATCGTGTCGTCGCCGATGCGCTCGCGCACCGCAGCGATGCGCTCCTCCTCCTGAGCGAGGCCGAAGCGGCCGACCTTCATCTTTACGGCCGTGTAGCCCTCGTCGACGTAGCCGCCCATCTCGGCGGCGAGATGCTCGGGTGTCTTGCCTTCGACATAGTAGCCGCCGCTGGCATAGGCCGGGACGCTGTCCTTGACCGCACCGAGGAATTTGTAGAGCGGCAGGGTGGCAGCGCGCGCGTTGCGGTCCCAGAGCGCGGTGTCGAGCGCGCTAATGGCGCGGACAACCGTACCGGCGCGGCCCTGCAGCAACGCCTCCTGGTACATCGCCTGCCAAAGCCCCTCGACGCGATAGGGGTCCTCGCCGATCAGGACCGGCGCGAGGAGTGCGCGCACGGCCTCAGTGAAGAGCCCGCCACCGGCGCTGCCGACATAACAGAAGCCGATGCCCTTATGGCCGTCATCGCCCTCGACCTCGACCACGCCATAGTGCCGCTCGGTGACGCGGCGGCTAGAGAGCGAGGTCACCTTGTCGAGCGGAATACTGATGCTGCGGGCGCGCACGGCGCGGATCTTGGTCATCGCTGGCTTCCTTCTAAAGGGCGGAGGCACGGATGGCGTGTCCGGCGAGAAGCCGCTCAACCTCCGGCGATCCTGTCATCATCAACTTTTTTGTCAACAATATTGGCGAATAAACTTAAACCTTAGCCGGTTGCGCGCCAGGCGTGGCTAGAGCGAGCCGCCGTTGATGGTGAGGCACTGCTTGGTGATCATCCGTGCCGCGTCCGAGCACAGGAAAAGCGCGGTTTCGGCGATGTCCTGCGGCTCGATCGCATCGGGCAGGCATTGCAGGGCGATGGTGCGCTTCTCAGCCTCCGCATCGTGCCACAGCGCCCGCTGACGCGGCGTCGCGACATAGCCCGGCGCGATCGCGTTGACGCGGATACGGTCAGGTCCGGCGGCGCGTGCCAGCGAATTGGTGAAGCCGATCACCGCCGCCTTGGCGGCGCTGTAGAGCGGCACATTGGCGATGCCGCGCATCCAGGCGACGGAGGTGGTATTGACGATCGAGCCGCCGCCAAGGCCGCGCATCTGCGGCAGCACGCGCTGCGCCGCGAAGATCGCATGGCGCAGGTTGACGTTCATCATCCAGTCGAAATCGTCCGGCTGCATGGCGTCAATGTCGTGGCGCTGGTCGACGGCTGCGTTGTTGATCAGTCCGTGCACCGGCCCGAGCCTCTCGCCGACGCGGTCGATGGCCGTGCCGAGCGTCGCAATGTCGAGGAGGTCGCAGGCGACGAAGAGGACGTTCGCGCCTTCGCCGCGCAGGCTGGCTTCGAGAGTCCTGCCCGCCTCCTCTTGCTTGTCGATGAAGGCTGTCTTGCAGCCACTCGCGGCAAAGGCACGGACATGCGCCTCGCCGATGCCGGAGGCGCCGCCGGTAATCAGAACCACGCGGCCGGCGAGGTCGGGATAATGTCCGCGAGGCGTCATGCGATCCGGCTTTCGGTCTTGGGGTCGAACAGGCAGGCCTTGGCGGTGTCGATGGCGAAGTGCGCGACCGAGCCGACGGCCGGGCGCGCATCCGGCCGCATCCGGGCCATGATCTCGCTCTGGCCGACGCGGATCAGCGCCATGGTCTCGGCGCCTGTCGGCTCGATCATCTCGACCGTCGCCGGCAGGCTGGAAGCAGGCCTGGCCGGCTGCTCATCGCCGGACAGCGTGATGCATTCCGGCCGTATGCCGAGCACGACGTCGCGGCCGACCCAGTCCTTCATCGCCGCGGTCGCATTCGGCAGCGGCACGGCGGTAGTGGCGTCCGGCCCGACCATGGCCGCGATCTCGCCGCCCGACGCGACAAGCTTGGCGGGCAGCGCGTTCATCGGCGGCGAGCCCATGAAACGGGCGACGAAGAGATTGGCCGGCTGATCGTAGATCGTTTGCGGATCGGCGAATTGCTGGATCACGCCGCCATTCATCACGGCAATGCGCGTCGCCAGCGTCATCGCCTCGACCTGATCATGGGTGACGTAGACCATAGTGGTGCCGATGCGCTGGTGTAGGCGCTTGATCTCCATGCGCATCTCGACGCGCAGCTTGGCATCGAGATTGGAGAGCGGTTCGTCGAACAAGAAGAGCACGGGGTCGCGCACCAGCGCCCGGCCCATCGCGACGCGTTGGCGTTGGCCGCCGGAGAGCTGGCCCGGCCGCCGATCGAGCAAATGCTCGATCTGGAGCAGCTTGGCGACACGGGTGACGGCCTCCTTCTGCTCGGGCTTGGGAATGCCGCGGCACTCCATGCCGAAGGTGATGTTGCCGCGCACGGTCATGGCCGGATAGAGCGCGTAGGTTTGGAAGACCATGGCGATGTCGCGGTCCTTGGGCGGGACGCCGGTGACCTCTCGGCCGCCGATCCCGATGCGCCCGTCGCTGGCCTGCTCGAGCCCGGCGATGACGTTGAGCAAGGTCGACTTGCCGCAACCGGAGGGCCCGACGAGCACGATGAACTCGCCGCTCTCGATGGCAAGATCGACGCTCTTGAGCACTTCGACCGAGCCGAAGCGGACGCGCAGCTTTTCGACGGAGAGAGCTGACATGGGTTTGACCTATTTGACCGCGCCGGCCGTCAGGCCGCGCACGAAGTACTTGCCCCCGAACAGGTAGACGAGCAGCGTGGGCAGGGCGGCGATCAGCACGGAGGCGCTTTCGATGCCGTATTCACGGGCCTGGGCGATGTTGGCGCTCAGCGCCATCAGCGCGGCGGTCACCGGCCGAGCCGAGCCTTCCGAGAAGGTGATGCCGTAGAGGAATTCGTTCCAGATGCCAGTGAACTGCCAGATGACGGTGACGATCAGGATCGGCGGCGAGAGCGGCAGGATGATCCGCCAGAAGATCTGCAGAAAGCCAGCGCCGTCGACCTTCGCCGCCTTGATCAAGTCCTTCGGCACGTTGACATAATAGTTGCGGCAGAACAGCGTGGTGAAGCTCATGCCCTGCACGACATGAATGAGGACAAGGCCGCTCAGCGTGTTCGACAGGCCGAGGTCGCGCAGCGTGATCGCCCAGGGCACCAGCTTCATTTGCGCCGGCAGGAAGACGCCGAAGGTGATGATGCCGAAGATCAGGCCGGCGCCCTTGAAGCGCCAGAGTGAGAGCAAATAGCCGTTCATTGCGCCGAGCAGCGTCGAGATCAGCGTCGCCGGGACCGCGATCAGCAGCGAGTTCCACATATACGGGCTGATGCCCGAGCAGATGCCGGCGATGCAGTAGGAGCCCCAGGCCTGGACCCAATTGTCGAACCGGAACTCCCTGGGGAAGCCGAGCACCGAAGTCTGGGTGATCTCCTGGAAGCTGCGGAACGAGTTCAGGATCACCACGATCAGCGGTGTCAGATAGAAGGCCGCGAAGGCGATCAGGACGACGTAGAGCAGGATTCGGCTGCCGCGGGTCGAAAGAGAACGGGCCTCAACCAAGGCCGCCTCCCTTGCCGCCGCGCATGCGCTGGAGGATCGCATAGGGCAGCAGGACGATGAGCAGCGAGAGCAGCAGCATCACGGCGGCGGCCGAGCCGGCGCCCATCAGGCCGCGCTGGAACATGTAGTCGTAGACGACATTGGTGGGCAGCGTCGTGGCGATCCCGGGGCCGCCGGCGGTGAGCGCTCGCACTAGATCATAGGTCTTGATCGCGGTCTGCAGCAGGATGACCAGGACCGAGACGACGATCGGCCAGATCGCCGGCACCATGATGCGCAGATACATCCGGGACGGGCCGGCGCCGTCGATCGCGGCGGCCTTGTAGAGATCGCCGTCGAGCGAGCGCAGGCCGGCCAGGAACAGCGCCATGGCGAAGCCGGAAGCCTGCCAGATCGCCGCGATCACCACGCAGTAGATCGCCATGTCGCGATCGACGAGCCAGCCGAAATTGAACTGCTCCCAGCCGAGGCTACGGACGAAATGCTCGACGCCGATGGTCGGGTTGAGCAGCCAGGCCCAGACCGTGCCGGTGACGACGAAGGACAGCGCCATCGGGTAGAGGTAGATGGTGCGCAGCAGGTTCTCGGCGCGGATCTTCTGGTCGATCAGGATCGCCAGCAGCAGGCCGAGGCCCGTCGCGCCGAGGATGAAGCCAAGTCCGTAGATCGTCAGGTTGAAATAGGCGACCTGCCAGATCCGGCTGCGCAGCAGCGCCCAATAATGCTTGAAGCCGACGAAGCTGTATTCGGGCAGCAGCGTCGAATCCGTGAATGAGATCACCACCGTCCAGAGCGTGAAGCCGACGACATAGCTCACCGCCGCGGCCGCGATCAGCCCGGCGACGATTCGGGTCAGCAGATCGGGGACGTCGCTGAGCCAGGAGCGGCGCGGCGCCGTCCGGGCGGGGCGCGTCTGCCCCGCCTGCATCGTTGTGGCGGTTTGGTTCATGGCGATACGGGTCGAGGGCTCAGCGCACCGTGTCGACGGCGTCGGCGAGGCGTTTCTGGGCCTCTTCCGGCATTATCTTGTCGTTATGGACGTACTCGGTCAGCACATCGCGCAGCGCCGCCGTCACCGGGCTGGTCTGGGCCATGTTGTGGCCGAGGCTCATGATCGCCTGGTTGGCGGCGATGGCGCCGGAGAGGTTCTTGGCGGCGTCGCGCTGGCAATCCTGGAAGCCGGCATCCGACAGGTCGATATCGGTGCGGACCGGGATCGAGCCGTTGATCTGGGTGAAGGTCCTGGCGAATTCCTTGCTCATCGCCACCTGGGCGGTCGCCTTCTGGCCGGCGAGGAGATCGGCATTCTTCGTGTCCCAGAAGATCATGCCGTCGGCATTCATATCGAAGACCGGCTTGCCGGTATTGTTCGGAGTCGGGCCGCAGAGGAAGTCCTTGCCCTCCTCGAAATTGCCCTTCTTCAGCACGCCGGAAGCCCAGCCGCCCATCATCAGGAAGCCGTAGTCGCCCTTCATCAGCGCCGGCAGGAAGACGCTCCAGTGCTGGCCAGCATTGGACGGGCTCATCCATTTGGTGAGCTGGCGAAGCTGCTTGAAGGCGGCGAGCACTTCAGGCCCGCGCAGGGCCTTGTCGTCGAGTTCCATGATCGACTTGCGATAGGCGTCGGCCGAGATGCCGGCGAGCGTCAGCTCGAAATACATCGCATCGGCCCAGCCGATGCCGCCATGGGCGACGGGCGTGATGCCGGCGGCGGCCATCTTGGCGGCAAGCGCGTTGAATTCGTCCCAGGTCTTGGGCAATTCGGTGGCACCGACCTTGTCCATCGCCTTCTTCGAGGCGAAGAGCGTGTTGACGCGGTAGATCTGCAGCGGCAGCGCGATCCAGTCGCCCTTGGGCTTGTGGATCTTGGCGAGGTCGGCCGAGATGTTCTTCTCGTAGTCGGTCGCCTTGACGACGTCGTTGAGGTTGACGGTGGCGCCGATCGCCGACCAGGCCTTGATCTCAGGCCCCTTGAGCTGCGAGGCGGCCGGCGGCTTGCCCGCGATGATGTCGGCGCGCAGCTTGTTCATCATGTCGGTGGTGAAGCCGGAAACGGGGCTATGCTCCCATTTCACGCCCTTCTCGGTCACCATCTTGCCAAACGCGTCCATGGCGGCGCCCTCGGCACCGGCGCTCCATTGCGAAATCACGGTCAGGCGAGGCTCGGCCTGGGCCGGCGCGTGGACGAGACAGGCCGCGAGGAGCGCCAGGCCGGTCGTTCGGAACAGCGATGCTTTCATGATGTCCTCCTGAGAATCCTCGGTTCGGTGCCATCGCTTGCATCGCGTGGCCTGCGGCCCCTCGTAGGAGGCTGGTAGGGCGGCACTCATCTCTCTCGCCGCGACTCCTAGAGACTGTTGAAAATCTTGTCAACAATTTGGTTGATGATTTGGGCGACGGAACTCCTGTCGTCATGGTCGACCTGTCCCGCCCATCCATGTCCTGGCTCTCGAACGCGCTCCTGAAGCCTTGGGTGCTCGCCATAAGGGCGAGCATGACGGCATGCGGCCAGTCGTGCGTTCGCTCCGAATTCAGCCCTTTGCGACCACCGCGACGGCGCGCTTGGCGCGCGCATTGATCTCAGCCCAATCCGCCGCCTCGATCAGATCGCGCGGGGCGAGCCAGGCGCCGCCGGCGGCGAAGCAATTGGCGAGTTCGAGATAGCTCATGACATTACCGTCGCTGATGCCGCCAGTCGGGCAGAAGCGGATATCGGGATAGAGCGGCAGGACGTGCTTCAGCATCGCCGTGCCGCCCATCAGGTCGGCCGGGAAGAACTTAAGCTCATGGAAGCCGTATTCGCGCGCGGCCAGCATTTCCGACGGCGTCACCGCGCCGGGGACGAGCGGGATATCGACCTTCTCGGACGCCAGGGCGAGGCGCTCGGTCAGCGCCGGGCTGACAGCGAAGAGCGCCCCCGCATCGCGGACCTTCGCCAGTTGCTCGGGTTTGGTGACAGTGCCGGCGCCGACGATCGCCTGCGGCACGGCCTTGCGCATCCGCGCGATCACCTCCGGGGCCGCCTCGGTGCGCAGCGTCACCTCCAGCGCCATCACGCCCGCGCTGACCAGCGCCTCGGCTAGCGGCACGGCATGCTCGGGATTCTCGACATGGAGCACCGGGATCAACGGCGCGGCCTTGCCGATCAGGGCAGAAAGCAGGGTCTTGGTCATGGCAGTACTTTCAGGAGGTTGGGGAACGGAAACGAGTTCGGCTCAGGCCGTCGCGGCGGGCTTGAGGTAGCTCTGTGCCGGCGGGCTGCGCAGCTTCAGGATGGTCTCGCGCCGCGCCGGCTGGAGCCGCACCGGCGGCAGGCCGCGCAGGATCAGGCCGAGATCGTCGAGCACCATCTCGCCGATCATGCGCATTGACGCCGGCATGCCGCCGGCCCGGTGCGGCGAGAGCAGCAGGCGGCTGCTGCGGATGAGGCTGTCGGCGGGCAAAGGTTCAGTCGGGAACACGTCGCTGGCGGCGCGAAAACGCCCGGCATCGGCGAGCGCGGCGAAGGCATCGAAATCGATCACACCTGCCCGGCTCGCGAGCACGACGATGCTGTCCGGCGCGATCAGCTCCAGCTCCTTGCGCCCAAGGAAGCCCTGGTTTTCCGAGGTCACGCCGGCAAGGATGAAGATGAATTGGGAGGTCGCGAGCAGCGTCTCCAGCGAAACCGGTTCGGCCTGCTCCTCGCGCAGGACATTGTCCGGCAACCAGGGGTCATGGATCTGCACATGCGCGGCGAAGCCGGCGAGCAGCTTGCGCAGCGCCCGGCCGATATTGCCGTAGCCGATGATCCCGACCCGCGCGCCGCTCAGCAGCACGGCCCCGGCATTGCCGGCGGAGCCGTAAAGCTCGCCGCCCGCACGCATCGAGGCATCGGCGGCAGTGACGCCACGCGCCAGATCGAGCGCAAGAGCCAGCGACATCTCCGCCACGGGAACGGCGAAGGCGGGCGCGATCGAGAGCACGGAGATGCCGCGCCCGAAGCACGCAGGGTAATCGACGTTCTGGTAGAAATTGCCCTCGACATTGATCAGCGCTCGCAGCTTGGGCGCCCGCGCGATCCGCTCGGCCGGCAGCGGCGCCTGGCCGATGATTGCGACCGTCTCCGGCAGCCAGCGCTCGACCACCGCGTCGGACATCGGCGCGGCCGTATCCTCGATGACCTCTGCCATCTCGTTCAGGCGCCGCCATTGCCCGGCGTCGAGAATGCGCTCGCGCAGGCGCGGATGCGGGTCGAGCATTACGACCGGCTTCGTCATCGCGGCGGCTTTCGCAGGCCCAGGACGGCGTCGATCCGCGCCTCGTCGACGGCCGGGCGCATCGGCGCGTCGAAGGCTGCTTCGGTCACGGGGATGATGTGATCGGCGATGAAGGCCGCACCCTCGGCGGCGCCGCGATAACGCTCCTTTAGGTAGCATTCCCATTCCAGGCAGGCCCAGCCATCGTAGTCATGGGCGGTGAGCAGCGAGAAGATCGACCGGAAATCGATCTGCCCGTCGCCGGGGCTACGGAAGCGGCCGGGCCTCCTGGCCCAGTCCTGGTAGCCGCCATAGACGCCGCTGCGTGCGGACATCCGGAACTCGGCGTCCTTCACGTGGAAGGCCTTGATCCGCTCATGGTAGATCTCGATAAAGCCGAGATAATCCATGTGCTGCAGCAGGAAATGGCTCGGATCATAGAGCAGGTTGCAGCGCGGATGCCCGCCAAGGAGCGCCAGGAAGCGCTCGAAGGTCGCGCCGTCATGGAGGTCTTCGGACGGATGCAGTTCGAAGCAGAGCTCGATGCCATCAGCGCCATAGGCGTCCAGGATCGGCCGCCAGCGCCGCGCCAGCTCGCGGAAGCCTGCATCGAGCAGCCCCTCGGGCGCCGGGGGATAGGGATAGAAATAGGGCCAGAGCAGCGAGCCGCTGAAGCTGACGATCCTGTCGACGCCGAGCCGGCGCGCCGCCTTGGCGGCAAGCAGGAGCTGGTTCTTCGCCCATTCAGCCCGCGCTTCCGGTTTGTTCCGCACCGCTGCCGGCGCAAAGCCGTCAACCGTCGCGTCATAAGCCGGATGGACCGCCAGCAAATGGCCATGGCGCTGGCAGGTCAGCTCGGTGAGCTCGAGCCCGTGCTTGGCCAGCGTGCCCAGAAATTCGTCGCAATAGGTTTGGCTCTCGGCCGCCCTGGCGAGGTCGAACATGTGGCTCTGCCAGGTCGGGACCTGCAGCCCCCTGAAGCCGAGCCCGGCCGCCCAGGCGCACATGCCGTCGAGCGTCGAGAGCTGCTCGTTGGCATCGATGAACTGGGCGATGAACAGGCCCGGTCCCTTGATCGTGCGCATGGCGGGGTCTTTCGTGGCAAACCCGGCGCGCTTAAGCGCGCCGGGTGATCGTCATGGATGCGAAGCGTCGCCGCTCAGAACACCGGCAGGTCGCCGACCGGCACGTTCAGGAACTTGCGGGTGAGCGTGTCGATCTCGCCGCTCTGCTTGGTCAGGAAGACGAAGGTGTTGAGGAACTGCAGCAGGTCGGCGTTCCCCTTCTTCACCGCCATGCCCATGTAGAGGGCGTTCAGCGTGAACTTGCCCTCATAGTCCTTGCCCGGGCTCATCTTGTTGAGCGCGGACGGGGTCAGAAGGCCGCCGCCGATGAAATCGGCCTGGCCGGTCAGGAGCGCCTGCTGCACGCTGGCATCGTCCTCGAAGCGCAGGATCTCGGCGCCGACCGCGTCGCGCGTCACGGTGATGTCCTGCGGGCTGCCGCGCGGCACCGCGATACGCTTGCCCTTGAGCTCGGCCATCGAGGTGAAGGGCGTGCTCTTCGGGGCGATCAGGATCAGCGGGTTCGGCGCGTAGGGCGAGGTGAACCAGACCTGCTTGGCGCGCTCGGCGGTGATCGAGAGGGTCGAGAGCACCATGTCGATGCGCCCGCTCTGCAGGAAGGGGATGCGGCCCGGGCTGTTCACCCGCTCGATCTTCAGCCTCACACCCATTTTATCGGCCACGAGCTTGGCATAGGCAGGATCGAACCCGGTCGGCTCCTGCTTCTCGTCGAGGAAGCCCCAAGGCGGGTTGGTGAGATCGATGCCGATGACGATCTCGCCGCGCTTCACGATCTCGTCGACCGTCTGCGCCCTGGCGGATGCCGTCGCCAGCATGGCGGCGGCGGCCATCGAGACTCCGATAAGTGCTTTCCTGAGCATTGTTAGTCCTCCCGTCGTTTCGTGTCCCAAGGCGTTGTTTTCTTGTTTCGCCTAGCGTGCGTTGCCCTTGGCCAACCGGGCCTCGAGGCTCTGACTCCACTTCGACAAAGGCCAGCAGATCACGAAGAAGACGCAGGCTACGAAACCGTAGACGAAGAGCGGCTTCAGCGTGGAGTTGTTGATGAACTGCCCGGCGCGGACGAGTTCGACGAAGCCGATGATCGAGGCGAGCGAGGTGCCCTTGATCAGCTGGACGAGGAAGCCGACGGTTGGCGGAATCGCGATGCGCAGCGCCTGCGGCGCGATCACCAGCCGGAAAGTTTTTGGCCGCGTCAGCGCCACCGAATATGCGCCCTCCCACTGGCTGCGCGGCACTGCCTCGACGCTGCCGTACCAAATGTCGCCGAGAAAGGCCGAGGCGTGCAGGCTGAAGGCGATCAGCGCGGCGGTCCAGGGATCGAAGCGGATGCCGATCAGCGTGCCGCCGAAGAAGACCAGAAAAAGCTGCATCAGCAGCGGCGTCGCCTGGAGGAACTGGATGTAGCCGAAAGCGACAGCGCGCACGAGCTTCAGCCGCGACAGTCTTGCCGCCAGGATGCCGGCGCCGACCACGCCGCCGCCGGCGATCGCCAGCACCGAGAGCAGCAGCGTCCAGCGCGCGGCGCTCAGCATGTAAATGAAATCGTTGATGTTGAGGTCCCGGATCATAAGCCGGGGACCCGCTGCCACTGGCCGTTGCTGCCGAAGCTGCGCAGGTAGATGACGTTGAACAGCGCCCGGAAGACGAGCACCATGATCAGGTAGATGAAAGTGACGACGAGATAGGTCTCGAATGTCTTGAAATTGGCGGCCTGGATCGAGTTCGCCACCGAGGTCAGCTCGTTCGCCGAGATCGCCGAGACCACGCTGGAGCCGAGCAGCACCATGGTGAATTGGCCGGCGAGCGGCTGGTAGATGATGCGCAGGGCCGGCGGCAGGATGATCAGCCGGAAGATCTGCAGGGGCCGGAAGCCGAGCGCCTTGCCGGCCTCGGTCTGGCCATGCGAGATCGCCTCGATACCGGCGCGCACGATCTCGGTGGCATAGGCGCCGAGATTGATCACCATGGTCAGGAGCGCCGCCTGGTTCGGCGTCAGCCGGAAGCCGAGCGCCGGCAGGCCGAAGAAGAAGAAATAGAGCTGCAGCAGGAACGGAGTGTTGCGGATCACCTCGACATAGACATTGACCACGGCCTTGGCCCAGCTCGGGCCACTGGTCTTGGCCCAGGCGCCGACGATCGCGACGATCATGCCGAGAATGACCGCCTGAACGGTCAGTTGCAGCGTCAGGGCGGAGCCGACCATAAGCTGATCGAACGCTGCGAAGACCGAGCTGAAGTCGAAATACTGGTCGTACATCGCCCCGCCTTACGCGCCGGCGCAAATAGGCGGGGTGCAGCCATGCGAAGCGGCACCGGCTACCCTGCCGGTCCCTGGCAAATCCGCCTCCTCCCGAGCCGATGGTCGTTGCAAAGCGCCATCTCCTGTTCTGTTGGCGGCAGCTTCGTTGATGGTGCCATCATAGTCAACTATCTTGTTGACAATATCGAGAGGCACGCCCTTAGTGAGACTGCCCGGCCGGTCTGACGATGAGCGAAGCGGCAGGGCGACAGGCGCGCCGGGACGAACAGGCCCGCCGCCGCATCGGCCCTCCCTCACCTCGCGACGGCACGGAATGACCAGGAAAATTGAGCTCAAGGACCTCAGGAGCCAGAAATGGTTCGGCGCATCGGGCCAGCCCGGCAACCACAAATCCTACCGCACCAAGCAGATGGGCTATGCGAGCGAGGATTTTCAGGGAAAGCCGGTGATCGGCATCCTGAGCACCTGGTCCGACCTGAATAGCTGCCATACGCATTTCCCGCAGCGGATCGAGGAGATCAAGCGCGGCATCTGGCAAGAGGGCGGCTTCCCGGTGGTGATGCCGACGCTCAGCGTCGGCGAGACCTATGTCCGCCCGAGCACGCTCATATACCGCAACCTCCTCGCCATGGACGCCGAGGAGATCCTGCGCTCGCATCCGATCGACGGCGTCGTGCTGTTAGGAGGCTGCGACAAGACCACGCCCGGCCTGATCATGGGCGCTGCTTCGATGAACATCCCGGCGATCTTCGTGCCGGCGGGCGCGATGCTGCGCGGCCATTTCCGCGAGAACTGGAATCTCGGCACCGGCTCCAGCACCTGGAAGGCGCTGGCCGATTTCCGCGCCGGCAAGATCGACGAGAAGACCTGGCGTGCCTTCGGCGAGGGCACGGCCCGTTCGCCCGGTACCTGCAACACCATGGGCACGGCCTCGACCATGACGAGCCTGGTCGACGTGCTCGGCTTCACCTTGCCGGGCGCGAGCTCGATCCCGGCGGTCGATGCGCGCCATCCGCAAATGGCCTCGATGTGCGGGCGCCGGATCGTCGAGATGGTCTGGGAGGACCTGCGGCCGAAGGCGATGGTGACGCGCGCCAGCTTCCTCAACGCAGTCATCGCCGACATGGCGCTCTCGGGCTCGACCAACTCGCTGATCCACCTGATCGCGATGGCGCGTCGGCTTGATCTCGAGCTCTCGCTCGACGATTTCGCCGCGGCGAGCGAATCCGTGCCGGTGATCTGCAATGTGCAGCCGAGCGGCTCCTACCTGATGGAGGATTTCTTCTATGCCGGCGGGCTGCTCGCGCTGCTCAAGCGGCTGGAAGGCCATCTCGACCTTTCCTGCCTGACCGTCACCGGCAAGACGCTAGGCGAGAACATCGAGGGCGCTGAGGTCTATAATGACGACGTCATCCGGCCCTCCGAGAACCCGGTCTACGGCGCCGGCGGCCTCGTCGTCATTCGCGGCAACCTTGCCCCTCGCGGGGCCGTGATCAAGCGTGCCGCGGCCGATCCGAAACTGCAGAAGCATACAGGCCCGGCCGTGGTCTTCCCCAACTTCAAGGACATGCTCGCCCGCATCGACGATCCCGAATTGCCGGTGACGGCCGACAGCGTACTCGTGCTGCAGGATGCCGGGCCAGTCGGCGCGCCCGGGATGCCGGAATGGGGCATGCTGCCGATCCCAAAGAAGCTGCTGGAGCAGGGCGTGCGCGACATGGTCCGCATCTCCGACGCGCGCATGAGCGGCACCAGCTACGGCACCTGCGTCCTCCACGTCTGCCCGGAGAGCCGCGTCGGCGGCCCCCTCGCCTTCGTGCGCGACGGCGACCTGATCTCGCTCGATGTAGAGGGCCGCGTCCTCGACCTGCTGGTTGACGAGGCGGAACTGGAAGAGCGCCGCAAGGCCTGGACTCCGCCACCGCCGCATTACGAGCGCGGCTACGGCATGCTCTATTCCGAGCACGTGCTCCAGGCCGATGAAGGCTGCGACCTCGACTTCCTGGCGAAGCAGGGCGTCATCCCCGATCCGGAAGCGCGGTTCTCGTAGGCGCTTATCGTACACTCTTAGTCATCCCGGGCGACCGGAGGTCGACCCGGGATCCATGCCGGAACGCAGCCAATCGCAATTCAGGCATGGATCCCGGGTCTGCGCTACGCTCCGGCCGGGATGACGTTGAGGCTTTTCAGACCCGCGGCACCTTGGCCCAGGTGCCCGTAGCGGTCGATTCCAGGCACGCCTCCACAAAGGCCAAGCCCTCGGCTCCGTCGACTGCGCCCGGCGCCTGCATTGCGAACGGATCGGCCGGCTTGCCGGCTCGCCGCGACGCGACCAGCAGAGCGAAATCTGAATAGATATTGGCGAAAGCTTCGAAGAAGGCTTCGGGATGACCGGGCGGGATGCGCGTCGCGCGACGGCTATAGGGATGTAGCGTCGGCAGGCCGCGCGTACGAATCTCGGCCGGGCGCGCATTGCGCATCACCCGCAATTCGTTGGCCGTCGCTTGCGTCCAGGCCAGTCCGCCGGCCTCGCCATAAGCTTCCAACGATATCGCGTTCTCGGCCCCAGTCGCCGCCTTGGTCGCGAAGAGCATACCGCGCACCCCGCCTTCGAGCCGCAAGATCACCGAAGCGGTGTCATGCGTCGCCCGGTCCGGCAGCGCGGGGCCGACATCGGCCAGCACGGCCTCGACCCGTCGCCCGGTCACGAAGCAAAGCAGTTGATGCGCATGCGTGCCGATATCGCCCATGACATGGCTCAAGCCCCCGCGCGCCGGATCGAGCCGCCAGCGCAGCCGGTCCGAGATCGCCTCTGGCTTATCCTCGACGCGCGTGCCGAGCGAGCCCTGGACATAGGAGACGGTGGCAATCCTGAGCGGGCCGAGCTCGTTCTCGGCAACGGCGCAGCGTGCCTCGCGGACCATCGGGTAGCCGGAATAATTATGAGTCAGGCTGAAGACGAGCCCGCGCGAGCGCGCCTTCTCGACCAGCGCGAGCGCGCTTTCCAAATCATTGGTCAGGGGCTTGTCGCAAATCACGTCGAGCCCGGCATCAAGCGCCATCTCGGCATAGGCCTGATGGCTGTCGTTCGGCGTCATGATCGCAACCGCATCGATGCCGTCGGGCCGCTTCGCCTCCTCGGCGATCATGGTCGCTATGTCGGCATAGCCGCGCGGCAGGCCGAGCGCCTGCGCCTCGGCAAGCGCGCGCTCCGGCTTGGACGAGAGCACGCCCGCCACCGTCTCGAAGCAATCGTCGAAGCGGGCCGCAATGCGATGGACCGGGCCGATCAGAGAGGCACCACCACCGCCGATAAGGCCGAGGCGGACGCGGCGCCCGAGAAGTTCCGTGACGGCGGCATGCATGGCGGCACCTTTCGTGGATCTCAGGGCGCTAGGATATACGGCTCTCAGCCCTTGAAAGCTGGCTCCGGCAAGCCCTGGACGCCGGGCTCGGCAACGAAGATGCCGCCGGCCAGCGGCTCGCGCTCCAGTTCCTCGGTGGTCATGCCCTCGCGCGCTGTGGTGATGTAGAGCGTCCGCAAATCCGGGCCGCCAAAGGCGCACATCGTCACGCGGCTCACGGGTAAGTGAATGATCCCGTCCATCTTGCCTTCCGGCGTGAAGCGCACCACGGCGCCGCCGACCCAGCGCGCGCTCCAGTAGCAGCCATCAGCATCGACTGCCGCGCCATCGGGCCGGCCGGGCGCCGGGCCCTTCTCCAGCCAGAGACGCTGGTTGCTGGCCATGCCGGTGCCCGGATCGTAGTCAAAGGTATAGACCCTCTCGGCCGGACTGTCGGCCCAGTACATGCGCTTGCCGTCGGGGCTGAAGGCGAGGCCGTTGGCGACGGTGACGCCGCCGGCGAGACGAACCGTGTCGCCATTAGGATCGAGCCTCCAAAGCTGTCCGGAAGACGACGTCCGCGCCACGTTCATCGAACCGGCGACAAAACGCCCCGCCGGGTCACAACGCCCATCGTTAAACCGGTGATCGGCAAGCCCCGCCTCGGGCGCGGATAATTGGGCAATCGCGCCGGTCTCGGGATCGAAAGTCCAGAAGCCCTGCTCCATGGCCATTACGAGACCGCCCGCCTCGCGCAGGGCGAAGCAGCCGACGCGGCCAGGCATCGGGAAGATGCGGTGCGCGCCGCTGGCGGGGTCGAACCGTTGCAAGCGTTTGCCCGGGATATCCGTCCACCACAGGCATTGGGTATCGACGCTCCAGACCGGGCCTTCGCCCGTTTCGGCGCGCACGTCGAGGAGGAGGTCGGCATTCAGGATCATCGATCTGCTTCCTCGATCGTCGGCGGCGTCTTCGGCTAGTGGGCGCGCCGCTGCGACATCCTGCTCAGCAAATTGGCTTCAGATCAAAACATTGTCAACAATACAGTCGATGATTTTGTAGACTATCTTGATTGCCCGTTGTTCTGTGCTAGACTGTTTTCTGGCGCAATGAAATTCGTGCGTCGCGCCTCGTGAGGAACGGTGCGGGAATTATGGCGAGAGGGGCATGGCGGTAGCGAAGGCGAAGGATGCGGTGGTTTCCGACCCCCGCACGATCACTAACAGGCTCGAAGAGGACATCGCGCTCGGGCGCATCATGCCTCGAGAGCGACTGATCGAGGAGGAGCTGGCACTTCGCTTCGGGGTCAACCGACACGTCATCCGACAGGTCCTAATGGAGCTAGAGACCATCGGCCTGATCATTCGGCAGAAGAACAAGGGCGCGACCGTGCGCGACCTGCTGCCGGAAGACGTCATCAATATCTACGCCGTGCGAGAGCTGCTGGAAGGCAAAGCGGCCGAGCTGATCCCGCTGCCGGCTCAACCCGATGTCGTCAAACATCTGAAGGATATTCAGGAGCGGCACAGCAAAGCCGCCGATGCCGGCGACCTTGCCAATGTGTTCCGCCTCAATCTGCTGTTCCACAAGACCTTCTTTGCGGCCTGCGGCAACCCTCATCTCGCCGATGCCATACAGCATTTTGCACTTAAGGCACATATCGCCCGTTCGCTCACGGTGGGTGATCCAAAGCTATTGCGGCGAGCAATCGAAGAACACGCAAAAATCGTACACTATCTAGAGACATCCGACCGGGAGAACCTTGTCAGGCTTGCAGTGGACCACATCATTCCATCGCGGGAAGCCTATCTCGAAACCTATCGACGTCGGTTCGGTGATTTCAAGACTGCGTGAGCACCAGCATAGAGGAGCCAACCGATTGCGCTTTCGGACGAAATCGCTGCGACACGTCGATAAAGACCCGTGAGATTTTATTGAATCAGGATCGGCAATGCCCAGAAAAATGCAGCTTCAACGGGGGGCAATTGGGCGCGCGAGGACGACACCGAAAACTTCTTCAAGGAAGCTCGCATAGGAAAGCTGCTCAAGCTCGCCCCGCGGCCGGGCCACCACCTGCATGCCCACCGGAAGACCCTCTGCGGTGAAGCCACACGGCATGGACAGGGCCGGCGCCGTAGTGAGCGTGATGGCATAAGCTATGGCGAGCCAGTCCATATAGGTCTCGAACTTCAGCCCCGCGCACTCCTCGACATAGGGCAGCTCGTTGGGAAACGGCGGAACAATTGCCGCCGGCGTCAGCAACAGGTCGTAATCGTCGAAGAATGCGAGCGTCCGGACGATCAGCTCGGCGCGCTTCGCATCGGCATCGATCAGCTCGGCCATGCCGAGCTTCAGCCCCTTCTCGACGTTCCAGATCATCTCCGGCTTCAGCATATGCGGATAGTCGCGCAGCTTCTGGCCGTGGCTGGCGGCGAAGAAATGGGCGCGCAGGGTCTGGAAGGTTTCATGCACGCCGGAAAAATCCGGATGCGCCTCCTCGACGATGACGCCCTCCCCAGCCAGCTTCCCGGCAGCAGCCCGGCAGATCGCGGCAACCTCCGGATCGACCGGCGTGATGCCCAGATCGGCACTGAAGGCGATCTTGCGCGGCTTGATTGGCGCAAGAGCGGCCGAGAGGAAGCTTTCGGGCAGGCGCGGCAGGGAGATCGGATCATCGGCATTCTCGCCGGCGAGCGCGTCGAGAAAGAGTGCCGCATCGGCGATATTGCGCGCCATCGGTCCTTCGGCGCCAAGCAGGCTGCCCGGCGTCGTGCCGGGATCGCGGGCGACGCGACCGGGACTCGGGCGGAAGCCGACGACGCCACAGAAGCTA